>JAQVXR010000013.1 GCA_028709045.1 Desulfitobacteriaceae bacterium | reverse complement strand
TAATTAGGAGGATGATTCTTTTGGCGTACGATCGTTACTGTCACCATGACCAGTCTGTAAAGGCTATCGGTCAAGCTGAAGCTGATATCGCCCAATGCATGGCAGACTTTATCTGCTGCGTCCTTGAAGAACTAAAATGCGACCATAAGCGTTCCGTTGGAGACAAGATTTTACTGTTTAAAGTCTTAATCACTGCGGCTGCAGTTAAAGAAAAGGCAATTGCATCTGTCTTGAAAGCTTTGGCTTGGAGAATCAAAGCCGAAAATGAAGTTGAAGACAACAACGTTGAGGACATGTAAACATTAAGAGGGGGCTCCACCCCCTCTTAATATTTCAGACAACTTTAATCATACACTTTGGGCAAAAAATGTTAAAAGAACACCTAGGGCAATTCCAATATTGGCATAGTGGGAGTGCTGCTTATGAGACTCAGGAATTAACTCATCACTGACGATATAGATCATCGCCCCAGCGGCAAAACCCATGGCAAGAGAAATAAATAAATTGGATATATTAAAAATGAGAATTCCAATCAATGTGCCCATCGGCGTGAACAAACCGGCCAAACTGGTAATGCCAATTATATTAATGCTCCTTGTTCCCCCGGCTTTCAATGGAGCCGCAATTCCCATTCCCTCAGGAATGTTGTGCAAAAGAATTGCCAACGCAATCATAGTTCCCAACTCGTCGGCAGCTTGATAACCGGCACCTAAAGCCAGTCCTTCCGGAAGGTTGTGGAGGGCAATTCCGGCAGCAATAAAATAACCCATTTTCATATAAGCCTTGTTTCTGCCTTCCTTTTGGAAAAAATGGAGATGAGGAATTAAGTTGTCCAAAAAAAGCATAGTTATAACCCCGGCAAAAAAACCTCCTCCGGCCAAAAATGCATTACCATATTGGACAGCCGAAGGAAGAAGGCTTAATGTTGAAATCGAAATCATAATTCCCGCAGCAAAACCCAGTAATGCCGAAAGAGTACGTTTGCTAAAATGACCGCAACAACTAACAATCAATGCGCCTAGGCCAGTGGCAAGACCGGTAATTGTACTAATTAATAATACTTCTCCTGCTC
Source organism: Desulfitobacteriaceae bacterium (assembly GCA_028709045.1). Taxonomy (GTDB): domain Bacteria; phylum Bacillota; class Dehalobacteriia; order Dehalobacteriales; family Dehalobacteriaceae; genus JAQVXR01. The sequence continues at coordinate 27,243 of JAQVXR010000013.1, read as the reverse complement.
CCATATTAATTTTGTTCTCTCCCTAATATTGCTTATTTGTTCGACAGCTAACAGTTCCAGAATACGATTTATAACCGTCAGATGGAGTAAAAACTCCATCTGACACTAAGAACTGTTTATGCAACGACTATTATAACATAAAAATACAAAAAATCTATTGTCGATTTGTTTAAAACAGTGCTATTTACCATTTAATTACTAAACTTACTTGTTCTTCGTATTTTTTAGTGATACTTAATAGCATTTAGTACAGTAAATTTAAGTATCTTTTCCTAATGCATTACACGCAGATGATTATAAACACCGGCTACCCCTGGAATTCTGGCTATCAGATCCAAGGCATTTTCTTTAATTTTCGCCTCCCTGACTACTCCCCCCAGAAAAACCGTCCCACTGTCCACATTGACACTTAAATGTAAAAGGTTGGCACCGAAGGCAAGCAGTTCTTCTTCGATTTTTTCCTTGAGTTCCTTATCGTTAATGTTTTTATCGATTGCAATTATCAGAAAGTTTTGGATAGAGTTGACATCTGGAAATCTTTTTACTATTTCATCAACCTGCTCTTTTTCCGCCAGAGAATCAACCACACCGGTCAATACCGCATTCCCTTCATCAATCTCCACATCAATTTCCAGTGCTGAGGGAAGCTCCTTTTCAATTTTTTCCTTCAGGGTAAATTCATCATATTGGTTATGCACCGTTATCACCTCCAAAAAATCTTTATTGATAGTCTTCCCCGCTTAAAAATAAAAAAAACAGGGGCAAAATACCCCTGCTTCATATGGTCACTTATTGATTTATTCTTTATTCCTTCTCCTCTTTCGCAGTAGCAACAATTTTCTCTGCCAGATTACCTGGTACTTCTTCATAGCGAACAAATTCCATAGAAAAACTCCCGCGACCTTGGGTAATGGACTTTAGATCAATGGCATAACGGTACATTTCCGAGAGAGGAACGTTCGCTTTAATCACCTGCATATTCCCTTCCTTTTCCATGCCCAAAATACGCCCGCGTTTGCTGTTTAAATCACCCATGATATCACCCATGAACTGGTCGGGCACATGTACCTCCACATTCATGATAGGTTCTAAAAGCACCGGTTTTGCCTGCTCACAAGCTTTACGAAATGCCAAGGAAGCAGCAATCTTAAAGGCCATTTCAGAAGAATCCACCGGATGAAAAGATCCGTCTTGCAGGTTTACTTTAACATTTGTTACCGGGTAACCTGCCAGGATCCCTTCCTGCATCGATTCACGCACCCCTTTTTCTACTGCCGGGATATATTGTTTTGGAACGGAACCACCAAAAATAGACTGAGTAAACTCAAAATCACCTTCCGAATAAGGAGCCATATCAATGTACACATGCCCGTATTGGCCGTGTCCGCCTGATTGTTTTTTATGCTTTCCTTCCACTTTGATAACACTACCTTTAATCGTCTCACGATATGGTACCTTGGCCTCAATAATGTTTACCTCTGCCCCAAATTTCCGTTGGAGCCGATCTACCACAATATCAATATGGGCTTCACCCATGGCAGTAAGCAGTGTCTGCTTTGTTTCAACATTCTTCTCCACTCTTAAAGTGGGATCTTCATCAAGCAGCCGGTTAATACCGTTGCCCAGTTTGTCCTCATCACCCTTGGACTTAGGCTCAATTGCCACTGTCAGGGTAGGAACCGGGAACTTGATTCCTTCTAAAACAATACCGCTGTCTTTTGTCGTAAGCATATCGCCGGAATTAGTTTGGGCAAGTTTTGCCACTACCCCGATATCGCCGCATTTAAATTCCCCAAGCTGGCTTTGGGTCTTGCCCTGCATGGTATAAACTTGGCTAAATTTCTCGTCTGTTTCTTTATTAGGATTATAGAGGACGGAATCACCTTTTAAAGTGCCCTGGAAAACTTTGAAATAGTTTATCCGGCCCACATAAGGATCGGCCATGGTTTTAAATACTAGGGCAGCCACCGGTTTGTTTTCCGCGGATTTATCTTCCAATCTATCAAGAGGATTAGGAGCATAATTAATAATGAAATCAAGTAACTTGTCAGCGCCCATGTTTTTGATGGCAGAACCGCATAAAGCAGGCACTACATTACCGGCTAAGATCCCTGCTTTTAAACCGGTGACAATCTCATCCGCAGTCAGTTCTTCCCCTTCCAGATACTTCATGGTAAGATCGTCATCACTTTCAGCGGCTGCTTCAATCAGCATTTCCCGATAGGTTTCCATATCTGACTGTAACTCGTCAGGTATTTTAATCTCTGTACCCTTGCCGTTTGTATCATACTGGTATGCCTTCATTTCAATTAAATCAACAATTCCCTTAAAAGATGCTTCCGCACCAATGGGCAGCTGCACTGGAACAACTTGCTTGGATAGTTTTTCCTGCATGGAATCAATGGCTTTATAAAAATCGGCATTTTCCCGATCCATCTTGTTGACGAAAACAAGACGGGGTATCTCCATGTCACATGCCAAGTTCCAGATAATCTCCGTACTGACTTCAACTCCTGCAACCGCATCAACTACCATGAGAATACTGTCGGAAACCCGTAAGGTACCCATTACTTCTCCGAAGAAGTCGGAAAATCCGGGAGTATCTAAGAGATTTGCTTTTGTGTTCTTCCATTCACACGCCACTAAAGATGTGTTAATGGTAATTTTACGCTTAATCTCCTCAGGATGGTAATCAGATACAGTATTACCTTCATCGACTTTACCTAACCTATTGGTGGCTCCGGTATTGAATAACAGGCACTCAGTCAGGGAAGTTTTTCCTGCCCCCTGGTGAGATACAATACCAACGTTTCTAATACTCTGTGATGGGTATAGCTTCATGCAATATCCTCCTTCAATTTCCCCATTAAATTAAATTATTTAATTTAAATAAAATTAAAGTAAAAACATATGTTAGCATAAACTTATATATTATGCCCTCACAATAAAAAATCCTTTTTATCAAAGAAATTTTTTCTCCTCGGCAAATTTTCACCCCCATTCCTTACAGTTTAACCAATAAATGGTACTGCAATTCTTTATCCCAGCATATTTCTATGCTAGATAAACAAGCTTCATCAAAATGGGTGTGAAAGAAAAGTGGTCAAACACAGCCTGCTTTACGGAACATTCATCCTCTTGGTTTCAAATTTTTTTATAAAGTTCCTGGGTTTTTTTTACCGCGTGGTATTGGTTCGTATCCTGGGCACCGAAGGCATCGGCTTGGTGGAAATGGTCACCCCGATATATGCCTTTGTTTTAGTATTGACTACCTGGGGTATCCCTCTCGCTATGTCCAAATTGGTTGCGGAAGAAAGCGCCAAAGGCAATCAAGGGAATGTGCAACAGATCTTTCGCGTGGCTGCCTTTCTCTTGGTTTTCGCAGGTCTTTTGTCCACCGGACTCATTTATCTTTTCGCTCCGGTAATCATTAATCATTTTGCCGCAGACCAGCGGATTTACCTTTGCTTTCTGACCATGGTTCCTGCTATCTTTATTATTGCCCTCTGCTCTGTTTTTCGGGCTTATTTTCAAGGACTCAAACAAGTTTCAGCAATCGGTGTCAGTCAGGCCTTGGAACAAACGGTTCGGGTAATTGTCGGCCTCACCCTTGCGGTAAAATTGAGAAAATACGGTCTGGAGATAGCAGTTGTCGCTGTTTCCCTGGCATCAGTAATGGGTGAACTGTCCGGACTCATTTACATGGTTGCCCGGTACAAAACAACGTCTCATAATAAAACGGCAGTAGGCCTCCCTACCTTCACAAGGAGACAAATTGTCAAAAGCATGTTTTCCTACGGCACTCCTGTAACCATTACCAGACTTCTTTCTACTTTCCTCATCGCTATGCAGGCCATGCTCATTCCAAAAGGCCTGATGCTGGCGGGATGTGATATGAGAACATCAACTGAAATATACGGGAGATTTTCCGGCGTTGCCCTCTCCCTGTTACACCTGCCCGGAGTCTTCACCATGTCTCTTGCCGTATCGATGATTCCGGCCGTGGCCGAACTGGTTGGCCGTCAAAATAAAAAGCTTCTCAACCACCGGGTATCAGAAGCTCTTCAGATATCCGTAGTGTTTGCCGCGCCTAGCATGATGCTCCTTTTCTATTACGGTCGCGAACTCTGCGACATTATTTTTCATGCGCCGGAAGCAGGAGAACCATTGAGGATTCTGGCTCTTGGTGGGGTTTTTCTTTATGTTCAGCAAACCCTGAGCAGTATTATGCAGGGTCTAGGGAAAGTCCGGGTGCTCTTGGTTAACACAATTATCTCCGGATCATGTCAAGTAACAGGATTCCTGCTATTAACCCCAATTCCTTCATTGGGGATAAATGGTGCTGCCATTGCTCTGGTCATCAGCTTTTTTGTGGGCAGTACCCTCAACTTTCTTTACCTGAGAAATTATTCCCTGCATCTTTCCTTAGCCAATATCATTTTTAAGCCTTTTGTTGCCGGCACTGTCTCACTTCTTCTTCTCTGCCTCGGGGAACTATATTTATTCAACCCGGGAGGAAATCAAATCCTCCTAATGATCGGCTCCATGGCCTTTTCAACATGCTGTTACTTTGTCCTTCTTTTTATCATGGGCGGCATGCGTCTCAGCATCTTTTCCAGATTACCATTCCTAAATAAATGGTTCTAGCTGAAAATTTTCCCCAACTCCCAGGACTTAACCTTTTCCATAATTGCGTAATCTGTTAAATCAAAAAACAAGGGGCTGATAGAAATATAATTGTTTTGGGCCGCGTCCACGTCGGTACTGCCGTCACCCTTGACGTTTACCACGTCACCCGCCAGCCAAAAGTACTCCCTTCCCCGGGGGTCCTGACGGCTCTCCACCGTGTTAACATAATGTCTTGAACCCATTTTAGTTATCCTGACTCCTTTTGGTAGTTCCTCCTGGGCGGGGATATTGACATTTAATAATGTCTTGGGAAATCCCTTCTCTTTAAGCAATGTGCAGAGTCGGGCAGTAAATTTAGCCGCAAATGAAAAATCCAAAACTGAAATATCCACCAGAGAAACGGCTATGGCCGGAAGACCGTTAACTGCGCCTTCTATTGCCGCGGAAACAGTACCGGAATATAAAACATCGGTTCCTAAATTAGCCCCATGGTTAATCCCGGAAACAACTAAATCCGGTGGGCTTTTCATTAGAACTTCTAAAGCCAGCTTAACACAGTCGGCCGGGGTCCCCACAACCGACCAGTGCTCATTTGCCGACCCACCAAGTTTTACTTTTTCTGCTCTGATCGGTTTATGCACCGTAATACCGTGCCCGGTAGCACTCCTTTCATAGCTTGGCGCCACCACTGTTACTTCAGAAATCTCCTCCAGCGCTCGCCTCAATGTTTGGATTCCTTCAGCTTGAATTCCATCATCATTGGTCAGAAGGATTTTCATATCCTACCTCCTTTGTAAACTTCCTATTCTATCTGGCGGCCAGTACCGGAAAAAAGCCTTTCCCTTCACGGAATCAATGCTCAAAAACGGATTCGGCCATTGGTGACTGTCAAAACTCATATTGCGATTATCTCCTAAAACAAAAAGACATCCTGACGGTATCTTCACCGGTCCAAAAACATACTGAGGCGGTTCATCCAGATAATCTTCATCTAAAACTATATTGTCAATAAACACTTTATTATCCCGGACTTCCACAGTTTCTCCGGGAAGCCCAATTACTCTCTTAATTAAATCCTTTTTCCCAATCTCCTTACCAGGTTTAAAAACCACAATATCTCCCCGATCCGGAGAACTAAAATAATAGGCAGCCTTATTGACAAGAAGCATATCACCCACATATATCGTTGGGTACATAGAAGATGAGGGAATGATTCTATTATCAACTATAAAAATTTTAATAACGGCAGCAATGAGAGCCGCTATCAGGACTGTACTGATAATCTCTTTTAATAATGATTTCCAATGTATCATGTTCAGACCTCATAAATAGTAATGACCATTTCACTTTTTCCGGATTTTTTCAGCCCAAACATTAAATTATACTGCTTGAGACTTTTGTTTAGAAAGTCAACAACTTTATAAAGCTCATCACTGGAAGAAAAATTCTTGGTAGCAATTAGCTCCAATTTTCCTTCAGGGGTTTTTTCCATTTTTCATCCTCCCCGCTATTCTCTAATCAAGGAAAATGCCTCCGCTCTTGTTGCCTTGTTACTTTCAAACAGGCCTCGCACAGCTGAAGTAATTGTTTTCGAACCGGCTTTTTTCACACCCCTCATTGTCATACACATGTGTTCCGCTTCAATCACAACCAAAACACCTCGTGGTGATAATACCTTCATAATGGAATCCGCCACCTGAGATGTCAGCCGCTCTTGGAGTTGGGGCCTTTTCGCAAAGCATTCTACCGTCCTCGCTAGTTTTGATAAGCCGGTTATTTTCCCTCCCTTAGGAATATAAGCAACATGGGCTTTGCCGTAAAAAGGCATGAGATGGTGCTCGCACATGGAATAAATGGGAATATCCTTAACCAATACCATTTCTTCATGTTTCTCTTCAGCAAACTGGACATTCAAATGCTTGGTGGGATCTTCCTCTAGACCGCCGAAAATTTCTTCAAACATCCGGGCAACACGCTTTGGCGTATTTACTAAGCCCTCCCGTTCAGGATTCTCACCTATTGCTTCCAATATATCCCGTACTGCCTGTTCGATTTTTTCCTTATTCATATCCATCTGTCCTTTCTAAAGAAGCTCAAATGTTTTATGCATCTGGGGAATTACTCTGACATCTTTTAAGCTAAGACTGCAATGATCCTGAAGGGAAATAACATCCCGGGGAGATATAGCTTTTGCCTTATTTACCGGAGTAACAGGCTGAAGGATTAACGGAACAGTATGATCAATACGTTGAATTAATTTAACAGCCCGGTCAACCTCATGCTTTTTTGTTTCCGCCGACACTACCAGTTTCACATAGACTTCTTTTTCCTTGGCTATTTTTAGGAATTTTTCATGGCAATCCCATAAAGATAACCCGGTAGCGCTAGGTAGTTTAAAATCCATGCTGATAATATCGATCATAGAAATTAACTCTTTTAAATCCTCCCAACGGGTCCCGTTAGTCTCTAAAAATATCTGACATGTGCCCCGGAAAAGATTTAAAAATTCTAATAAAAAATCCTTGTAAAGCAATGGTTCCCCGCCTGTTAAGCTAATTGAATGGTGTTTTTCGGCAGCCATTTTCCCTACCACATCCATTAATTGCCGTGGGGTGACCGGATTATTAAACCACTGAAAAATTCCTGAACCTGGAACTGTTTCTACCCGAAATTTTTCGCTCAGTTCTCCGGTTGCTTCATTGGTATCACAATAATTGCAGGCTAGATTACATCTTTGAAAACGGACAAAAATCTGCCTAACACCAAGATAAATCCCTTCTCCTTGAACAGAAGAAAAAATCTCCTGAAGAAACGCTGTCGTCATTATCCTTTACCTGTCCAAATAATATATTGCTGCCGCCCGCGGCGATTCCCAAACAGTAACTGAGCATATTTTTACGGAAACATCTTTCATCATTTCTTGAAACCTTTGGGCTATATAGATACTGATATTTTCCGCTGTGGGGTTAATAGTGGTAAAGTAATCCAGGTCATTAATTAAAGAATGATCCAAGACGCCGGTTATCTCTCTTAACTTTTTCTTCAATATAGAAAAATCAACCAGCATTCCTGATTCGTCCAATCTTTCTCCCCTGACCCTAATCTCTACCTGCCAGGTATGCCCATGCACCTTAGCACATTTTCCGGTATAACCTCTTAAAAAATGGGCGGCATCAAAATGCTCGCCAACAACTAACTCGAACATAATAACGTCCTCCGTGAAAAAAGCTTCTTTATTATTTTGTCCTTGATTATAAACTGGATACTTGGGGGCCTTAAGTATATCTTTCGCCTGGCAATAAATGCTAATGCGCATGTCAGACTTAATTAAACTTGGCTTCTCCAAGTCATTGAAGCAGGCGCGCTAAAACTTCTAGCATTATGCTTTTTACAATATGTAGAAATTCCAGTCCTTTAGGAAAAGCCTTCGTTGCACCTATACTATCCACATCTTTGAACTTATACTACACGGGCAGCAAACCAGCACCAACTCTTAGATACCCGGGGAGCAGACTTAAGATACACTCCTATTTTATGGTTTTTACTAATGTGAGTCAAGCGCGAGACCCAAGTTTCATCTTGAAGGTATAAAACACCGGAACTTGCATAGATTGTACAAATAGATAAAAAGGAGGGCGCTTCCGTGGGGCTCAGAGACAAACTTACCATAATGCAAGAAGTAAGCATGGGATCAGTTATCCGCGGTCTGGTCATTTCTTATGTTTTAATTATTATCCTCTCCCTTATTCTGAGCTTAATTTTTTATCTTTCTCCCCTTAGTGAATTATGGATGAAACCCTTTGGCGTAGTGACAGCAGCTCTTGCCTTGTTTTGCGGCGGGTATGGAGCTGGTCGTTCTGCCGGAACAAAAGGACTTTATCATGGTCTTTTTGTCGGCATACTGTTTATCCTCTTAATGGCTGTTACTTCCCTTGCTTCCGGAATCTCCTGGTCATCTTTTATTGTGAAAAGTGCTTACTCACTGCTGGCAGCCGCCATTGGCGGGATTTCCGGAGTAAAATAAAAAACTCATTACCAAAGGGCCGGAGATAAACCATCTCTCGGCCTCTTCTATTTTGTCTGATTCCAGTGGCCGTTGATTTTTTCAATCTTCCATCCGTTTTCGTTTACTAAAATCAGTGTGACAGGAGTCTCCTTTTCTCCATCGGTTAATGGATTCCAAAGCACATCCCCTTTTACCCAACCCCTATAAGGGCTAATTCCAAAATCATTAAGAAAAAAAACACAATACACTCCGGTCCGATTTTTCTCCCAATCCTGTTTCAATGAATTGATAATTTCCCCCCGGGTCAGCAATTCCCAATATTCCGGAGTCACCAAAGACATCATTTCTTGAAACTTCCCATCATTAATTGCTTCATAAAATCTATCGACGACCTCTACCGGAAGATTTAGACGAATGGAACTGATCATCCATTTATCTTTACCCCGAATAAAAAATATCGTCTCATTCTCGTCATCAATTCTTCTTTTCCCAGATACCCAGTCCACTTTTCCCATTACCCATGCCCAGCCGTCTTCCAAATCAATTTTTTGGTTAGCTACCAAGAACATCACAAAATCCAGAGACGGATCTTTCTCTACAGCATTCTGCCACTTTTGCCGGTATCCCGACCGGTGCATTTCCGCCCACCATTCCGGAGTAACCATATTTTTAATTTTATCCCAGTCATTATTTTCGATGGCATGATAAAAATAATAGACCAAATCAAACGGGGCTTGGTAATCCTCATCAATTACCTGACTGCTTGCAGTAGGAATATAAAGATGTTCCGTACCTTTTTGAAACCACCAAGAAAACATGACAAAAGATATGAAGACAATTGTCCCGGAAACTAAACGATATGCTTTCACAAACCCACCCCAAGAGACTCTTTTTACTTAATGTAGCTTGAAAAGTTACAGTTTAGACCATAAAATTAGAGAAAAAATAAACGCACCGTATGAGGTGCGCTTTCCTATTTTTGTTTTAGTGCTTTCTTTAAGATACTACGTAAAAACTGCGGTAATTTAATATAATAGACACGCATTTCTTTCACCCCTCCGGCAAATTGGTCTCAACACATTTTATTGCTCAGGCCGGGAAAAGGTGAGTAAAATTTTTAATATTTTGGAACCTTGATTTTACTAACCATCAAAATTCCTAAAACAAGCGTTATTCCAAAAAAAACCTGGGCCGGAATCTTGTCTGGCAAGAGATTAAGCAATGCGAGAAGACTTCCCGCTGCAGTAATCGGTACTCCGACAAAATAACCACTGATATTCTGCGTGTTAAACCGAGCAAGTCGATAGGCACCTGCCATGGCAAACCAAATCGCACAAATCAATCCAACCCAGTGGAAGGTCCCTAGTACCTGGGCATAGACCAGTATTGCCGGGGCAACACCAAAAGAAACGATATCAGCCAAGGAATCAAGTTCCTTGCCAAAATTAGACGAGGCATCAAGTTTCCGGGCAATCTTTCCATCTAAGCCATCCAAAATCATACAAAATAAAATTAATATCGCCGCCATTTGATAGTGGTTTTCCAGAGTATAATTTAAAGATACTACCCCAAAAGCCAGATTCCCTAGAGTAAAAAGAGACGGAATCGCATTTAATCCCATTAATCTATCCTCCCAATTACCGTTAAGCCGCCTTTGACCTTATCCCCCTTTTTTACTAAAATCAAGTATTTTAAGGGTAGATAAATTTCTGTGCAAGACCCAAACTTTATCATGCCAAACCTTTCTCCCTGCAGGAAGGCATCTCCTTTCTTCGCCCAACAAACAATACGCCGGGCAATAAAACCTGTAATTTGACAGACCATTATCCGCCCAAACTGTGTATTGAAAACAACGTAATTTCTTTCATTTAAACCCGAGGCATGGCTTTTAAAAGCCGGAAAAAATTTCCCAGGTACATAACTTATGCTTTCTACAACACCTTCTGTCGGGGTCCGGTTAAAGTGTACATTAAATATACTTAAAAAGATTGTGACCTTCCATACTTCCCCATCCAGTCGTTCCGCATCGTTTGCCTTAGTAATATCCATAATCACCCCGTCTGCCGGAGACAAGGCAGCTTTCGCGTCCGAAATAATATTTCTATTAGGGTTGCGGAAAAAGAAAAGGCAAAAAAGAATAAAAATTCCGGGAAGCAAGCTGGCCCATGGATTGATCAGATAAAGAATTACCCCAATAATCCCACTGACGGCGAGAAATGGGAAAGATTCCTTTGCTAACAAAAAATTATTCACATCCGCCCACCCTTCTTAAAATCATGTTCTATTTTATCATTATTTGCATGAAGGGAAAAGGTTATTTCCTAAACAAGTATTTTTATCTCTTAACCACTTTTCAATTGTCTCTGCCATTTCCTCGGTCTTTTTTATTTCCATTTTTACTCCGGGAAGAGACCTGATAAAGAGTTGCCCATACCTTTTTTCGTATATTCTTTTATCCAAAATACAGACCACCCCGTAATCGGTTCCTGACCTGATCAAGCGTCCAAATCCCTGTTTAAACCTTATTATTGCCTGAGGCAAACTATATTGATAAAAACCGTCCCGATTCATTTTCCGGTATCTTTCCAAACGGGCGGATACTGTGGGAAGAACAGGAGGCCAAAAGGGAAGTTTTACAATTATTACTGAACTTAATGTATGTCCAACCACATCCACACCTTCCCAAAAACTGTTTGCACCCAAGATTACGCTGGACGGGTTGCTTTTAAATTGTTCCAATAGCTTTGCCCTGCTGCCTGTCAACCCATGAGCTAAGACGGTAATTCCCTCCCGCTCAAGGGGCGTTCTGATTCGGGTATAAACCTGACGTAATTGCATATGAGAGGTAAACAAAACAAGTGTCCGGCCTTGAGAAGCCTGCACGATCTTGATTAATGCCTGGGATATCGCCTCGGTAAAAACTAATTCTGATGCCTTTGACGGATCGGGCAAATCGGAAACGGAACCTATGAGTACATTTTCCCTGTAAAGAAAGGGTGATGCCAGTACCAGTGTCTCCACCACCCGATCCCCAAGATTGATCCCAATACTGTCTTTAAAATAATTAAACTGATTATTTATCGTTAGAGTTGCTGAAGTCATCACGACTGAGGATTTTACGGCAAACAAAGACTTGTGTAAAAGTTGGTTTACCTGCACAGGCGCGGTATGCAACATAGGATAATGGCCATCCCCGGTAAATTCCACCCAGCACACCAGGTTTTCTTCATCCCCCGTTAATATGTTTTCCAGGCAAACTGCCTGCTCTCGCAATGATCCAATAATTATATTAATTTCACCGGAGCCGGATACTTCCCATCCGCTTTCGGCTTCTAAATAGCTTAATTGTTCGCTAATCTCAGTTAGGCAACCGGCCAGTTCCTTAAGTTGAAAAACCAAGTTTTCTCCGGCAGATATTATTGCATCCCAACCGCTTGCTAAACGGTGTCCGGACATAATACGCACTGTACTCAAATTTTTACGCACCGATGATGCCTGCGGGCTGAAAAATTCTGCCACGAGACGGAAAAATTCCCTCAATTCAACGTAACATTTATTAACAGACTTGCCTGCTGAGACCATACTTTTTGTGATTTTGTTCTTGAAGTTATCATCAGAAAACACCGATTTGTTGACTTTGACTGCAATATTGTCCAAAACCCCATTAGCGCTGCGTTCTTTCTTCTTTAACCTGGACAGGAGCAAAGAAAGTTGATAATAACTGCTTTCCGTCCCGAACTGATCCTCAGCCACTTTTTCCAAATGGTGAGCCTCATCTATTATTAAATATTTATATTCCGGTAAAATATTTTCATCCATAATTGCATTTGCTAAGAGTAAGGAATGATTAATAATTAATACATGGGCCGCCTCAGCCCTTCTTTTTACTCTGCTCACAAAACAAGCCCCGCGGAAATAGGGACACTTTATCCCAAAACATGTATCTCCCCTGGCCGCTAACCACTGCCAACTTCCTGACTCTTTAGCGGACAGTGACATCTCATTTGAGTCGCCTGACTCTGTCCGGCTTAACCAAAGCACCAGTCTCATCATAAACCGCTTAATTTCCGGGTTATCCTGAGTAAACCAATACTCCCACTTTCTAATGCACAGATAGTGACTCCGCCCCTTAATCTCAACAGCGGAAAAATCCACGCCCAAAATTGTTTTGACTAAAGGAATATCCTTATTCAAAAGTTGTTCCTGCAAATTTATGGTGTGGGTGCTTGCTACTACTTTTTGCCCCGATTTTAAACTCCAGATCACCGCCGGCAAAAGATATGCCAGTGACTTCCCCGTACCGGTCCCGGCTTCTACGATTAAGTTTTGATTCTCATTAAAGCTTCGAGCGACAGACTGAGCCATCTCTAATTGCTGAGGCCGATATTCATAATCAGGAAAATTTTGAGCAAAGGTTCCTCCTTCCTGAAACATATTTTCTATCTCTTTAGAAGGAATACGATAATTATTATCTTTATGCCCTGAGGTATTTCGGAAAAGCCCGGTGTATTGTTCTGCACCCAATACAAACAAGTTCCGAGCAGATAGTCTCTCTTTGGAAAAACTTTTTACCCGGCGAGAATAAGCTTCTTCAAAAAACCGGTTGACACCATCATTCTGATCAGTGCTTAACTTAAAGAGAATTTCCAGGAGAAAGGCATCTGTTTCTTCCAATAAATTAACGAGATAGAGGAACAACTGGGCTGTAGCACGGGCATCTGCTGCTGCCCGATGCGCATCAGGGTTTTTAATCTTTAAAATTTTAGTTAAATTATCAAGGGAATAACCGGACTCACAAGGTAATAGAATCCGGGCAATTTCCAATGTATCTAGCCACGTATGTTGTCTTTTTAAAAAATTTTCCAAAAACCCACGGTCAAAAGCAGCATTATGAGCTATAAGAACAGCATCACCTAAAAAGTCCTCTAGTATAGGAGTAACTTGGGAAATTGTAGGTTTTCCTCGGACCATATCTGCTGTAATTCCTGTTAATATTGTAATTTCTTCAGGTATTTCGCATTCTGGGTTTAACAGGGTAGAGAACTCATCAGTTATTCTGCCCTCATCAATTCTCACCGCACCAATTTCAATAATTTTTTCCCTCTTATTGTTAAACCCGGTGGTCTCCAGGTCAATCACTACGTAGTTCACTCAGCCCAAACCCCTTTCTCCCCTTTTTATTCCACACCTCCTTTAAATAATCCTTCTCCAGACCAAATAGTTACCATAGTCAGTTCTGACCCTAAACTAAAAGTAGGAACCGGTAAAAATACCGGTTCCTTAGAAATTACTATTGTAATTGTCAAGATTTTATTTAGGCAATAGTGTACAGCTCACGGCAATGTTTAGCTACCTCTTCCGGATCCACGGTTTTACGAGCTACTCCGCTATCCATCGCAGCTTTAGCTACGGCAGCAGCCACAGCAGGGCCGACATCTGGGTTGAATGCTGCCGGAATAACACAATCCGGTGCCAATTCTTCTTCTTTAACCTGAGAAGCAATGGCGTAAGCTGCAGCAACTTTCATTTCTTCGTTAATATCGCTGGCCTCAACATCTAAGGTGCCACGGAAGAGTCCGGGGAATGCCAGCACATTATTCACCTGGTTCGGGAAATCGGAACGACCGGTGCAAACAACGGCAGCACCTGCTGCTATTGCTTCGTCCGGCATAATTTCCGGAGTGGGGTTGGCCATCGCCATAAGGATCGCGCCTTTATTCATGGAAGCAACCATTTCGGGTGTTACCAGTCCCGGGCCGGATACTCCGATAAACACATCAGCACCCTTAAATGCATCGGCAGCGCTTCCTTTCATCATCTGTCTATTGGTTATTTTAGCCATTTCTTCTTTCGCCTGATTCATCCCTTCAGGTCTTCCTTCGTAAATAATGCCTTTCCGGTCACACATAATAACGTCTTTTACACCCATGCTCATTAAAAGTTTGATGATTGCAACGCCGGCAGCACCGGCACCGCTGGTGATAACTCTGATTTCATCAATTTTCTTGCCTACAATTTTTAAAGCGTTTATCATTCCTGCCATGCAGACAATAGCTGTTCCGTGTTGATCATCGTGGAAAATAGCCATATTTGTTTCTTTTTTCAAACGGGCTTCAATTTCAAAACACCGTGGAGCTGAAATGTCTTCCAGGTTTATTCCGGCAAAAGTAGGTTCAAGAAGTTTCACAAACTGAACAATCTCATCGACATCTTTAGTCCCGATGCAAAGCGGGAAAGCATCAACACCGGAAAAGGATTTAAAGAGCACGCATTTTCCTTCCATAACCGGCAGTCCGCCTTCAGGGCCGATATCTCCAAGCCCTAATACGGCAGTCCCGTCAGAAACAACTGCTACTTGATTCCAGCGGCGGGTATAAATATTGACGGCACTCTTATCTTTCTCAATTGCCCGGCAGGGTTCGGCAACACCAGGGGTATATGCCAAACTTAATTCTTTTTTATTGGTGACAGGTGCAAGAGCAGTTATTTCAATTTTTCCCCGCTTTTCTTCGTGCAATTGTAAGGATTCTTCATAAATATCCATTTACTTTAACACCTTCCTTTTTTATTTTACTCTTCGTTATATTGTTTAACCCCTTCTTCATATAAGTCATCGCCATAGATGTCATTAATCACGGTAACCGGGAGATTTTCCACCCGGAGCTTTCTTATTGCTTCCGGACCTAACTCCGGATAGGCAACTACTTCCGCTTCTTTAATACATTTGGCAATTAAGGCAGCAGCACCGCCCGTGGCTCCAAAATAAACTGCTTTGTCTTCGGTAATGGCCTTTTTCACGTCTGCGTTTCTTAAGCCTTTTCCAATCATACCTTTTAAGCCTTTTTTAGCAATTAATGTGGGAGCATATGCGTCCATCCTGTAACTTGTCGTTGGTCCGGCAGAACCAATGGGATTCCCCGGCTTAGCCGGAGATGGCCCAACATAATAAATAACCTGTCCCTGCAAATCAACAGGAAGTTCTTCACCCGCATTAAGCAGATCGACCAAGCGTTTGTGAGCTGCATCACGACCGGTATATATAGTTCCAGACAGGTAGACGAGATCACCAATCTTTAAATCAGCCAAAGCTTCATCTGTTAAAGGGGGAGTTAGATACTTTGTAGCCATTTTTTCACCTCCTAAAATTCTATGCTTTTATGCCGAGCGGCATGGCAATTAATGTTGACTGCCACAGGAAAACTAGCAATATGACAGGGATGGTATTCAATGGCAACATTGAGTACCGTAGTTTTTCCCCCTAACCCGGCAGGGCCGACTCCAAGCTTGTTAGTTTTCTCAAGAAGTTCTTTTTCCAGTTCGGCAACTTCCGGAATCGGACTAGTTTCTCCGATTTCCCGAAGAAGAGCCCTTTTGGCAAGAATCGCAGATTTTTCAAAGTTTCCACCAATCCCAATTCCCAACAAAAGCGGCGGGCAAGGATTAGGTCCTGCTTGGCGCACTCTTTCAATGATGAACTTTTTCACTCCTTCAATTCCGGCAGAGGGAGCCATCATGGCTATAGCACTCATATTCTCGCTCCCGCCTCCCTTAGGCGCAACTGTAATCTTAAGTTTGTCACCGGGGACAATTTCCGTATGGATAATGGCTGGAGCATTGTTTCCTGTGTTTTTTCGTGTAAACGGATCACACATAGATTTCCGGAGATATCCGTCAGCATAACCTTTGATGACACCTTCCGTGATGGCATCATTGATGTACCCACCCTCAATTTTTACATCCTGTCCAATTTCCAGAAATACAACTCCGACACCACAGTCCTGACACATCGGCACCTGTTCATTGGCTGCTATTTCCGCATTTTCGATGAGCTGTTTCAAGATGTCTTTACCGGTAGGCGAGACCTCGTTTTCAAGTCCTTTTTTAAATGCGTTCATCACATCTTCGCCCAAGTAATAATTGCCGTCGATACAGAGTTTTGCTACTGCGTCTACAATCGTTTGATATTCTACCGTCTTCAAACCATATCCCCCTCTCTTTTTATATTAAATTTTGGGTCTATAAAAACCCAAAAATCAATACCTCATTATTGCAGATGTTTCCTCTAATTCCATTAAATTTTATATTTTCCACTTTCTAACTATCCAGAAAAATATATTCGTTACTCCAACATGATATTCCTGCCAATAAAACTAAATATTTTTTACTTTGTAGAGAATTATAGTACATTTTTTTAGAGATTATCTTTATCTGATGACAATTTTCACCGCTAGATAAATTTATCCGATAGCTAACAGTTACTCCCTCTTCTTTTAAGAGCGAGATAAAAACTGTACAGCTCCTGTATAACGATTTCTAACCGTCAGATGGAGTAAAAACTCCTTTTGACGCTAAGAACTCTGTTTATATGATGATATCGACTATCTGGTCCACTTTTTCATTTTAAATTTTTCCAGATAATATCCATATCCTAACACACAAAATGCACACAGCCATGGAATAACAGTGCCCAAAAAATCTCCTATATAGCTGATTATAAACAATGCATTATCATGGATAATCATGCTAATCGCCGTGTGAGCAAGTACCGTTGCGCCCATATAGATGACAAACGGCTGCTTATTCATTAATCCTGCCAGCCAGGTAGACCCAAATACCAGAATCGGTATAGAGAACATTAATCCAAATACCACGAGCCAAATTTGACCGTAAGCGGCACCGGCCACCCCCATGACATTATCAAAGGCCATTGATAAATCAGCAGCAATAATTGTAGCAACTGCTCTGAAAAAACGATTAGACCCGGAAACATGAGCGGTTTCTGCCATGTTGGTATTTAAAAGTTTCCAGGTAATCCAAATTAAGATTAACCCCCCGGCTGCCCTTAAATATCTCAAGGATAACAGATAGACAGCAAAAATTGTAAAAACAACGCGTAATAGAATTGCTGCCCCTGTTCCTACTACCGCTGCTTTTTTTTGCATGTTCTTGGGCAGATCACGAATTGCCAGTCCAATAACAGCCGCATTATCTCCGCTTAAAACCAAGTCAATAATACTAATCGATAAAATAGCTGCCGACGTCTCCCATAGCCAAACGACGAACGGCGTGTCCCCCAGTATTTGCACAAATTTTGCTCCTTTCAATTATTCAATGCTTTGGTTTATAATTCCTTTCCTCTAAAAAAACCTTTTTTTAATAGATATGAGGTTACTTAATTTATTTTACAAAAAGACTTCGACAACCTTTTTGAAATGTAGGATTTGCCGGAATATTGTAACTTCTAAGTGAAAAATCCAGGAATACGGGGGTCGCCTCTTTTAAGCAACCAAGCGATTAATACTGCTTTCTTTTTTAAGAAAATCTATTAGGCAAACAAAAACTAAAAGGAAAGCGCATGAATATACGCTTTCCTGGTTTATTAATGAATATGTTGTTGTTGGTCAAATACTTAACCAAACAAAGTAAGAAGTATACCAGCTGCAACAGCAGTTCCAATAACCCCGGAAACATTAGGTCCCATCGCATGCATTAACAAGAAGTTCTTCGGGTTTTCTTTTGCACCCATTTTTTGTACGACACGAGCCGCCATCGGAACAGCGGATACGCCGGCAGCACCAATCAATGGGTTGATTCTTTCTTTAGTAAAGAGGTTCATCAGCTTGGCCAACAAAACCCCGCCTCCTGTCCCACAGGCAAAAGCAACAGCCCCGAGGATGAAAATTCCAATGGTCTTCCAGTTTAAGAAAGCTTCTGCAGTAGCAGTAGCTCCCACAGTTGTTCCCAGGAATATGGTTACAATGTTAATTAACGCATTCTGGGCAGTGTCGGATAATCTATCCACAGCTCCACATTCTTTAAAGAGATTCCCCAACATTAACATACCAATCAATGGAGTTGCACTTGGTAAAACTAGAGAAACAATTATTGCAGTAACAATTGGAAAGACGATTTTTGTTGTTTTGCTTACTGGCTTTAACTGTTTCATCATAATTTGCCGTTCCGCTTTTGTCGTAAACAATTTAGCGACCGGCGGAATAATGATCGGCACCAAAGCCATATAGGAGTAAGCTGCTACAGCAATCGGTCCTAACAGATGCGGTGCCAGCCGTGTTGAAAGGAATATTGCCGTAGGTCCGTCAGCACCCCCAATAATCCCGATAGAAGCTGCTTCTGCCGGAGAGTAACCCATAAATAGAGCACCCCAAAATGTCATAAATACGCCTATCTGTGCCGCAGCTCCAAGCAGTAAACTCTTTGGATTAGCAATCAAGGGACCGAAATCGGTCATAGCACCTATCCCTAAGAAAATTAGCGGTGGGAATATCCCCAGTGCATCTCCTTGGAAAAGATAGTAAAGCAACCCGCCAATTTCTTTTACCATCGGTATGCCGTCCGGCCCAAGCTCCATCACCGGGGGATTCATAATCCCGGACATCGGAATATTGGCAAGAAGCATACCAAACCCGATTGGCACCAGTAATAACGGCTCGAATCCCTTCTTAACAGCCAAGTAAATAAGTAAGCAGGCCACACCGATCATTAAGATATGACCCCATGTCAAGTTGACAAAACCCATAGTTTGTATAAATTCAGAAAAACTATCTAAAATCCCCACTTAGTCCTCCCCCTATCAAACACATTAAACTGCACTTTAACCCATCATAAACAATAAATCGCCTGTTTGAACACTTTCTCCTTTTTTAACTGGGATGCTCTTCACGGTTCCATCCTGGGGAGCAACAATCTCATTTTCCATCTTCATTGCTTCAAGAACTAATACTAGTTCACCGGCTTTTACCGCCTGACCTTCTTTGGCCACAACATTTAAAATCGTTCCAGGCAACGGGCTGGTAACCTCATTGGCACCACCGGTAGCTGCGGGTTTCGGGGCAGCAGGAGCCGGTGCAGGAGCTGGTGCAGCAGGCCTTGGAGCAGCCGGTCTTGGTGCGGCAGCAGGAGCAGCAGGAGCGGATGCAGGTGCTGCTCCTCCTATTTCCTCTATTTCCACATCAAATGCTTCACCGTTTACGATTACATTAAACTTCTTCATCACCTATTTCCCCTTTCTGTATATCTCTGACGAGTTGCAATAATATCGTTGGTACCCATTAGAGCCCAGACAGGCTGCCCCTCTTGGGTACGACGGATTGATGCAAATTTAAATTCACCGGCCGTTTTCCCGGTCATCATACAGACAGCTGCAGTTATCGCCGCTACAACAGCAGGCGAAATACCTTGTTCAACCTTTGCCGCCGAACCGGTTACAGCCGCCTCAACCACAGGAGTGGGAGCAGCCGGGGCTTTAACTATAGGTTCAGCTTTTTTTTTTGCTAAAGTAGCATCTATCCCTTTATCAAGCAAACTAATAATAATTGATAACATAATCAAAACAACAAACACCACGCCCATACCTATAATGGTTGTGGAAATGCCTTCAGCCATAAATTCCATTGCTTGCATTTTTGTCCACCTCCTTAAACCGGAAGGTTGCCATGTTTCTTACCGGGACGTGTTTCTCTCTTAGTAAGAAGCATTTCCAAAGATTTGATCAAGTACGGTCTGGTTTTTTCCGGTTCTATGACAACATCAGCAAATCCACGGGCTGCCGCACAATACGGATTTGAGAATCTTTCTTCATAATCGGCAATCTTTTCTTTCCGTTTTTCTGCAGGATTATCAGCCTTTCCAATTTCTTTGCGGAAGACAATATTTGCTGCACCCTGTGCTCCCATAACAGCAATCTGAGCAGTCGGCCAAGCAATCGCCATATCTGCCCCAAGAGACTTTGCACACATTGCCAGGTATGCTCCGCCATAAGCTTTTCGGGTAATCAACTGCAATTTGGGTACTGATGCCTCAGAATAGGCATAAAGAAGCTTTGCCCCATGCCGAATGATCCCGCCATGTTCCTGAGCTACTCCTGGGAGATAACCCGGAGTATCGACAAATGTCAAAAGGGGAATTCCAAAAGCGTCACAGAATCGGATAAAGCGACTCGCTTTATCGGAACAGTTAATGTCAAGGCATCCTGCCATCACCTTAGGCTGGTTGGCAATAACCCCCACAGCCCGTCCATTTAACCGCAGGAAGCCAACAACAATATTTCGCGCCCAGTATGGTTGAACTTCAAAAAACTCTCTGTTATCAGCAATGGCTGTAATTGCTTCCATTATGTCATAAGCTTTGTTTGGATCATCAGGGACTAAAGTTTTTAATGCTTCATCCATCCTGTCAACCGGATCGTCACATGGCATAACCGGTGTTTGTTCAAGATTATTTGATGGTAGATAGCTTAATAAACTTTTTATCTGAGCAATACATTCTTCTTCATCTGCCGCATAAAAATGAGCATTTCCGCTCACCTGGTTATGAGCCATAGCGCCACCCAGAGCTTCTGCCGTTACTTGTTCCCCGGTAACTGATTTGATTACCTGAGGACCAGTAATAAACATCTGGCTGGTTTTATCGACCATAAAAATATAGTCTGTCAAGGCGGGAGAATAAACGGCACCACCGGCGCAAGGACCCATGATCACAGATATCTGGGGAACAACTCCTGATGCCAGTGTATTACGCTTGAAAATTTCTCCGTACCCATTTAAAGCATCAATGCCTTCCTGAATGCGTGCGCCACCGGAATCATTAATGCCGATAAACGGGGCTCCCATCTTTACTGCTAAATCCATCGCCTTACACATCTTGGCCGCATGCATTTCCCCCAAAGACCCGCCCAGGACGGTGAAGTCCTGGGAATACAAGTAAACGAGTCGACCATCAATTGTGCCGTAACCTGTGACGACACCTTCACCGGGAGCTTCAACTTCTTGCATGCCAAACTCAACACCCCGGTGCTCTACAAATTGATCAAGTTCTACAAAACTGCCTTCATCTAAGAGTTTTTCAATCCGCTCCCGGGCAGTTAACTTGCCAGCCTCATGCTGCTTTTGAATCCTTTTGGGGCCGCCCCCCAAAAGGACTTTTTCGCGCTTTTTGGCTAATTTGGCTAATTTTTCTTCTCTGGACATTACCCATACCTCCTAAGCTCTAATCACGCTGGCACAATTCCACTAACGTCCCAAATGTTGCCTTCGGGTGCAAGAATGCGATCTTGGCACCTCCCGCTCCAATGCGCGGTTTTTCGTCAATTAAACGCACACCCTGAGCTTTTAACTTTGCCAATACCTCTTCAATATTCTCCACACGAAATGCCACGTGTTGAATGCCTTCACCCTTTTTCTCAATAAATTTGGCAATCGCACCGTTCGGGTCTGTTGATTCTAATAATTCTACTTCACTCTCACCAAGCGGCAGGAAAGCGGTTTTTACTTTCTGTTCCGCTACTTCTTCTATCCCGGTCACTTTTAAGCCCATTGTCTCTTCCCAGAATTTCCGGGCTTCTTCAATGCTCTTCACGGCAACACCGATATGATCTATTTTAGAAATCATCTGCTCCCCTCCTATTTATTTTACATTAGCATTAATAAAGTCAATAATGTCCTGTGTGGATGTACCAGGAGTAAATATCTCAGATATTCCCGCTTCTTTGAGTGCCGGAATATCATCGTCCGGAATAATCCCGCCGCCGATTACAAGAACATCATTAACCCCTTGTTTCTTTAATAATTCTACTACCGGCGGGAACAATGCCAAGTGCGCACCGGATAAAATGCTTAAACCGATAACTTGAACGTCTTCCTGAACCGCTGTTTCCACAATTGCTTCCGGCGTCTGACGCAGTCCGGTATAAATAACTTCCATTCCTGCATCCCGTAGCGCTTGAGCAATAACCTTGGCTCCGCGATCATGACCGTCTAAACCGGGTTTTGCTACTAATACCCTAATCTTTTTATCTGACATTCATCTTCCCTCCCTTAAAGTACTACCGCAGCTTGGTACTCGCCAAATTCTTTTCTCAATACATTGCAGATTTCACCCAGAGTAGCATATGCTTTTACGGCATCAATAATGAAGGGCATTAAGTTGGCATCTGTCTTTGCCGCTTCTTCCAAAGCGCCCAGGCATTTCTGCACGGCTTCATTATCTCTTTCATCACGAACATTTGTTGTCTTAGAAACCTGGAATTTCTCAACCGCCGGATCAACTCTCAAGAGATCCTTCGGGGGCTCTTCCTTCATTTGGAATTTATTTACACCGATAACAATTTGATCGCCGCTTTCAATAGCCTTTTGATAACGATATGCACTTTCATGGATTTCTTTCTGCATGTATCCTAGCTCAATAGACTTGGGAGCACCGCCCAGTTCGTCAATTTTGTTAATGTATTCCCATACTTTAGCTTCGATTTCATCTGTCAATTTTTCCACATAGTAAGAACCGCCCATAGGATCAACCGTATCGGCTGCACCGATCTCATATCCGACGACCTGCTGGGTCCGAAGTGCAATCAGCACGGAATGTTCTGTCGGAAGGGCAAGGGCTTCATCTCTTGAATTGGTATGTAGTGACTGAGTCCCGCCTAATACCGCACTAAGAGCTTGGAAGGCTACCCGCATAATATTCACATCAGGCTGCTGAGCAGTCAGTGTGCAACCGGCTGTTTGGGTATGAAAACGAAGCATCAATGATTTAGGCGCTTTCGCCCCAAAACGTTCCTTCATTATTTTTGCCCAAACTCGACGGGCAGCTCTAAACTTGGCAATCTCTTCAAAGAAGTTTAAGTGAGCATTAAAGAAGAAGGATAGACGCGGAGCAAATTTATCTACATCAAGACCGGCTTTAATTGCCGCATCAACATAGGCAATACCGTCTGCAAGAGTAAATGCAACTTCCTGCACAGCAGAGGCACCGGCCTCACGGATATGATAACCGGAAATACTGATGGTGTTCCAGTTAGGAACATTTTTTGCACAATATTCAAAGATATTGGTAATCAGTCTCATGGAAGGAGCCGGCGGGAAAATGTATGTTCCACGGGCTACATATTCCTTGAGAATATCATTTTGAATTGTTCCTTTTAATTTTTCCGGAGTAAATCCTTGTTTCTCCCCTACAGCAATATACATCGCCAAAAGCACTGCCGCTGGAGCATTGATGGTCATCGATGTACTTACTTTATCTAAAGGAATCCCATCAAACAAAATCTCCATATCCTTTAAGGAGTCGATGGCAACCCCCACTTTTCCAACTTCGCCACGAGCCATAGAATCATCTGAATCATAGCCGATTTGTGTGGGAAGGTCAAAGGCACAGCTTAATCCGGTTTGCCCCTGCTGTAAGAGGTACTTAAACCTCTCATTTGTTTCTTCAGCAGATCCAAACCCGGCATACTGCCGCATTGTCCAGTGACGTCCCCGGTACATAGTGGGTTGCACCCCGCGAGTGTACGGATAATCGCCTGGTAACCCCAGTTTTTCATCATAATCGTATTCACCAAGATCAGCCGGGGTATAAACCCGTTCTATTTCAATCTGGGAATCCGTTGAAAACCCTGGTTTTCTTTCCGGTCTCTTTTTGAGAGTCGCTTCCTGCTTTTCCATCCACTCCTTTTTCTTCGTCTTTAATTCCGTCATTTTGGTGGCATCAAACATTCAACAATTCCTCCTTTATGTTAGATTTCGCAAACCAAACACGGCTCTGTTTAGGTACTAAAAGTACATACTAGCTTTCCCTATTGTTTGTTAATTTCCTTCTTTTTCGAGGCCTCCCGACAATAGTTCTAATTTTGTGTTAGTTCAAAACTTTTTGTGTTATTTTAAAACTTTCTTTACTAATTCGGGAACTTCAAAAGAAAGCGATGCTACTTCTACGCCAACTGCATTTAATGCTTTGACCTTTCCCTCAAAGGTACCCATACCCCGTTCAATAATAGCGCCGGCGTGCCCCATACGCTTTCCGGGAGGTGCGCTCTTGCCGGCCAAATAAGCTACTACAGGTTTGCTGATTTTTTCTTTAATATAGGCTGCTGCTTCTTCTTCCGCAGTTCCGCCGATTTCCCCAACTAAGACGATAGCTTTTGTTTCAGGATCCTTTTCAAATTCAGGAAGTACATCAATGAAATTCAAACCAACGACTCTGTCGCCGCCTAAACCGACAACGGTAGTTGTCCCCAGACCTGCATTAGCCATAGATCCGACGATCTCATAACTTAAGGTTCCAGAACGGGCAACCACACCCACCGGACCAGGAATAAAATACTGGTTAGGCATAATACCAATCTTACATTTCCCGGAGGATACCAGGCCAAAAGTGTTAGGTCCAATAATTGTCGTACCTTTTGCCCGGGCATAATTCATAATCGCCATAGCATCATGAACCGGAATATGCTCAGGTAACATTACCAGTACCTTTACCCCAGCATTGATTGCTTCAAAAGCACCATCTTTAGCAAACGCCGCCGGAACAAACAGGATTGATGCATCAATCTGCGTATTCTGCATTGCCTCTGCCACTGAGTTGAAGACGGGAATGTCATCTACTTTTTGTCCGCCCTTTCCGGGAGATGTCCCAGCTACCACCTTTGTCCCGTATTTAACCATTTGCCGAGTATGGAACGTACCCTGATTTCCCGTGATACCTTGAACCAATACGTTTGTATTTTCATTAATATAAATAGCCATTTATCATCCCTCCTATCCCTAGTTTTTAGCAAATTCAACAGCTTTTTGCGCTGCTTCATGCATCGTATCGTAAGCCTCAATGCCTACTTCTTGCAAAATTTCCCGGCCTCTTTCCTGATTTGTTCCGACCAGACGGATTACTACAGGTACCGGAATTTCAGCCTTTTTCTTTACGGAAGCAAATGCGTTTGCCACATCGTCACACCGGGTAATACCACCAAAAATATTAATCAAAATTGCTTTAGGATCTTTTGCCATAATCAGCTCAAGAGCTTTGGCAGTAGCTTCTTCACCTGCTCCGCCTCCGGCATCCAGGAAGTTAGCTGCTGCGCCGCCATAATTCTGAATGGTATCCAGAGTAGCCATGGTAATCCCTGCACCGTTTGCCATAACACCAATATTTCCGTCCAGATCAACATAGGCAAGGCCTAATTCATGGGCTTTCTTTTCTGATTCGGAACGCTCTTCTACATATGGCAGGTCCTTGTGCCTAAACAAAGCATCATCATCAATGGTCACTTTAGCATCAGCCGCGATAACCGCATCACCGCTCACTACCAGCGGGTTAATTTCTACCAGCTCAGCATCTAAAGTAGTAAACATATTATAGAGTTTCTGCAAAATAGCCTGAACCTGTTTGGCTTCTCCGCCCCCTAAACCCATCCGGCGGGTGATTTCCCGGGCAGCAAATGCCATCATACCGATGCCATAATCAACATGATATTTTACCATGTATTCTTCCGGCACATCTTCAATATCCATTCCACCTTTGGTGGATGCCAGAACTACCGGGCACTTTGTCCCCCGGTCAATAGTAATGGCAAGATAGTATTCCTTTTCGATTTTTAATTTCTGTTCAACTAAAATAGCATCTACGATCAGGCCGCGCAATTCACTCCCGAGGAGATTAGCGGCAAATTCTTTTGCTTCATTAGGATCAGCTGTAAATTTGATCCCGCCCGCTTTTCCTCTTTTTCCGGAAAGAATTTGTGATTTAATCACAGAATCACCGATTTCAGCGGTTATCTGGTAAGCCTCTTCCGAAGTCTTGGCAACTCTTCCCTTCGGAACCGGAATCCCAAACTTGGCAAATTGTTCTTTTCCCATGTACTCATACATTTTCATTGCTGACTTCTCCCTCCTTATTCACAATTAACATTACAATATACTTTTCCCAATTGGAAAATATTCCCGGCAGGTACTTTTTGGCGGCTATTTACTTAAAAATCTGTTTAAATCTATGTCAAAAAATTATGTCATCTAGACTAAACATTAAGACGAACTTGAACTTTTGTACTTCCTTAACTTGTTGTACAAAGTAGCTAATGAAATGTTCAATGCCTGTGCTGCTTTTTTCTTACCCTCCAGGTTGTCCCCGTAACGGGTAAGAGCTGCATTTAAGAGAATTTGCTCCATCTTGTCTAAAGGCATCACCTCCATAGATCGATTAGACCCCATGTTTCCGAACTGACCAATATAAGGAGCTAGGTGCCATGTATGAACAAATTCGCCTTCCATATTAACCATGGCCCTTTCCAAAACGCTTTCCAATTCTCTAACATTACCCGGCCACTCATATTCCACCAGCAGCTGCATGGCTTCAGATGAAATTTCCCGGGCAGTTTTGCCAAACTTTTTGTTAAACTTATCCACAAAATGTTCTGCCAGAACTTTAATATCTTCACTTCTTGCCCTTAACGGAGGTACTTTTATTTCGATGACACTTAGTTTGAAGTATAAATCTTCTCGAAACATACCTTCCCTGACAGCATCCCGCAAATTCCGACTGCTGGTTGCAATTACCCGCACGTCGGCTTGAAATATTTGGCTACCCCCGAATTTCTCAAATTCTCCATCCTGAATGAACCGCACCAATTTGGCTTGCATAAAGGGGGTTAGTTCACACACTTCACTTAATAGGACAATTCCTTGGTGAGCCAATTCAATTTTGCCAAGTTTAGAACGGGAGGACCCGGGGACCGCTCCTCTTTCATAGCCGAAAAATTCAATCTCCATCAAATTTTCCGGCAGACAAGAACAGTCAATTTTCACAAAAGGTTTTCCACTTCG
>JAQVXR010000138.1 GCA_028709045.1 Desulfitobacteriaceae bacterium | reverse complement strand
TGTGCTTGTTGACTTTTGGAGCCCGAAATGTGAGCCATGTAAGGAACTGATGCCTGGTGTAGCGGCGCTGGCGGAGAAATATCAAGGAAAAGCGAAATTTTGCAAACTGGATGCTGCTGCCAATAAGCGGTTATCCATCAGCCAGAAGGTGCTGGGGCTTCCCACAATTGTTATATACAAAGACGGGGAGAAGGCAGCTGAATTCAGCAAAGATTTTGCGATTGAAGATGTTGAAGCAAAGCTAAAAGAATTGACCTCATAAGCATAAACAGATTGACAATTCTTTTAATGAAGTTTGCAAAAATATAAAAGAAGAGAGGGGATACGGGTTATGCTGAAAGGCAAAAAAGTAGCAATTCTCGGTGACCGTGACGGAATTCCGGGTCCGGCCATTGAAGAATGTGTAAAGTCAGCAGGCTCAGAGATAGTGTTCTCTACTACAGAATGCTTTGTCTGAACCGCAGCTGGAGCAATGGACCTGGAAAACCAAGCTAGGATCAAAGAACTGGCTGAAAAATACGGTAAGGATGATCTTATCGTTGTCCTCGGCGGAGCAGAAGCGGAAGCTTCCGGGCTTGCCGCTGAGACCGTGGCCACCGGTGATCCTACCTTTGCAGGCCCCTTGTCCGGAGTCTCGTTGGGACTCAAAGCTTATCATATGTTTGAATTGAAAGATCAGGTTGACTCGGAGGTTTATGAAGAACAAGTTGGCATGATGGAAATGGTGTTAAACGTGGATGAAATTATCGAAGAAGTAAAGACCTATCGTAAATAGATTTTTTCCTTCTGGACAAGAAATTCTTACAGTCAGGTGAATATAAAGTCTTCAACTGGCGCTTGGGATATTTTTATGCTAGTGCGAGGTGACATAGATGAACTATCCGGTTGTCAAAGGCGCAGCTTATGCTTTGATCCAAGCTAACGGGATGCTTTTTTACCAGGGGACTACTCAGACTCAAGAACGACGGAAGAACGGGGTTTCTGAGCACCTAGAAAAGCTTCCCGATCATTTAAGAAGCTTTGAGGAAGCAGTAAGCTATGCGCCAAACCAAGTGTATATCGGCAATCTTAATCCGGACGAACTAAAAGGCATTCCCCGTCCATGGTTTCAGCATCCGGTCCCGGATGCCCAAAGAGACGGGCGGTTTGGTGAGATTATGCCGGAAGATGAGTTTATTGGGTTGATGAAAATAGTAGATGCCTTTGATTTAGTAATACTTGAAGAAAGCTTTCAGGTCCGAGTTAAAGAAAAGCTGGCTGTGCATCCTTTTTTAAAAGGAATTAAAGATTTTGAAAAAATCAATAAAAATCCTGGTAACCAGGCAGATATTTATAAATTGACCGCATCCGATTCTGCCCAGCCTATTTATTTTGATGGTCAGTTGGTTGGTTGTGTTAAGAAAGCCCATGAGTTTGATGAATCCTTGTCTCATCACGTCATGTTTGAGAATCTGGTGGGGAAGGCTTCCGCAGTTTTTGCCCTTAAGTTGCTTATGGCAAAAACAGGCTTGAATCCTGAGGAAGTGGATTATATTATTGAGTGTTCCGAGGAAGCTTGCGGCGATATGAACCAAAGAGGAGGCGGAAACTTCGCTAAGGCTATTGGCGAAATGTGTGGCTGTCTTAACGCAACCGGTTCCGACACCCGCAGTTTTTGCGCCGGTCCGGCACATGCTTTGGTGGAAGCGGCGGCTTTGACTCAGTCCGGGATTTACAAAAATGTGGTTGTATTGGCGGGAGGGGCATCCGCTAAGCTGGGCATGAATTCTAAGGATCATATCAAGAAGGGGTTACCGGCTTTAGAGGATATGCTGGGGGCTTTTGCTATCCATATTGGAGAAAATGATGGGGTGAGTCCGGTCATTCGTACTGATGCCATAGGACGGCACAAAATCGGATCCGGTGCTTCTCCTCAAGCAGTGATGACAGCAATTGTGGCAGACCCCCTGGACAAGATCGGATATCGAATAACGGATATTGACCGCTACGCACCGGAAATGCAAAATCCCGAGATTACAGAGCCGGCGGGGGCAGGTGATGTGCCCTTGGCAAACTATAAGATGATTGGTGCACTGGGTGTAAAAAGAGGGGAAATTGTCCGGGCAGACCTCCTTAAGGCAGTAAAGTCGTTTGGCATGCCGGGATTTGCTCCAACTCAGGGGCACGTTCCTTCCGGAGTTCCTTTCATTGGTTATGCCAGGAAAATGATTATGGAGGATAATATCACCAGAGCAATGATTGTGGGGAAAGGCAGTCTGTTTTTGGGCCGGCTCACCAATCTCTTTGATGGGGTTTCGCTCATCATTGAAAAAAACACCGGTGTCATTGATACAGGCTTTAATAAAGAAGAGGTGCGCGGTATGATTGCCGAAGCCCTGCGTGACCTGGCCAAATCTCTTGCGTCTCCTGCAAAGAGGTGAAAAAGATGGGTGAGAATAAAATAAAAGAAATCATCGCCGAAGTATTTACGGAAATGGCGGATGCCCTGGAGACAGGTTCTATTGGCAGAAAAATCAGGGTGGGGCTCACCATATTAGGAAGCGAGCATGGCCCAAGGGAGCTTATGATTGGTGCGGAAATTGCCCAAAGAAAGCACCCGGATATTCAAGTAGTTGTCATTGGCAGTCAAGCGGACACAGAACTTGAATTTATATCCGCTGAAGATGAAAAAGAAGCCCACGCCAAGATGGATGAAATGCTTCTTTCCGGTGCTCTTGATGCGGCGGTAACTATGCATTACAGCTTTCCTATCGGTGTTTCCACCGTCGGGAGAGTTGTTACTCCCGCTAAAGGAAAGGAAATGTATCTAGCTACCACTACCGGAACATCAGCCACAGAGAGAGTTCCTGCAATGCTGAAGAATGCTGTTTATGGAATTGCCACGGCTAAGGCTTGTGGAAATGAGAATCCCACAGTCGGCATTTTAAATATTGACGGAGCACGCCAGGTGGAACGGGCCCTTCGGAAGCTCCGTGATGGAGGTTACTCTCTTAACTTAATTGAATCTGTCCGGGCAGACGGCGGGGTGGTAATGCGGGGTAACGACCTCTTAATGGGTGTCCCGGACATTATGATTAATGATAGTCTGACGGGAAATGTCCTGATGAAAGTATTTTCCGCTTATTCCAGCGGGGGAGATTACGAAGCTTTAGGTGCCGGTTACGGGCCGGGAGTAGGAGAAAATTATGACCGGATCATCGCCATCATTTCCCGGGCATCAGGTGCGCCGGTAGTTGCCGGGGCAATCGAATTTGCTGCCCGGTGTGCCAAAGGAAATCTGCTTGGAGTGGTTAAAAACGAGTTCGCTGCTCTTAAAAAAGCAGGATGGGAGCAAATTTTAAAATCATTAAAAAAAGCGGTCGATCAAAAAAATGATATTAAAGAAGCAACTCCTCCACCCAAGAAAATTGTCACCGAGTCTATTCCCGGGATAGAAGTGATGGAAATTGAAAATGCCGTACAGGCTTTGTGGACGGCCGGGATTTATGCGGAAAGCGGCATGGGATGTACCGGACCCATTGTTATGGTGGCACCGGATGATCAGGAAAAAGCTTGGTACATTTTAAAAGAAAAAGAGTTTCTCTAACAAATAAGTCAGTTTATGCGCCAAAAATTTTTCCACTGCATTCCGGAAGGAGGGGTCTTCTTGAAAAAACTTATTATTACCAACAACCCAGCGGTTAAAGAAAAATTTAAAAATGTATTTTTTATAGATGGGTCTCCCCAAGACATTTTAACCAAAGTGCGGGATCTGGTCCATCAGGGACATGGTTTAATCAGCCACCCGTTAAGCGCCAGCCTGCGTATGATGTTTTCTCCTTACCGGACTGTGGTATTAAGCACTAAAAAGGAACAGATTGATTTTTTCTCTGCTGAGATTATCGAAGATAGCATTATTAAATATAAAAATCACATGAACTACCGGAAAATTGACAATGTGCACAGTGAGGATTATCAAGTGATTGATATCTTGCTTTTGGAAGCTGCATTAAATGAAGATACGGGCAGTTGGTAACCAGATACTGTAAAGCATTTTCGGCTACGCTGATATTTGAAGTATGGAAGGATTGTCAGAGAACAAATTGGTTTGGCGAAATAAATGGGGGGTGGATATTTTGAAACTGGAAATCGGTAGGATTTATATCAAAGATATTCAACTGGGTAATGAAACCACTGTCAAAAATGGTATTCTCACGGTGGATAAAGAAGGGCTGATTACCAAGCTGAAAGAAGACGAGAGAATTAAAGATGTAAAAATTGATGTGGCAAGGCCTGGAGAAAAAGTGCGAATCATCCCGGTAAAAGACGTGATTGAACCTAGAGTGAAAGTTTCCGGCGGCGTCAATGGGTTTCCCGGTGTGACCGCCAAACAGGCACAGTGCGGTGATGGGGTTACTCACGTTCTTTATGGTGCGGCTGTAGTAACGGTGGGAGATATTGTTGGTTTTCAGGAAGGTGTCATCGATATGTGGGGTGAAGGGGCAAGATGGACACCATTTTCTAAAACCTTTAATCTCACCGTTGATATTAATGTAGTAGAAGGGCTGACTCCTCATGTACATGAGGAAACGGTCAGGGTGGCCGGCCTGAGGGCAGCTGAGTTTGTCGGTACAGCAGGTAAAGATATTAAGCCGGATGAAGTGCTTGCTTATGAGATGGGGAGCATTTTTGAGGAATCAGCTAAATATCCCAACCTTCCTAAGGTGATTTATGCCGAGATGATGATTACCCAAGGGTTGTTACATGATACCTATATTTACGGAGTGAATGCCCAAAATATTTTACCTGCCCTTCTTCATGTCAATGAAGAACTTGATGGTGCGGTGGTGAGCGGTAATTGTGTGGCTGCCTGCGATAAAATCACTACTTATCAGCACCAAAATAACAGTGTAATCAACGATCTTTATGCCCAGCATGGCAAAGAAATCAACTTTTTAGGCTGTATTATGGTTCCTGAACACACCACTCTCGGTGGTAAATTGCGTGCCTCTGAATACACGCTGAAGCTTGCGAAAATGTTGGGAGCAGATGCAGTGGTTATTTCTGAAGAAGGATATGGCAATCCTGATTCCGATCTCTTGATGATCTGTAAGAAATGTGAAAAAGCGGGTATTAAGACGGTTCTCATTACCGATGAGTGTGCCGGACGTGATGGAATGTCCCAACCATTGGCCGATACAGCGCAAGAAGCGGTAGCAGTGGTTTCCGGCGGCAATGTCAGCCACGTAGTAACTTTACCTCCGGCGGATAAAGTGATTGGAAATCCAGAAGCTATTGCGGTTCTGGCTGGGGGCTGGAAGGGTGCATTGCTTGAGGACGGAACATTGATGTGTGAGCTAAATGCAGTGATCGGTTCTACTTCGGAAATCGGTTTTCATAATGTTACCTGCCGGTTGTATTAAAAGATTGGGTTGAAGGGAGGAAAAAACATGTCTGAAAAGTTTAAAGTATTGTACTATGTCAACCAGTTTTTTGGACAAGTAGGCGGGGAGGACAAAGCGGGTATGGCGCCTCTGTTTTGCCCGGAAAAGGTTGGCCCCGCTGCTGGTTTCGAAGGGTTGCTAAAAGGCGCAGGGGAAGTAGTGGGCACTGTTATTTGTGGTGACAACTACTTTAACGAAAATAAAGAACGGTCTTTGGAATTTATTTTGAATGTAATCAAAGAACAGGCTCCCCAGGTTGTGGTAGCCGGCCCGGCATTTAATGCCGGACGTTACGGTATGGCCTGCGCCGAGCTTGCCAAAGCGGTAGTTGATGAATTGAAGATTCCGGTGGTTACCGGGATGTATGTCGAAAACCCAGGTGTAGATATCTGCAAAGAAAAAGCGATAGTCATCCGCACTTCCGATTCGGCCGGCGGTATGCGAAAGGCTTTGCCCACCATGGCGGCCATTGCTTTAAAGTTGGGCAAGGGGATTGAGCTGGGTTCGCCGGAAGAAGAAGGCTATATTCCTCGTGGAATGCGAAAAACTCTTTTTGTAGAAAAACGTGGTTCCCAACGGGCGGTGGAAATGTTGATAGCCCGTCTGAAAGGAGAGCCTTTTCAAACGGAAATGCCCATGCCTGTGTTTGACCAGGTTAATCCTGCGCCGGCGATCAAGGAATTGGGAAAGGCAACTATTGCTCTTTGCACTTCCGGTGGAATTGTTCCCAAAGGAAATCCGGACGGTATCCAATCTGCCAGTGCCCAAAAGTGGGGAAAATATGATGTCAGTACCCGGGAAGCATTAAGCGCGCCTGATTTTTATACCACCCACGGGGGTTATGATCCGGTTTATGCCAATGAGATCCCGGATAGAGTCGCTCCTTTGGATATCTTAAAGGAGTTTGAAAAAGAGGGCTTAATCGGTAAGGTTTATCAATGGTTTTATACGACAACCGGAACCGGGACTGCTGTCAGCAAGGCGAAAGAGTTTGGAACTCAAATTGGGGCAGAATTAAAAGCAGCCGAAGTGGACGGTGTGATTCTCACATCTACCTGAGGCACCTGCACTCGTTGCGGTGCAACGATGGTTAAGGAGATTGAGAGATTCGGTATTCCTATTGTTCATATGGCTACCATAACCACTATTTCAGAATCTGTGGGAGCAAACAGGATTGTCCCTACTGTGGCCATCCCTCACCCTGTAGGAAACCCGAAACTGGCTCAAGAGGATGAGAAAGTGCTGAGAAAGGAACTGGTAAAAAGGGCTTTAAATGCACTAACCACAGAAGTTTCCGGCCCTACTCATTTTGAATAATTACCCAACTTATTAAGCACGGTTTGCACCGTGCTTTTTTATACTCTTTTTTAGGTTCAGCCTGCCATGATAAAGGATTTGCTTAAAAAGTGTTGAATTTTTATCTGGAACAATTTCTTTATATATGCGTCTAAAAAGTAAGGCTGTGATTTTGATTGGGGGACCAAAAAGTGGGTAAGAATCCAAAAATACTGGCTGTAGTAATGTTTTTTTGTGCTCTGGTCGGGATGGTTGCCTTGTATTTCAAAG
>JAQVXR010000137.1 GCA_028709045.1 Desulfitobacteriaceae bacterium | reverse complement strand
GCGTAATAGGTTCCCATCGCTCCGTCAGCGACCAACACCCGTTCCTGCAGATATTCTCTTAACACAACCCCACCTGCCACACATGTAGTTATTATCTGATAATATTAAATGGTAAAATTTAAATTGTCAACCAGCATGTGCCTTTGCTCTAAGGAGTTATATTTAGACCCACAGGCAAGCCCCTCTGTTACGGCTACTTACCAGGTTCTAGTGATGATTTAAATCTGTGGGGGTATCCACAAAGTTTGTCCCGTGTTTGGGTGCTGCCAGGCTTTTAGCCTACCATGCGGCCTCTCACTGTTCAACCCGGCTTTCGCGGCATAAAAGCTCACGGTTTGTGATACTGAAAAAGTGAGCAGCCTTAACAATAAACTGATTAAAGTGTTACCGAGGAAATTTACACACTAATTGGGACTTGACTTCTATGATTTAGAATAATCTCATGGTATAATGAGGAAAAAATGGAGGTGATTCTAGTGACAGAAAACGAACGCCTAGAAATACTTGCAAAGGCTAAAGATTTTTTTGCCGAGAAGATAGCAAAAAATCACATAAAAAACACCAAAAAATTAAGTAACCTAAAAAATTTTAACATCAACCCTTTTCTGGATTTATATCTAGC
Source organism: Desulfitobacteriaceae bacterium (assembly GCA_028709045.1). GTDB lineage: Bacteria > Bacillota > Dehalobacteriia > Dehalobacteriales > Dehalobacteriaceae > JAQVXR01. The sequence continues at coordinate 6,479 of JAQVXR010000137.1, read as the reverse complement.
TAACTTTTTAACTGGCAATAGCAACCCTATTAGTATTGCAAAAGCGCTAATCTATCCAAGAGTGTTAGGTACATCTATAACAACCTCTTTCGGTTCCCACTTCCAGCATTTCTGTAGTTATGTATTGCCCGGCTTTGCCTCAGGTATTTCGGGAATAGACATAGAATTTGATGATCAAATAGATGGAAATAGAAAGTATTGCCAAACCAAAGCTGGGCCAAATACTATTAATAAAGATGATGTAGAAACAATTGTTGGACATTTTAACTCATTAAGAAACATCGCAAGAGTTAACCATTTAAAAATTGGAATAAACGATTTGATTATCGGGGTTTTATATGGTACCCCCCAGGAATTAAGTAATCATTATCAAAGACTGAACCACCAGTATCCGGTTATTGTAGGAAGGGATTTTTGGCACAGATTAACAGGAAGCAATTCTTTTTATTTTGACTTAATCTCTTCCATTGTTGAAACAGTAAACGAAGTAGATGGTTCAGAATTACTTGAAGACATCATTAAATCATTAGCAAAAGAAATTCAGAAACGGGGTTATTAGTATTAGCCACTACAAATTGTAATCGCTGTTATTTTACTAAAGTGCTACAGCTACCTCTTCTTTTGTTTTTTCTATTTCCTGACTGATTTTTGCCTTTTGAACAGCTTTAACTATTTGGACTCCAAGTCTATATGCCAATTCAACAGGTACCGCATTACCAATCTGTTTATATTTGTCGCCAATCCCACCCTCAAATTGCCAATCATCAGTAAAGGTTTGAATTCTAGCATATTCTCTTACTGTAAATGGCCTGGTTTCATCAGGATGACATCGATCTGTTTGTTTCTGTGATGGTGAACAAGTCAATGTCAAACAAGGTTCATCCCATGATATTCTTCTAGCCATACCAGTTCGTCCTCCACCTGTATAGTAACTTTTCCCCATATATGATTTTGCAACCTCTGGAGGCAAATCTCTCCAACAGCCACCAGGAGGGACTAGATCTAGAACTTCCTTTTTATTAGGAGAATATTGTTGACCTTCTGAATGTGGTACATTCAGAAGTGCATCCTTTAATGCCTTAATTTCCTTCTCAGGTTCTGGGTATTCAAACTCAACTCCTGGTAATGTTCCAACTATAATAACTCTTTCCCTTTTTTGTGGTACTCCATAATTAACGGCGTTTACAAGTTTGTATTTTACATCATATCCGAGTGCAGAAAAAACGTTTAAAATAGTGTCTAGAGTTCTTCCTCTATCGTGACTAATTAGACCTCTTACATTTTCAGCAAGAAAAACTAAAGGCTTAGTCTCCTTAAGGCATCGTGCAAATTCATAAAAAAGTGTTCCCCGAGTATCTTCAACACCTAATTTTTTCCCAGCATAGCTGAATGCTTGACAAGGAAACCCCCCTGTAACGACATCCACCTTTCCTTTATACATGGAAAAATTGACTTCCGCAATATCTTTTTCGATTACATTCCAGTTAGGTCTGTTTTTCCTCAGGGTATTACAACAATTCTTATCTAACTCAACAAGTGCCAAGTGATGTAATCCTGCTTGCTCAAGACCTAAAGCCAATCCACCAGCCCCCGCAAACAATTCTATAGCCCCTATATCGGTAACTTTCTTTGGTTCATATTTAACAATAGGAAAGTTGTCAACTAAGTTAAAACATAATTGTCCTCCTATTGGCTTCTCCTCACAAATTATATCAAATGGAGACAGTTCTAATATTTCACATAATTTTTTCACATTACTTTTTATAGGGTAAAATCTATCTGATAGCATTACAGAAAGCTGATTTTTAGTAATACCCATCATTGATGCTAAAACGGTTTGGGTACTAATACCTTTTTTAGCCATTGCCTCCCTTACTTTAAATTTATTAAGATACATCACTTATTCCCCCCTAGTTAATAAATAATCTTACTTTTGTTATGATTTAATATTAACAACATAACCCTTCTTTGTAAAGACCCAATATGCCGCGAACGCTTGTTCGATGGTAATTATACCATTAACTTTTACTATCGTCAATCCTTTACTGCAAATTTTTGTGATTATCTTCTGATAATGTCACCTAGTAAAATCGTATGATGAATAACGGTTGCATTATCTTCTGTCCCAAAAACAACTTAAGTCGGGCGAAAATATGATACTGACAGGGTTATTGTTGCTGCTGTTAAAGGGATTATTAAGGGAGAAAGTTTCATCTTAAAGGCAAGGAGAAAGGAAAAAATTTTAACGGGTATATTTTAAATTTTTTGTCAGGGGTGGTACCAAGGCTTCAAGAAGTTTTTCCTCTCCGATGAAGACTACGTAGGTAAAAATAGTAAACGCGCTGATGGAAACACAAACTTTGAGTTTAAAGCAAGTCGTTTTCTGGGGAAGAAAATTTGCTTTAAAGGCTTAGGTAGAAGGCAAAGAAGTCTAAAAGGCTAATGATTTGGCGGCTAATCCCCAAAAATACTAGCGCTATCTCAAGTATGTAAAAATCTAAAGTTTGATAAATAGACATGTGAAATTCTTGAGGATAAAGAAAATCCCTTTTTCGTTCCGTGAAAGTCGCTAAGAAAGAAAAGTACTACGCAATTATCACAAATGAATTTGATATATCTGATAAAGAAAATTGAGACTTACCGGTAATTTGCCGCAGGGCTAAGGTATTGGAAACACGTCCTATATATATAGATGACATGACAGAACAATCTTTTTTGCAATAAGGATATAGCCTGCAGGATAAATTTGGACTGCATAGAATAAACCCTTTATATTTCACATATGATAGATGACTCGCTGTGAACAATGATATTTAAAGGTTTTATGATTTAACAGGGGAGGGGAATCAAAATATGGCTACACCTACATCCCGAACAAAAGAAAAAGCCAAAATATCGATTGATGAAAAAAATTGTACGGGCTGCGGTCTCTGCGTGGAAGTATGCAAAGATTTCAGCTTTGTTCTTAGGGGCGGAAAAGCAGTCCTCTCCGACAATCCTGTTTTCGGATGTATCGGTTGCGGTCATTGCATGGCTATTTGCCCAGTGAATGCAATCAATATCAGCGGCAGGTGCATCAGTCCCGAAGATATCTTTAGCCTGACAGATAAAAAAGACGCGGCTTCTTACAATACTTTTTTCAATCTGCTGCGGAAACGGAGAAGTATAAGAGAGTTCAAAGAGGTTGGCGTAGAAAAAGAAATTATCGACAAGATTCTCGAAGCTGCAAAAACTGCACCGATGGGACTGCCGCCGTCAGATGTACATGTACTGGTTTTAGACAGTAAAGAAAAGGTCAGAATATTTGCCCAAGACTTTTGCGAACATCTGGAAGCAATGAAATGGTTTGTTTCCAAATGGTTTTTAACTCTCATGAGGCCCTTTTGGGGTAAAGAAAACGATGAATTTTTTCGGGGATTTGTCCAGCCGTGTTTTAAAGTCTATTTGGAGAACATGAAAAAAGGTATCAATGTGGTAAACTATGATGCTCCGGCTGCCATGTATTTTTATGGTTCCTCTTATTGTGATCCGGCAGACCCGATCATTGCTGCGACCTATGCCATGCTTGCCGCCGAATCACTTGGGTTGGGAACATGCATGCTGGGAGCAATACATCCATTGATTCAAAACGGTAGATCCGCTCGCAGGTTAAGGGAGAAGTACGGTATTAGATACAAAAGCCGTGAAGGGATTTTTATCATTATGGGATATCCGAGAATCAAATATCAAAACGGGATCAGACGCACATTTGCATCAGTTGAAACTCATGGGAAAAAATAAGTTTATCATGAAAATTGACCTAGGAGAATCAAAATGAACAACCAATTATATGGAGCACCTGTTAGTGAAATTATCAAAAGAAGAACATCCGTCAGGACATATCTGGACCAACCTCTGACAGCGGAAATGAAGGCAAAGTTGGTGGAGTTTTTTCCTAAGACAACGGAGCCGTTTAATGTGACGATCAGATTTAAACTCATTGAAAACGATGCGGCACAGTCAGGGTCTCCTGTCAAACTTGGCACTTACGGAGTGATCAAAGGTGCAAAAACATTCCTGGCAGCAGCAGCAGAAAAGAAAGAGAAAAATTTAGAGCAGTTTGGATATGCATTTGAAAAAATGGTCCTATACGCCACTTCCGTGGGATTAGGCACCTGCTGGTTGGGAGGTACTTTTAAAAAGGGCGAATTTGCCAAAGCCATTGGCCTGACAGCGGATGAAATAATGCCCTGTGTCAGCCCGGTGGGATATCCCGATAGGCGTAAAAGCATCATCGAATCAGTGATGAGATATACTGCCAGGTCAGATAACCGCAAAAGCTGGGATGAGCTTTTCTTTGATCAGGATTTTGGCAATCACTTAGAAAAGACCGATGCAGTAATATATCAAGAACCGCTTGAAATGCTTCGTCTTGCGCCATCAGCATCCAATAAACAGCCATGGAGGGTCATCAAGGAGAATAATAAGTATCATTTCTATCTAGAACATACTAAGGGTTATGCTAAGCTCCTTGCCTATGATTTACAGAAAGTTGATATGGGTATTGCCATGTGCCATTTCGAACTGACAGCTAAAGAAGCAGGAATCGATGGAAAATGGTTGGACAGCGACCCGGGGATAAAAATACCGGAGAACACGGAATACACAGTAAGCTGGATGGAAAAGGGAAAGTAAAAGGGAATCCGCATTGATTTATCCTGTCCGCTGAAAAATATTCTGTTGGGTTAAAGATACTTTTTATACGTACTGGATCATAGATTAATCCAATGATATGACTGAGAGTCTGTAAAAATAAAAACAAGCTAACCAAAGATTTATAAAAATTTTTTTTAAAAAAAAGGATTTTTATTATTGTTATTGAATAAAATATTATAAAGTTGTTAAACTATATATTAGTTTTAGGGGTCGTTTTCACGGCCGCCCGCCCTTAGCTCAGCTATGAGGCGGTTAATTTTTTTAAGGAAAAATTTTTAATCCCTTTCCCCAATACCAAGGATAACAATCAATTTTCTCCTCAATTACTTCAAAGGCCTGATTTTTCTTATTGGATATAACGTAGCGATGTATTGGGTGTGAACATAGATCTGCAATCTCTAATCCTAGATAAGATTTTTGGTTATTTGATTTACTGCACCATTTTGTGTTAAAGTATACCCCTATGATGTTTTTGAAATACTCTGGCCCTACAAAGTTAGTACCATTCTTAAACATTTTAACCATATGTTTTAATAAGTATTTATCCTCTTTCTTGCCCCTTCCTTCTAAAATCAAAACCGCATTTTTATCATGTTTTAAATAAAATTTGGAAACACGTTCTAATAAAAAGCTCAAACAGATTTCATATGGATGCCACGAACGATCTCCGTGTTTTTTTACTAATACTTCTTTGTCAATGGTCACTGAAATAATCGTTATTACACAAGAAAGCATATATCCAGTTAAATCGTCAATAAATTTATTCCATAGAATTACTTCTTTACAAAATGGTCCACTTTGCCGTCTTATTTCCCTAGAATGAAAGCAAACCCGTCTATGTTCCTTCCATTTTTCATAATAAAACACTCCATTGTGCCAATATTTATATTTAATCTGCAAAATATATCTACGGCTTTCAGGAAAAGCACTCCTCTCCATAATACATCCTGTTAGAGTAAAATACTTATTTGATTCATCTATTGGCCGATTTTCTTTAACTTGTTTTTTCACGTGTTTTAAATCCGGACTGCCATTTTCATCTAAAAATACTATATAATCAAAGTCCTCTTCCCAATTTTCGATACATGTTGGTCTTTCTTCCCATCCTATCATGGTTGTACCCCAGTCATATTAAAATAAATACTTGATAGAGAATTCTCAAAAAAAAGGGCTAAAGCCCATAATTTTCGGTAAGGGGATTCGAACCCCTACGACTTTCGTCAAGCCATTGGCAATGACCTGCGTCTGCCATTTCCGCCATACCAGTATATTTTTTATATGCATTTTTAGGATACTTCAAAACCTTTTTGTTGTCAATATTTTCCATGTATATAGTGTAATTTTGTAGAAATCCCATGACATCGATTGCCATTTATTTTCTCTGAATTAGATTAATTACATCTATATATTTAAACATCCTTCCGTGTAATTCCTTTAGCAAATAACATTTTTCCCTTTAAATCATTCATTTTTTTACTTTCTTAACCAACTTATAAAGTAGTCTTTTTAACCTTAAAGGCCTATTGCTTCTACTGCCTTAGTCTTTTCTTTCTTCCAATCCAGTAGGGTAATAATCCAGTCAAATTAAAACTAAAATTAGCCCTTCTGGATTATTGCAAAAAATCCAACAAAAAAAGGGTCTATGACAGTTTTTTATAAAACCTCACAGCCCTTGCTACATTTGATATTGGCGGGAACGTGTGCGAATCGAACACACCAGAGGCAGGATCACTACCTCCCGACTGGATTTGAAGTCCAGGCCGACCACCAGGCCGGATCCGCTC
>JAQVXR010000136.1 GCA_028709045.1 Desulfitobacteriaceae bacterium | reverse complement strand
TAATTAGGCATGACATTCCGGGCGGCATTGCTGGATGCACCATATATGTACCACGCCTTTTTCCCCAGCTTAAACATTAAAGTCCCTGCGATAGGTTTACCTTGGTATTCCGCCATGAAAAGCTTACCAAAACCTTTGGGTACCAGGTAATCGTAAAAATCTTCAAAATAGCTGTAGGAACGAATCAGGAACCGGTCTCGTTCCGCAGTTTCAAGGAGTATCCGGTAAAAATCGGGGAGGTCTTCCCTGCCACAGTCTTCTTTAATTTTTACCCCTTTTCTTTCCGACAGCCGGATGTTATAGCGGGTTTTTTGGTGAAAGCTTTTCATCAGCTCTTCTTCGCTGGGAGTTATATCAAGGCGAAAGACATATTTGGGCTGAACCCCTTCAAAGCCCTCACCTTTTTCCGCACTCTTAAATCCCGCTGTTTTCAAGGCTGTCTGCCAGCTTTCATCATCAGATGAAACATCCGGATCAATTTTAAGAAAGATCACATTATGTTTTTGAGCTAAATTCTTAATTTCTTCAAGTAAATACATAAACAGTTCACTGTCTTTAATATCTATCACCGGACCCCGGGGAGCATAAAAAATATTTCTTTTTAGTACAGGGATTTCCCGTTTTAAAAGAGAAACAGCCGCAACTGCCCGGCCGTCTTTTTCCACAAGAAGTCTTAACGGGCGCCACCCGGTTTTCGATTTAATTTCGCCCCATTCCCACGTCTGAAGGAGATGTCCTTTGGGATGCACTTCAATAAATGAGTTGAATAATTCTTTATCCTTTTCTAAAATCAGGCGTGTTTGAAAGCCCAATGTCTTTTCCTCCTTGCCGGCAAAACACATTATATTCTTGACAACACTTTTATCCGATAGCTAACATTCCTGGATAACGATTTCTAACCGTTAGATGGAATAAAAACTCCATCTGACGCTAAGAACTCTGTTTATACCTATTCGTGAAAGCCTGCTGTTTTCCTGCACCTTTATCCTTTGCAGTAACAGCCATGTTTAAACATGATAGTCCTGTTCCTTTCTAGGCACCTTTTTGGTTTCAACCTGTTATGAGAACAAGTTAATCCAAACCAAAGACGCTTAGCTATGCACATGGTAAAAAAAGAGAGCGGCAAGCGCTCCCTGGTTATTTATTTAGCCTTAGCTGCAAAGACATATTAACAAAATCCCGGAATAAAGGATGAGGCCTATTTGGCCTGGATTTAAACTCCGGATGAAATTGGCAGCCGACAAACCATGGATGTTCAACCAATTCCATTATTTCCACCAGGCGGTCATCGGGGGATGTCCCACTAATAATCATTCCTTTGTCTGTTAAAACCTTCCTGTACTCATTATTAAATTCATACCGGTGACGATGGCGCTCATAGATTACTTCATCCTGATAAGCCTGAAAAGCTTTACTATGCTCCACCGTTTTGCACGGATATATGCCAAGGCGCATGGTGCCGCCTTTATCCTCGATTTCCTTCTGTTCCGGAAGAAGATCGATTACCGGGTATGGTGTGCCTTCATCAAATTCCGAGCTGTTGGCACCTTTTAAACCTGCAGCATGACGGGCAAATTCTACAACGGCAAGCTGCATGCCTAAACAAATTCCTAAGAAAGGAATTTTATTTTCCCGGGCATACTGAGCTGCTACAATTTTTCCTTCAATGCCGCGGTCACCAAAACCACCGGGAACCAAAATCCCATTAACTCTGCCCAATAATTCCCCGGCATTTTCCGCAGTTAAATCCCCTGAATAAACCCAATGAATATTGATTTTTGCCTCGTGATAAATACCGGCGTGTCTTAAAGCCTCGGCTACACTAAGATAAGCATCGGGAAGCTCCACATATTTACCTACCACGGCAATATCTACACAGAATTTAGGGCTTCTAACCTTCTCAACCATTTCCTGCCACTCTTTTAAGTCCGGCTCTTGACACTTTAAAGCCAATCGCTCAATAACGATGTCATCCAACCCTTCACTTTTCAGCGTGAGGGGAACCTCGTAAATACTATCCACATCAACTGTCTGGATTACTGCATCCTTATCAATATCACAAAACAGAGCAATTTTCTCTTCCATCTCTTTCGATATCGGCATTTCCGACCGGCAGACGATAACATCAGGCTGAATACCGATACTGCGCAGCTCTTTAACGCTGTGTTGAGTTGGTTTAGTCTTTGCCTCCCCGGCAGCCTTGAGCAGCGGTACCAGGGTCACATGGATATAAAGAACATTGTCTCTCCCAATATCACCTTTCATCTGGCGAATTGCCTCCAAAAAAGGAAGAGATTCAATATCGCCTACCGTACCGCCAATCTCGGTGATTACTACATCCGGGTTGCTTTCTTTCGCTATGCGCAAAAAACGTTCTTTAATTTCGTTTGTAATATGAGGAATTACCTGGACGGTGCCGCCTAGATAGTCCCCTCGTCTTTCCTTCTTGATCACCGAATTGTAGATCTTTCCGGTTGTCACGTTGCTGTACTTACTGACGTTGATATCTACAAATCGTTCGTAATGACCGAGATCAAGGTCAGTTTCCGCTCCATCGTCAGTGACAAATACTTCCCCATGCTGGTAGGGACTCATTGTACCCGGGTCAACATTAATATAGGGATCAAATTTTTGAATGGCGACCTTGACACCGCGGCTTTTTAACAACCGCCCCAAAGACGCTGCTGTAATACCTTTGCCTAGGGAAGATACCACTCCTCCGGTTACAAAAATAAATTTAGCCATCTACATTTCCTCCTCGCGGGACTAACCTCTCTTAAACCCTCATTATTCTATCCCTTTTTTTGAAACACTGTCAAGAAGCCCGAAAAAAATAACATTATTACTTTTTACATTTGATCCGGAGCGGATACCCCCACCAACCTAAGAACATTGCGGATGCAGATACCTGCTGCTTGTGCCAGCATCAGCCTGGCATTTCTTAATTTTTCATCCTCAATCAAAACCCGGCAGTTGGTATAAAAAACATGGAAAAGGCCGGCCAGATCATGGGCATAAGCAGTCATCCGGTGAGGCGCCAGGTTAAGTGCCGCATTAGCGATTTCTTCAGGCAGATCGGCAATTTTTCGGATCAATTCTAATTCAGACTGCTCGGTTAAAAGTGAAAGATCAACATTCGAAACTTGTGGAATGGAATAACCCATCTCTTCCGCCTGGCGCAAAATACTGGAGATCCTGGCGTGGGCATATTGCACATAAAAAACCGGGTTGTCCGCCGACTGACTTTTAGCCAGGTCCAAGTCAAAGTCTAGATGGCTGTCCGGACTGCGCATGATGAAGAAATAACGGGCAGCATCCTTTCCTACTTCTTCCACCAATTCATTTAAGGTAACATATGTTCCCGTCCGCTTTGACATGCGGAGGATTTCTCCTCCTTTAAATAAGCGCACCAGCTGCATCAGCACTACTGTTAACCGATCCGGTTCATAACCTAATGCCTGAACCGCACCTTTCATTCGCGCCACATGCCCGTGATGGTCGGCACCCCAAATGTTGATTACCTGATCAAACCCCCGCTGAAATTTATTCTTATGGTAGGCAATGTCCGCGGCAAAATAAGTGGGCAGCCCGTTGGAACGGACAACTACCTCGTCCTTTTCATCCCCAAACCTGGTGCTTTTAAACCAGAGGGCTCCTTCGCTTTCGTAAATAAACCCTTTGTCTCTCAGCTCATTAATAGTCTTTTCAATCTCTCCCCCATCATGAAGAGACTGTTCACTAAACCAAATATCATAGTTAACGCCAAAGTTCTCCAGTGTTTTCTTGATGACAGATATTTTTTCTTCCAAAGCATATTTGACCAAAAGTTCCCGGCGTAGCTCCTCCTCAACAGATTTATACTTATCGCCGACTTTCTCTACCAATACTTTCATAGTATCAATTAAGTCCTGGCCGTGATATCCGTCTTCGGGAAAAGGCACAGCTTCCCCTAAAAGCTGCAGGTATCTTGCCTCTAGAGACTTAGCAAACTTCTCTATTTGATTTCCGGCATCATTGATATAAAACTCCCTGGTTACGGAAAAGCCTGCCGCCCCCAGAACACTTGCCAATGAATCACCGATAGCCGCTCCCCGGGCATTGCCCATATGTAGCACTCCTGTGGGATTGGCACTGACAAATTCTACCTGAACCTTTTTCCCCTGACCGACTTGAGACTTTCCGTAATTCTCATTAAGCTCTACCACCTGAGGCGGAACTTGATACAACCATCTGTAGTCCAGGAAAAAATTAATGAAACCGGGGCCGGCAATCTCCGTCCTGTCAATCCAAGTCCCCTCGTTGGAAAGATGACGGAGGATTATTTCCGCAATTTTTCTGGGCGGCATCTTGGCCTCCCGCGCCATTAACATGGCGATGTTGGTGGCGAAATCACCATGTGTTTTCTCCCGGGGTACTTCTAAAACAAATTCCGGCATCTTTTCAAACTGCAAATCACCGTTTTCCCTTGCCGAATTTGCTGCCTGGCCAATTCTTTCTATAATTTTACTTTGAATACTCTTGACAATACTCACCGAAAACCGACCTCCGTTTTCCCAGAATTCTAATTTTATTCGCCTCTAAATACGTTTCTCCTGCCCAAACCTTCCCTTTTTCGGCAGCCCGTAAAAAATGTGAAAGAAAATCTATAATATTATTGACAGTAATCATTTTAATCTATCCAATAGTCTACCACTTTCATCCACCAAATACAAAAGGGAACCTAACGGTTCCCTAAAACTCTTAAGAAGGGTATTTAAGGCTACGCCTCACAGGACTCGGGCAAGGGATCTGCCCATTAAGGAAGCGCAATCATGTAAACACTTTTGTAATTGGTGCCGGTTTTCTTGCCGTTAATAATAATCTTTTTGTTATCCGGCGTCCAAATTAATTTACCTACCTTAGTGAAAGAGCTCTCTGCATTGGTAACCTGAACAAGGACATTTTCTCTCATGAAAAGTACATACAGGCAACCTGATTTATCAGTAAAAGCCATCTTACTGCCGTCAGAAGACCAGGAAAGGCTACTTCCCCCTCCCGTCTGGGTTATCTGCATGGGTGCAGTCCCATCAGCAGGTGTTAACCAAATCCCGGTGGCAGAACCCTCTTTATCACCATCGGATGTACCTAAATTAACCGCTATCTGTTTTCCATCAGGGGACCAGCGAGAAACAACCGATGCACCGTCCACGGGAATCTCTCCCGGCCACCATTTAGGCAGTTCTTTTTCGAAGGAATTTGTTTCTTCCGGTTTGACATCAACCTTGTACGGTTCTGCACCCGCCTTTAAGTCTACCTGCCAAAGCTGAGACTTATCTTTTGCCATAGTATAGCAAACAGCAGAGCCATCTTCGGTCAGCACGGGGGCAAGCGCATCACCTGTTTGGTCCTCGACCAGAGATACAACTTCCACAGAGCCTGTTCCATTTTGCACAGATGTGGGGTGAGGCAGCTCAATAACATTTTTTCCGCCCGGAACAGTCTTCCCTGGAGAAGTGTTATCCTTTTTTCCCGGCTGTTCCGGTGGTTCTTCATCAATAACTTTAACCGGCTCCCCACCGTCAATTTCTTGTCCTTCAGTATCGGGTGCGGGGTCATCTTCAGTTCCAGGTATCGGCTCCGGATCTTTTTGATTTCCCGGGTCAACCTGCTCGACAGGCTCGTTGTCCACGCCAGGCATATCCACCCTGGCTATTTTCTGATCAGGCGTATATAACTTGGTCCCAAACAAAACAAGTGCTAATACAGCAAAGGAAGCCACCGCCGTCTTAAATTGCCGGCTCCCTGCCCACTTCCTAATACTCTCTCTTATTCTTTCCCATCGGCTATTCGGCCGATCAAAAGAAGACTCGCTGTTATTTCCTATAGATAATTCATAAGCCTCCATAATTCGTTCGGTCAAATCTGCTGGCGGCATAACGGGAACAAGTGTTTTTTGTAAAAGACTATGGGTTTCTAAAGCTAACTGATACTCTTCACTGCACTCCTTACAAACACGCAGATGGGCAGAAAGGGATTTTTCTTCATGCTGAGACAATTCATGATCTATATATTTATAAATAATCTGCTTAGCCTCTTGACATTTCATAGTCTTGTCGCCCCCTTCCCCAAAATTCACCCAGTCGTTTTTGCAGCATCTGCCGTCCCCGGTACAATCTCGTCTCTATAGTAGAGACAGGTAACTCCATTGTTTCGGAAATCTGCTGGTAAGACATATCTTGCAAGTACCTTAAAACCATCGGGACCCTAAAATTCTCCGGTAATTCGGCAATGGCTTTATGTACCATTTCCTGGACTTCTTTGGTCTCAAAATAATCCTCCGGCTGGCTGTTCCTGTCCGGCACCGGTGAAACAAAATCTATCACGTTGTCCAGTGAATAAGATTCCTTTGGTTTTTTCTTCAGCGCATTATAACAAACATTAGTCGCGATCCGATACATCCAGGAAAAAAATTTTCTCTCTCCGTCAAACTTATCCAGTACCTTAAACAGGTGGAGAAATACCTCCTGAGTAAGATCGCTGGCATCTTCATAATTGTTAGTCAAACGAAAAGCTAAACTAAAAATCTGCCGCTGGTACCTGTTAACCAGTTCCTCAAAAGCCTCTCTTTTCCCTTTGAGGCAAAGAACCACTAACTTCTCATCGTCCAAGCGGTTCACGGAACCACATCCTTTTACCTCTCATAATAAAATACAATTTTTTTCGGAAAAACTTGCAATTTTTTTAAAATCATTTTCAGTTTATCATATTAAATTTGGATTACTCAATGGAAAACTGTGGGGTGAGATAATTTAACATCTTTAATTAGACGTATTCCGAGCGTAAAAGTTCCACAAAAAAATATTTTTTTAAGATGTTATCAAGCTCGCATATAAAAATAAGTTAATAAGTGGTGCCAGGCACCACTTATTAACTAACACCACTCATTAACTTATTATAAAAACCTCCTATGCTCAAACACGCGCCAAATTACCGCATCCTTCTTACCCCAAAATAACTTCTACCTGATAATCTTTTCCGTCTCCGGCCAACGGCAAAAAATTATTTTTTAAAGCCCGACCGTTTACCGTAATTGACTTTACCCCTCGATATGTTCCCTGAGGATTTTTG
>JAQVXR010000135.1 GCA_028709045.1 Desulfitobacteriaceae bacterium | reverse complement strand
AAGCAACTTAAAGGAGGAAGAAAAGATGGCAAAACCAAGAGTAGCAGTTGTAGGTTACGGAGTGATTGGGCAGCGTTTGGCCGATGGTGTGGCAAGACAGGAAGATATGGAACTCGCCGGTGTGGTTGATGTTGCTCCTACTTTAGCCATCAGAGCGCTGGCGGAAAAGGGCATGCCCTATAAGCTTTATGCCAGCGCAAAAGAAAATATTTCTGCCTTACAGGATGCGGGTATACCGGTATCCGGAACGGCAGACGATCTTTTTGATCAAGTAGATATTGTTTTAGATGCTACCAGTGCCGGTATCGGCAAAAAAAATAAAGAAATTTATAAGTCCAAAGGGCTGAAGGCAATTTTCCAAGGCGGGGAAAAGAACGACGTGGCAGATGTCTTCTTCCATGGCTATGCCAATTATGAAAAGGGCTATGGCAAAGATTTCTTAAAGCTTACCTCCTGCAATACCACAGGTTTGATCCGCGCGGTTGACTGCTTAGACCGAACAGTAGGTATTGAGCGTGTTGTCATAAATATTTTCCGCCGGGTGGCAGATCCGGGAGATACACACCGGGGATTGGTTGATGTGGCAAAAGTTGATCCGGTACCCAATCACCAAGCGGTGGACTTAATGACTATTATGCCCCACGTGGATGCTACCGGACTCCTCGTGCACTTGCCCATGACCCATGGTCATATTATCAGCGTTTTTGCTACTCCGAAAAAAGAATTGACTAAAGAACAAGCGCTGGAGGCTTTCCATGCTCATCCCAGAATCAGAGTGGTAAAAATTGCGGACGGATTTAATTCCAATACTGCTATGTTCCGTTACGCCAGAGATTTGGGGAATCCCAGAGGGGACATGTATGAAATAACTGTGTTTGAGGAAACCATCGCTTTCAGCGGAAAGGATATTATCTTTGCTATTAATATTCCTCAAGAAGCAGTTGTCATACCCGAAACTATGGATGGGATCAGAGCGAGCCTAAAAATGCAGGAAAGAGACGAAGCACTGGCATTAACAAATAAATACTTAAATATTAACTGTCGGTAAGTGAGGGAGAGAGACCATGTTAAACGGGATGTACACACTGGATGACTTTCAGTTGGAAGGTAAAACAGTTCTATGCCGTTTTGATATGAATTCGCCGTTGGATCCCCAAACAAAGGAGCCCAGAGATATCACGCGCATTGAGCATAGTCTGCCCACAATTAAAGAACTAGCTGAAAAAGGGGCTAAGCTTGTAATTCTGATTCACCAGGGTGGGGACCTGGAGTATCAAAATTATGGATCCACAAAACCCCACGCTAGAATTATCAGTGAACGAATCGGAAAGCCGGTGAAGTACATTGATGATGTTTGCGGGCCGGCAGCTTGCGAGAAAATTAAAGGATTAAAAAATGGTCAGATTCTCATGCTGGAAAATGTACGGTTTATGGGAGAAGAATTAACCCTTTTTGAAAATAAGCTAAAACTACCCCCCCAAGAACAGTCCCGGACACTCGTTGTCCGGAGACTGGCCCCCTTAGCAGATCTCTATTTGTGCGATGCTTTCGCTGCCGTTCATCGCTCTCAGCCTACTCTTGTTGGAATGGAAGAAGTCTTACCCTCGATTATGGGTCGGCTCATGGAGCGTGAGGTTTCCGCATTGAATCGGGTTTTAGGAGAGCCGGAAAGGCCGTCTGTGTTTATTCTGGGCGGGGCAAAAATTCAGGATGCCTTTATGATAATGGATGCAGTTTTGGAAAACGGCAGTGCCGATATGATACTTGCCACCGGGCTGGTCGCTAACGTAATGCTGGTTGCCAAAGGTGTTAAATTGGGACAAGCCTCCGAAGATGTAATTCGCAAGAAAAACCTATGGGAGTTTGTGGACCAGTCTCAAAATATTTTGCAGAAGTATGGAAACAGGATAATGTTACCGGTGGATTTTGCTTACAGTGAAAACGGTGCGAGA
Organism: Desulfitobacteriaceae bacterium; assembly: GCA_028709045.1. Lineage (GTDB taxonomy): Bacteria > Bacillota > Dehalobacteriia > Dehalobacteriales > Dehalobacteriaceae > JAQVXR01. Next base: position 5,195 of record JAQVXR010000135.1, on the reverse strand, counting down.
AAAGAAGTATATTTTGACCAACTCCCGGCGGAAAATGCTCTTACCGATTTAGGAAGTAAGACTATTGCTCAATTCAGTGAAATAATCAAAGCCGCGAAGACTATTTTCTTTAACGGACCTTCGGGCATGTTTGAAGATGCGGCAACGGAAAACGGCACCAAAGAAATATTGGAAGCAATTGCCAAAAGTAACGGGTTTTCCATTGTCGGTGGCGGAGACAGCATTGCCGCTATCAATAAGTACGGAGTGAAAGATCAGATAGATTATATCAGTACCGGGGGAGGGGCTTTAATTAGATTCTTAAGCGGAGAAGAATTACCTGTAATTACTGCTTTAAAGAGATCTGCGCAAAAGTATAATTAAAAGTATAGTTGGAGGACAAGGTTAATTTTGCAAGGATGTGGCTTTTCTTTAGCCACATCTTTGTCATTATTACGCCTATGGAAAATATAGGAATAAAACCATAAAATGGGAGGCGGGAGTGTGGAGACATTAACTTTGGGATATGGCCGCGGGGATCAGCAGGTAACTATTCCTAAGAATAATTTATTAGGATGCTTGCGCCCGAAAAAGATGGAAAAGAATATTGACGAAGAAAAAGAGATTATCTATGCATTGAATCATCCCGTTGGTTTGCCAAAATTAAGGGACATAGTTAAACCGGGGGAAAGGGTGGCAGTGATTATCAGTGATATTACACGTCCTTGCCCAAGTGCCAAAATGCTTCCCCATGTTTTGGATGAGTTAAATAGGGGTGGAGTTTCCGATAAAGATGTTGTGGTTGTCTCAGCATTAGGAAGCCATCGCCCTCATAAAGAAGAAGAATTAAAAAAACTGATTGGCCCGGTGTATGAAAGAGTAGCCTGTATTGATTCCTATGGAGATGATTTTGTTGAGGTGGGTACAAGTTCTCGGGGAACTCCATTTCAGGTATTCCGGCCGGTGGTAGAAGCGGACAAGCGGATATGCCTGGGAAATATTGATTACCACTATTTTGCCGGCTACAGTGGGGGAGCAAAGGCAATAGTCCCCGGTGTTTGCACCCGGGCCACCATTCAGGCGAATCACCAAATGATGTTAAGCCCCGGAGCCAGGGTAGGACTTATTAAGGACAATCCGGTGCGTGAAGATATTGAAGAAATCATTAAATTTCTTTCCATCGATTTTATTTTGAATGTGGTCCTTGATGATCATAAAAAAATAATGGGGGCAGTAGCCGGTCATTTTGTCAAAGCCCACCGGGCAGGGTGTAAAATTCTTGATCAGGCTTACCGTTTGCCCATAAAAGAGTTGGCTGATATTGTAGTAACCTGTCCTGGGGGATTCCCAAAGGATATCAATGTCTATCAGGCTCAGAAGGCTTTGGATAATGCTCAGTGGGCGGTAAAACCCGGCGGGATCATTATTTTGCTTGCCCAGTGCAGTGAGGGATTTGGGGAAAAGACATTTGAAAAATGGCTGGAAGAAGCCAATACTCCGGAAGATATTATTAAACGAATTTACCAAGACTTTCGGCTGGGCGGACATAAAGCTGCGGCAATTGCTACGCTGGCAGATAAATACAAGATTTTTTTGGTATCTGATTTAGCGGAAAACCAAGTAGAAAAATTATTTATGAAAAGTTTTTCTGCAGTGCAGGAAGCATTTGACGAAGCTTTTCGAGAAAAGGGTTCTAGAGCTAAAGTTTGGGTGATGCCTACGGGGGGGACGACATTACCTGAACATTGTCAGAAGTCGGTTAAAGTATCATAGAAATATGACAAGCTTTCAGCCAGGCAGATTATTTTGGCCTGGCTGAAATATTTATACACTAAACTGCAGATACTTCCTCCAAGGTAAATCTGATTATGGTTTTTAGGATAGCTCTGATCTGTCCCGGTGGGATGCCGAATGCTTCCATGTCTTCAATGACGTCCAGGTTAGATTGAATCATCAAAATTAATTTAAAGCTTTAAGGCAAGGATATTATCAGATTTTGCAGAATAACTTTCTCGAAGGAAATTCTCAGCGGAGGAATGTGGGTATGTTTAAGATGATGGTAGAGATTCCTGGATACAGCTATCCGATTATTTTTGAGCGCGGGATTGGCTCTCGACTGGGAAGTGAAACAAAAAAAATATTTCGGGGTCAGAATATTGCCTTGGTGACTGATGAAAATGTTGCCCGAATTTATGGCCGGGAAATTAGGGAGAGCTTGGAGGGGCAAGGTTTCACGGTAAATATCATTGCCGTTCCTCCTGGGGAAAAGAGTAAGTCTCTTTCTGTATTGGAATATCTTTATAATAGTCTCTTAGATGCAGGAACGAGAAGAGACAGTTTGATTATTGCTTTTGGCGGAGGTGTGGTGGGGGATTTAGGCGGTTTTGCTGCTGCCACTCTAATGCGAGGTATCCCGCTGGTTCAAATTCCTACCACACTTTTAGCTCAGATCGATTCCAGCATCGGGGGGAAAGTGGCAGTAGACCTTCCCCGGGGAAAAAACTTAGTGGGAGCTTTTTACCAGCCTAAAGCTGTCTATATAGATTTTAATTTTTTAAATACCCTGGAGAAAAGATTTCTCCGGGACGGATTGGGAGAAGTGGTCAAGTATGCCGCCATTAGGGACAGAAAGTTGTTTGATTACCTTTTAGACTGCTCGGGGGAAGAGTGCGTGGATTTTGAGAAAGTGATACCCCACTGCTGTTTCATTAAAAAGGAAATTGTGGTCGAGGATGAGAAAGACCGGGGAGAAAGAATGCTTTTGAACTTTGGACATACTTTGGGTCATGCCCTGGAAAAATATTTTCACTATGAAAAGTTCACCCATGGAGAAGCGGTTGCAGTTGGAATGTATGTATTTACGGAAAGCAGCGAATTAATGGGATGGACAAAAAAGGGTACAGCGGTTCTATTAAAAAGACTGCTCGATAAGTTTTTTCTGCCCAGCAGTCTTCCGATTGTTAAAGTTGACCGGATTGTGGAGATTATCAAAGAGGACAAAAAGAACTTTGATACGGGTATTAATACAGTGTTACTGGAGGAGCCGGGAAAAGCATATATCAAAAACATTTCGTTTCAAAATCTTGATTTAATTTACAGTTTGTTGTCAGGACAGCTTGTTGAAGGGAAAGGCTAAGCTGATGAGTACCGTTAAAATTTTACCCAGGAGGCTGGGGGGAGAGGTCCTGGTGCCTCCTTCCAAAAGCATTGCCCACCGGGCCGTGATTTGTGCCGGGTTGGCTGAAGGAGGGAGCACCATTTATAATCTGGCTTTTTCCCAGGATATTAGTGCTACCGTGCACGGTATGGGAGTATTGGGGGCGAAATTTCAGGAGGGAGATTCCCCAGGAGAAGGTTTTAAAAAAGCTCTTTATATTTTCGGGTGTGGTCGACCTGTTGCCGGGGGTAATCTGATTGACTGCAGAGAATCCGGTTCTACCCTGCGTTTTTTGATTCCACTAGCCCTTTTAACGAAAGAGAGATTTACTTTTACCGGACAGGGGAAACTCACTACCCGGCCTCTTAATCCCTACTACGAAATTTTCCGCCGGCAGAACATTAAGTTCAGTACTGATGTAGGGAAGCTTCCTCTCATATTACAGGGACAATTGAAACCGGATACATTTTTGCTGGAGGGAAATATTAGCTCTCAGTTTATTTCGGGCCTTTTATTTGCCCTGCCTCTTTTACCGGATGATTCCCGGGTGGTGCTGTTATCTAAATTAGAGTCCCGAGGCTACGTTGAGCTCACCCTTAATGTTCTGAATAAATTCGGCGTGCATGTTGATAACAGGGATTATCAGGAGTTTATTATTTCCGGCAAACAAAAGTATTGTCCCACACAGATGAAGATTGAAGGGGACTTTTCCCAAGCAGCCTTTTGGCTGGTGGCAGCGACTTTTGGTTCAAATATCAGGTGCCTGGGTTTAAACAAAGATTCCCTCCAAGGGGATAGAGCTATTATTGATATTATCAAAATGATGGGCGGCCGGGTGGAAGAGAAAGAAGATTTTATTCAGGCTTTCCCTGCCCGAACCAATGGAATGGAGATTGACGCATCCCAGCACCCTGATTTGGTGCCGATTGTGGCGGTACTTGCTTGTTTAAGTCAAGGGGTAACCCGTATTACCAATGCAGCGCGGCTACGCTTAAAGGAATCGGACCGTTTGGCCGCCACGGCACAAGAACTGGGCAAACTGGGAGCCGACATCAGAGAAGAAAATGATGGGTTGTTTATCAGGGGTGTGGAAGAATTACCGGGTGGTGCGGTGGTAGACAGCTGGAAGGATCATCGGATTGCCATGGCTCTTGCCGTTGCTTCCATTAAATGCCGATCGCCGATATTTATTCGCAATAGCAGGGTAGTAGAAAAATCATATCCTAACTTTTGGGATCATTTTAGAAAACTGGGGGGAAGTATTCATGGGTATGACCTGGGGTAAAAATATCAAGTTATCTATTTTTGGGGAATCCCACGGAAAGGCTATCGGTATTATCGTGGACGGCCTTCCTCCAGGAATGGAATTAAATTTGGATTTGATCAGCGAGGAATTAAACCGCAGAGCACCGGGGAAAAATGATTTTTCCACTACGCGAAAAGAAAGTGAGAAATTTGAAATCCTAAGTGGTTTTTTTGCCGGAAGAACCACGGGAACGCCTCTAGCTGCTGTCATATATAATGAAAACCAACAGTCCCGGGAATACGAAAAGATCAGGCATTTGATCCGCCCTGGTCATGCCGACTATCCGGGATATGTTAAATATCAAGGATTTAATGACTATCGGGGAGGCGGACATTTTTCCGGCCGGCTTACTGCCCCTCTTGTTTTTGCCGGAGCATGTGCCAAGCAGCTTTTGTTGGAAGAAAATATTTGGGTAGCAAGCTATATAAAAAGTATTGGGGAGATTGAAGAAAGAGATATTGATTTAGCTTATCCGGACAGCGAACTTCTTCTCCATGTACGGAAAAAAGAATTCCCCGCTATTTTTGCCGAGACTGCAGAAATGATGAAGGGTGCAATTCAAAAAGCCAGGGAAGATCAGGATTCCTTGGGGGGTGTGGTTGAAACAGTGGTGGGAAATGTACCTCCGGGGATCGGAGATCCTTTTTTTAATTCGATGGAAAGCAGTTTGGAACAAATTATATTTTCTATTCCCGGGGTAAAAGGGTTGGAATTTGGCAGCGGGTTTGATGTGACGCGCATGAAAGGATCACA
>JAQVXR010000134.1 GCA_028709045.1 Desulfitobacteriaceae bacterium | reverse complement strand
TGTTTGGATCTTTCATACCGGCACAGGGAATCCCAATCAAATAAACGTTTTCTTTCTTAATCTGCCCATCTTGAATCAGGCGATTAATTGCCCGGGAATCACACCCCCGCACAAACACGCCAATTTTCCCTTCCGGGTGGGGATCATCAAGCAGATATTTTGCAGTGCCGACCAAACAGTACTCGTCCCAAACTAATCTACCCACGTCATCTGCGGAAGTGATAAAGGCCGGAGGAGACTGGTAAGGAAATCTACCTTTTTCCCAACCGATCAGGTACTTAACTTCTCCCTTCTCGAGGAGACTCTTGGCGACTTCACGCATTTTCGCTGTTATCTCACTCATTTGGCATCCCTCAACTTCCTGTTCGGCCCAATCGCCTTAATTTCTTCACTGATTTTGAACATCGTCTGTTTGAATTTTTCCGCCTCAGAACCGGAAATCCAACGAGCTTGAAAACGCTGAGGGTCAATTCCGTTGTACTCTAAGAACTTCTGCATTAATAGGAAGCGCCGGCGAGTAAAGTAATTGCCACTAACATAGTGGCAGTCTCCAGGGTGTCAGCCAGCCACCAGTACGCCATCAACTCCCCGTTGGAATGCCCGCAGAACGAATTGGGGGTTAACCCGGCCTGAGCAGGGAACCCTTAGTACCCGCACATTTTCCGGGTATTTCATCCTGTTTAACCCTGCCAAATCAGCCCCTGCATAGGCACACCAGTTGCAGCAAAAAGCAAGTATTTTCGGTTCCCAGTTTTTATCTACAGACACAGCGCATCCACCTCCTCTAGGATCTGATTATTGGTAAATCCTTGCAAGTCAATCGCTCCGGGACGGCAGGCAGCAGTACATGCCCCACAACCCTGACAGAGACCTGTATTAACATTAGCTACAAATCTTTCCACAGTTTTGCCATGGGCTCTTTCTTTTTTAGGAATTAATTCGATTGCTTTATATGGACAGCAAGGCACACACATTGCGCACCCGGAACATTTCTCTTCATTAACATAGCTGACCATAGGATCAGTTTCCATTTCGGCCTTGGAGAAGAGTGCGCAAACCTTTACAGCTGCACCGCTGGCTTGAGAAACGGTATCCGGAATATCTTTCGGCCCCTGGCAAGCACCGGCCAAGAACACACCACCTGTATGAGTTTCTACCGGGCGTAGTTTGGGGTGAGCCTCCTGGTACCAACCGTCTTTGTCAATGCCAAAACCAACAATACTGGCGATCTTCTCGGATTCTTTGGACGGAGTCATCGCAGTGGCCAAAACCACCATATCGGCCGCTACTGAAACTTGCTTGCCGATTAAGCTGTCCTCACCTTTACAGATCAGTTTATCGCCTTCTTTGTAAATACGGGATACCCGGCCTCTTAGATAGACGGCACCATCTGCCAATGTCTTGTTGTAAAACTCATCATAAGCTTTACCCGGTGTCCGGACATCCATATAAAAGACATAAGCCTTGGAATCAGGAATTTTATCAATTACCTGGTGGGCATGTTTCGCTGTATACATGCAACAGGCCCTAGAACAATATTCTTTCCCTTTTGCTTCATCACGGGAACCGACACACTTGATAAAGACTACCGTCTTCGGTTCTTTACCGTCGGACGGGCGTAAAATTCTCCCACCGGTGGGACCGGCAGCATTAGATAAACGCTCAAAATGAAGGCCTGTGATAACATCAGGATACTTCCCATAACCATATTCTCCATATGCCTTTTCCCATTCAAAGAGGTCAAAACCGGTGGCCATTACGATCGCGCCAAAATTCTGGGTAATGACTTCATCTTTGTCTTCAAAATTAACAGCACCTGTCGGACACAGTTTGGCACAGACGCCGCATTTGCCTGTTTTTAACTTACGACAGTTCTTAGCATCAATAACCGGTTTGCTGGGTACCGCCTGGGCAAAAGGCTTATAGATACATGGGCGCTTGCCAAGTCCAAGGTCATACTCGCTGGGAACCTTGGAGGGACACTTTGTTTCACAAAGACCGCAGCCGGTACATTTATCATAATCAACATATTTAGCTTTTTTTCTAATCTTAACTTCAAAGTTACCAATATAGCCGCCAACTTCTTCCACTTCAGAATATGACAGCAATTCAATATTCGGATGCTGCGCCGCAGCAACCATCTTAGGAGTGCTAATTCAGGCAGAGCAGTCTAGTGTGGGGAAGGTTTTGTCCAGCATGGCCATCTTCCCACCGATGGTTGGCTCCCTTTCTACCAGAGTGACATCATACCCGGCATCAGCTATATCCAAAGCTGCCTGCATTCCGGCAATCCCGCCTCCAACAACCAAGGCTCTTTTATTAATAGGAATTGTTGATGGAAATAACTCATAGTTTCTTGCTACTTTGGCTACCGCCATCCGGACCAGATCAATAGCTTTTTCCGTGGCTTTTTCCTTGTCGGTATGCACCCAGGAACATTGCTCACGGAGGTTTGCCATTTCAAACAGGTACGGGTTCATCCCAACGCTGGCTAAGGTTTTCCGGAACGTTGGCTCGTGCATACGAGGGGTACAAGAAGCTACTACTATTCTGTTTAAGTTATGCTTTTGAATTGCTTCTTTAATTACCGCCTGACCCGGTTCGGAACACATATATTTGTAGTCCATGGCAAAAACCACGTTAGGCATGGCCTTTGCCACTTCAGCAACTTTTTCTACGTCCACGGTAGCGGCAATGTTTGTACCGCAGTGGCAGACAAAAACGCCTATTCGTCTCACGCGCCTTCCCTCCTTGCTCCTGTACGGCTAAATACATCCTGAAGAAGTTTTTCTGCAGGGACAAAATGTCTCGGTACACCTACATCTTTGAAAGAATACCCAAAAGCCAAAGCCATTAATTCGGTGAAATAATAAATTGGAATATTAAAGTTTGTTCCCCATTTAGCATTGATCTGTTTCTGTCTCATATCAAGGTTCAACATGCAAAGGGGGCAAGCGGTGGCAATAGCTTCCGCCCCGTTGGCCTGGGCATTATACAGGATATCACGTAGCATCTGCTTTCCTACCATCGGTTTCGTGACCACGTGACTGGCCCCGCAACACTCCGTCTTATACCCCCAATCTACCGGTTCTGCTCCTAAGGCAGCCATAAGATCGTCCATAACCATGGGGTTTTCCGGATCATCAGATTGGGCAATTTTCGGCGGGCGAACAAGTAAACACCCATAATAGGATACTACTTTCATCCCGGTAAGAGGTTTGGCCACGTTTGCTTTAATTTTTTCCACACTAATTTTTTTCCCAATTACGTCCAGTAAAGACAGCACTTCGCCTTTTGCTTCATAGTCCATTTCGATAATGCTGCTTATTTTCTTTTTAGTTTCCTCGGAAGCCTTCACTGCTTCGGCTGTAGCTTTAAACCTGGCAAAGCAGGCGGCACAGGGAACAGCAATATCCAGGCCTTCTTTTTCGGCAATGGCAAGGTTCCTTGCGGGAAGAGCCAGAGCTAGTGTGTGGTTGGTCAGGTGTGCTGCAGATGCGCCACAGCAGTTCCAGTCAGGAATCTCCCATAAATCCAGCCCCAGCTTTTGGGCTACCAATTTATTGGAGGTACCAAATTCAATTCCTGTAGAGCCTAATGAACAACCGGGAAAATAAGCATATCTCAACTATGCTCCCCCCCTTCAGCGCACTTTGCAAAGATTTTTTTGATCGCATCCGTGTTTTTTACTTTTTCCGGAAGAACATGAGCTTTCCCCGATAAGAATAGGTGGGGGACGGAATCAATATCCTGGAAAAGATGTCCAGACCTTAAATTGTAAAGAGCACTTAAGATAACTTCCGGAGACTTACCAAAAGCCTTCACATTCTGGAGGAAAATGTCATTAAAAACGTTGATTTCTTTCTCAGCAACAATACCTTTCTTCTTTGCCGCCTGCCGAACGGCTTCCATTAATGCCGGCAGATCCACCTCTTTCGGGCACCGGGTAACACATGTCTGGCAAGTTGCACACAGCCATATTGTCCGTGATGCCAATGCTTCTTCCAGCAAACCCAGCTGCAGCAACCGGATAATTTGCCTTGGTGTCTTATCCATGGCAAATGCAACCGGACAACCGGCAGAACATTTGCCACATTGGTAACAGTCAGTAAGCTCGACACCTGATTTCTTCTCCAGGGCATGGATTTCGCTCCGGTTACGGTTTGCAGCGCTCGTCAGTTCCAACGCGTCCATAGATACCCCCTCTTTCATTTCATTAAAATAACAACCTTTTATGATAATGCCAGCTGCCTTTACACAAATAAAACAATACCTTCTTACCATCTTTAGGAAATATTGCTATTTATTTCATTTTTATTCGATTCCCAGCGCTAAATTCCTCCTATCATTGAAATATTTTTCATTTAGCTGGCTTTTTTAATTGTTGGAACTTTTTTTAGATACAACTTTGTATTCTATCAGGTAGGGACTAATTCCTGCAAGTATCTTTGCGCATTTTAAAAGGCAAAATATTAAAACTAATAAAAATAGTTGTCTCATAGAATATATTTGCTTGGCCATTGAAAAATGATAAAAAACGTCTGAATCCCAAGTTCCTTATCCTCTCGCGAAATGAATAAATATTTAGCCGTTTTCCAAATCCTCTCCCCATTTTTTAACTTTATTTTTCATCTCAGCCAAAATCTTATTAACATAAATTATAGTTGAAAACAAAAAACTATCGATAGTGCGTATTAAACTTTAAGGGAGGTTTTTGCATGGCAAGGCGCCGGGGAATAATGTCCGATCAGCTTAAAATGGAGGTCGCAAAAGAACTTGGTTTTGCCGATACCGTGCAATCCGAAGGCTTTGGGGCAGTGCCTTCCCGTCTATGTGGTTCGATGGTACGGCAGGCAATTGAAATCGCCGAAAGATCTATAACCCCAACAACTCATTAGCCTCACAAGAAGTAACGCACAAAAACCAGGGATAACACCCTGGTTTTCCACTTTTTTAAGTTTATCGGATAAATAGCTTAACATTCTAATTAGAACCTGTCCATTATTAATTAAGACCAAAGGAGTTCATCTCAGAACTCCCTTAGTTGTTAAAAAAATTAACTTCCTTCAAAAAAGGATTTAAGGTTTATCCTTTTTAACTGCTACTATGACACAGATTCCAGTCATGATCCGATTTACATTTGGATTTTGGCTTATCATACTTTGGCATATCATATTTTGGCATACTATAAGGAACATACTGGGGAACGTAATATGGAATATAGTAAGGCATATAATACGGCATAGGCATGTAGTACATCATCATCTGCGTTGTCGGGCACTGCGTTGTCGGGCACTGCATTGTCATATAATTGTGCTCCTCTGGCTGCATATAATGGTAATGATGTTTCTCAGGTTGCTGGCAATAGTAATGGTGCTCTTGAGGCATTGGGCAATACTGTTTCACTTCGTCCATTGGGCAATACTGTTTCACTCCGTCCATTGGGCAATAATATTGGCATTGTTCTTTTTCCTTCGGCACAAATACTTTTTGGCCTACGTCAATTTTATCCGGATCTTGAATCTGCGGATTGGCGCTAATTAATTTTTCTAAGGAAATACCAAACGTTTTGGCAATTTTAAAAAGGGTATCCCCTGCCTTAACAATATAGGTAATTGTCTTTAAATGCTTCGGCCACCCGGATTCCGCCTTTTCTACCGGAGGGCAAATAGGTTTTACATGCGGATGATCTTCCTTTTTAACAGGCGGACAAGTCGGTCCGATATAAGGTGGTTCCATTTTCTTGATCGGCATTTGGTAATTAGTTTCCATGTCTACCCCTCCGGGAATATTAATTCTCATGCCTACATCAATTCTGTTTGGGTCCGGAATTTGTGGATTAGCGGCAATTAATGACTCCAGGCTTATGCCGTATTTTTTGGCAATCAGCCACATGGTATCTCCTTTTTGAACAACATGTACTCTCAACTCCGGTTCCTCCTTTCAATGATTATCAGTACAATATATTCATGCAAGTTTTTCCGGTTACAAAAAAAACGCCTGTCCGGCGCTTTCTGTTTGTACCTTTTTCCAACCACTGTTTTTTTATCATGGGGGACATTCCGCCCCGTCAAAAAACGGTGTCTGCGGTAAGTTTACTTCCCACAAAATGGCATCAAGCTTCTTGTTTATATTTTCTCCTTATGACAACAATAAATTACATAAACAGATTTCTTAGCGTGCCTTAACCCTATGAGGTGAAAACATGAAACCCTTTATTCCCAAACGCGTTTTTTTCGAACTTCAGGCTTTTGAATATCCCCTTGGCAAGGAATTATGGGAACGTTTCCGCAGCATGGATATCCCTGTGGAAAAAATCAAATCTCATAACAGGGTCACCGGGATCCCGGGAAAGACGCCCAGACAAGCTTGGGTCGAAGCAAAATCAACACTTGTTGTCGGAGTACGAAAAACTTTAAAATTTGAAAAGTGCAAGCCTTCTGCTCACTACCAGCTGCCGATAACTACCAGTTGCCCGGGGAAATGTGAATACTGTTACCTCCAGACTACTTTAGGAAAAAAGCCGTACCTTCGTCTTTATGTCAATCAAGAAGAAATCCTGCAGCAAACAGCCGACTATATAAAAGAAAGAATACCTGAAATTACCCTTTTTGAAGGAGCGGCCACTTCCGATCCTCTGCCGGTAGAACCTTACAGCAGCGCGCTGGCAAAAACTATCGAATTTTTCGCCAAACAAGAATACGGCCGGTTTCGCTTTGTCACAAAATTTACCAATGTAGAATCTCTCTTGGAACTGCCCCATAACGGCCACACCCGCTTTCGCTTCAGCCTGAACAGCGATTATGTCATTTCCTCATTCGAACACGGTACTCCAACGCTTTCGGAACGGATTGAGGCCGCATCCAAAGTATCCCGAGCCCATTACCCGCTGGGATTTATCATTGCCCCAATCATGGCACACAGTGAATGGCAAAAAGAGTACCGCACCCTGCTGATTGATTTAAAAAATCAGCTGGATCCGGCCGCTCTCCAAGATCTTACGTTTGAGCTGATCACCCACCGTTATACGAAAAGGGCTAAAGAAAATATATTAGCACTCTTTCCGGAAACTGAACTGCCCATGAGCGAAGAGGAACGCCGCATTAAATACGGACAATTCGGCTACATAAAATATATCTATCCCGAAGACACTTACAAAGCGCTGAAAGAATTCTTTTTT
>JAQVXR010000133.1 GCA_028709045.1 Desulfitobacteriaceae bacterium | reverse complement strand
AAACTAACATTCTGTATTAATGATTTTACCGGGTTTTTATTGTCCGATCCCAATCTCATGTCAGTTTTACAACCTTATATGATTCATAAAAACCCTTTTTGCCTTTATGTGAAATCAAACAAAACTCTTTATAAGAAATGTTATAAAATGCGGGACAGAATTCTTAAGAAAGCAGAAAAAGCGAAAGATACTTTTTATGGCATGTGCTACTGCGGAGTAGAAGAATACGTTGTTCCTATCATTTATGACGATAATATTATTGGTGTCATTTATGCGGGACTATTCTGTACGCGGGAAGATGAAGCTACTAAACGAATTAAAACTGTAAGTAAAGAGTATAACATGAGTAATCCTTTGATGCTGGAGAAATTCAAAAGCACTGTCCGGGAAAATAAATTTGATAATAAGTTTATCACCAACGTTTTAGAAGTATTAGCGGAGTATATAGCTCATATATATTCCACTCTGCTTGTCTCAAATAAAAATTTATCAGAAAAAAACTTAAAAAACCGTTCAGGAATAAACTACATATTGTCTCATGCGATGGAATATATTAAGCAAAACTATCATTCTCAAATATTGGTAAAAGATATTGCTAGTTTTTCTCATTGCAGTGTTTCAACTCTGAGCCATCTTTTCAAAAAGACCCTAAAAATTTCGATTAATTCTTATATTAATAAAATCCGTATTGAACATGCAAAAAAGTTTTTAATCGAAACTGATAAAAGTATATCCGAAATAGCTGTTAACGTTGGTTTTAATGATCCTAATTATTTTTCAAATACTTTTTCAAAGCTGAATGGAATGTCGCCCTCTTCCTTTAGAAGTAAATATAAATCTTCCATCGAATAAAAATCAAAATCAGCCTCCGTTTATGAGATTTTTATTTGTTAATAGCAAATAATAAGTTTAAATGAACCAGCGAACGGAGGAATTATAAATGAAAGAAAATTTCTTTTCAAAACCGCCTCAATCCTACTGGATGGCATCAACACCTAAAACAAACTATCCAACCCTCCAAGAAAATATTAAGGCGGATGTGGCGATTATCGGCGGAGGTATTACCGGAATTTCCTGCGCCTACCTTCTAAATAAGGAAGGTTTGAAAACTGCCATCATCGAAGCGGACCGCATTATCCAGGGCACAACAGGCCACACAACAGCCAAAATTACTTCCCAGCACAACCTGATATATGCCAAAATCAAAAAACAAATGGGCGAAGAACTAGCGCAACAATACGCTGACGCAAATGAGTCGGCCATTGAAATGATTGAAAAAATCGCAAAGGAAAACCACATCGATTGCGACTTTACCCCTCAGTCAGCTTTTATCTATACACAACAGGATAAATATATACAGCAAATTCATGACGAAGTTGATGCTGCCTCCGCTTTAGGCATCAAAGCTTCTTATGTTGAAACCATCCCCTTCCCTTTTTCCATTAAGGGTGCGATGCGTTTTGACGATCAGGCCCAGTTTCACCCCCGCAAATATCTTCTCGACCTTACTAAAATTATCACCAAGGATGGCTGCCGGATTTTTGAGCAAAGCAGAGTGATTGACATTGACGAAGAAAGCGGCAATTATATCATCACCACCGACCAAGGGAAAAAGGTAACGGCGGAAAAATTGATCATCGCTTCTCATTACCCGTGCTATAACAAAGCCGGGCTTTTTGTTGCCAGAATCTATCCCGACCGGTCATATGTTGTTGCCATTAAAGCCAAAGAAAAATATCCGGGCGGCATGTACATTACAGCGGAAGATCCCGGCCGCTCCCTGCGCAATATGAAAACTGATGACGGCGAGCTGATTCTGGTAGGCGGCGAACATCATAAAACCGGTCAAGGCGTGGATACAATCAAGCATTACGAAGCATTAGTTCAATTTGCCAAAGATACTTTTGAAGTTGAAGACATCCCTTACCGGTGGTCCACCCACGATTGCATGACTTTGGACGGTGTCCCCTATGTAGGTCACTTTACTTCAAAAACTCCTAATATGTATATCGCCACAGGTTTTGCCAAATGGGGCATGACAAACAGCGCTGTCTCCGCAAAGATTATCAGGGATTTGATCATCGAGGGGAAAAGCCCCTGGCAGGATGTATACAATCCATCCCGCCAAACTATCGAAGCATCGGCCAAAAATTTTGTAGTAGAAAACTTGAACGTAGCCGAACAGCTGGTAAAAGGTAAATTGTCTTCTCTTCCGGAAGATATCGATATTAAGCCCGGTGAAGGAAAAGTAATAGAAGCAAACGGACAAAGGGCCGGAGCATACAGAGACGAAAAAGGTACGTTGCACTTGGTAGATACCACATGCACGCACCTTGGCTGCGAGTTATCCTGGAACTCCGCGGAAAAATCTTGGGACTGCCCCTGCCACGGCTCACGCTTTACCTATGAAGGAGAAATTATTGAAGGGCCGACGGTGAAACCGCTGAAAAAGATTCAACAGGATTAAAGCCCTTTCTCGTGCCGGGGCGGCCGGGGACCGAAGTACTGATAATAATCAACTTTGATATCCCCGTTATAAAGCTTTCTCTTTTTGCTGGCGGCTTTGCCAAATGTTTTTTCAAAATCTCCGTAAGCAGTCAAAATATAAAATGACCACGTATCCAATTTGGCAAAGACCTTACCTATCTCCCGATACAGAGCAGTTATTTCTTGTGTGTTGCCCAGCCGCTCCCCATAGGGAGGATTGCAGATAATCTTCCCATACTTTTTGGAAGACGACAACTCGGAAACAGGCATTCTTTGAAAATGAATTTGGCCTTCAATACCTGCTTCCTCCTCATTATGGCGGGCGATCTTTAATACGTTTTCATCAATATCTGTTCCTCTAATATGTAGGGGTTCATCAAAGCGCGCCAAATCATGGGTTTCTTTCCGGGCATTTCGCCAGTACTGTTTTGGAATCACCGGCCAATGTTCCGATATAAATTCCCGATTCATACCCGGGGCAATATTTTGCCCAATTAAAGCCGCCTCTATCGGAATCGTACCAGAACCACAAAAAGGATCAATCAACTCGGTATCAGGCCGCCAACGTGATAACAGCACAAGGGCTGCCGCCAAAGTTTCTTTTAATGGAGCATAACTTCCTATCTTCCGATATCCTCTTTTATGCAGTCCCGGACCGCTGGTATCAATAGTCAGGGTGGCTATATCATTTAGCAACGCCACTTCAATAGGATACTTCGCACCGGTTTCCTCAAACCATCCTACTTTATATTTCTGTTTCATTTTCTCCACTATCGCCTTTTTGACAATGGCCTGACAGTCGGACACACTAAACAGTTTAGATTTGATAGATTTCCCCTCTACGGGAAAATTCCCATCCACAGGAATCCACTCATCCCAGGGCAGTGCTTTCGTCTGTTCAAAAAGATCATCAAAGGTCTCCGCCTTAAATTCCCCGATCTTGATTCTCACCCGGTCAGCTGTACGCAGCCATAAGTTGCACCGGCATACGGCATCTGCTTCCGCAAAAAAGGTTATCTTACCATTTTCCACCTTAAGATCTTCGTAGCCCAAATTTCTTAATTCATCAGCTGCAACAGCTTCCAGGCCAAAAGTTGTTGTCGCTATTATTTCTATTTTTCTCAATGTCACTTACTCCTAAGTTTTTTATAATCATTATACCGAAAAAACTGTGAAATAAAAACTCCCGGCATTTACCGAGAGCAGATTAAATGCTAATCTTAAGACATTTTATTACAGTAATTCTCTTTTTGATAATTGGTGCAGCATCTCTCCTAATAACAAACCATACAAAGAGGAACCTAAAAAATGCGACGTAACCGTCACCGCAGAATGTGTGGATAAGGTAGGAAGGCGGAGAATTATCGATAGCGCATAAATTCCAAACCACACGAGAATCCCATATATCCAACCTTTGAATAAGTAATTTCCGCTGGTTAACTTCAACAAGTAATAAGCAAATATGATTCCCAGAATACCTGTAAAAAACAATTGACCAATCTGGGAAAAAACAATCTCCCAAGTATTATTGGGGATTCTCCCGTAAATCACCACAGATGCCCAGCTATATAAATATTCCTTCTGTCCGTAGAATGCATTTACGATCCAATCAAAAATATTCATGGCGATTCCGCCGGTAAAACCGGCAATAAATCCTGCTGTAATCCGATCTTTCATGCTTCCCTCCAGCATATTTATTAAACCTGTAAAAGGATATAATTAGTATTCCTCAATTTTTAGGAAGCATACGAAAAGGCCGTTCATAAATATGGGCTCAACAACCGGTCTTCTCCGACTGTTGAGCCCATTCTAATGTTCTCTGATATTACTTCTCTGTTTTTAGATAGCGCACTAATGCAACACAAGCTTCACCCTTTTTAACCTTTGCCTGAGGATTAAAATTGGTCCCGTCCCCCTTGATAATACCCAATCCATGAACTATCGCCACATACCCCTGGTACCCTTGAGAGATCTTGCCCCCATCCTTGAAGGGTACTTGGTAAATATCCAACCGGGTAATTTTATCTCTTACCATTGTCCTGGTTATGAATTTAGCCAGCTGCTCCCGAGTTACGGCAACTTGGGGATTAACCTCTTTTTCTAAAATCAGCCCCGCCTGTTTAGCTTCCCGATAATAATTATCATACCAGTTGCCTTTCGTGGCATCCGTCAGATAACCGGACGTTGACTTCACCAGAGCCTTAATTACCTCAGCCTGGGTGATGGCGGCATCAGGCTGGAAAACATTATTTTCGTAATGCAAGAAACCCATCTGATTTAATGTATTAATATCTCCCTCAGCCCAATGGCCTTGGATGTCGGTAATATCCATCGCCTTTTTATCAGTTATTGGTTCCCCGTTATAATTAAGCATCTCGCCGGTTACCGCATCAAACCGGTAACTGTCCACTGGAGCCAATTTATAGACCAGCCGTAATTTTTTATCCTGATCCTTGGTATAAACCAAAATCATCTGGTTCTTGGCTAAAAAGTCAGCAGTAAATTGAGCCTTCTCCAACACATTATCAGTAAACGGAAACTCTATATCTAAAAAACGAATCTGAAAACTGGTGATCTTTCCTGTATAGCTATTGACGGTGGCATTAACATAGTTTTGGCTGAAAGGAATCCCATCAACCAGACGCTCATAACGGAAATAATAAGTGGGCTGATTATTTTCTTCTTCCGCATTTAATGGCCTGACGTCGTAGTTGTCGGATTGCGCCCTGAGGTTTCCTATCACACCAGGATAATTATCTTTGAGATAATCATTTACGATCTTTTCCGCTGCAGCTTTAGTTTTAATTTTTAATGTCCTTTGTGACTGATTATCTTTTTCCGGCTCTTGATAGTTAAAAGAAAGCACCTTCCCTGTCTTCGCATCAATTTCTACACCGGCCCAGCCATAACGATCTTTTTCTTCCAGACTCCAACGGAAAGACCAAATGCGAAGCTCCGGATAAAACCAATCCCTATTTAAAGAAGAAGAATTCAGCTTATAATCCTTAGGGATATTAATGGCTTTCGTGGCAATTTCCAAGGCACTCTCCCGGGATATCAGAGCATTTAACTCATCAGCGACCTCTTGCTCCCATGGCTCCAGGGAAGATTGATTCATGGATTTTTCTTGAGCCACCCCACCCGAATCCCGATCATAAATGCCATAGTAACCATCCTGAACAATTTCCCCAGTGAGGGCATCAATGGTCACCTGATAAGGATTTTTGACTTCATAGATAGTCTTTATGGGTTTACTTGTTTTCCCATCCGGCTGCGGTTGAAAATATTTTAATTCAAAACCAAATTTATCCGTAAAAATTTTCTCAGCATCCTGTCTGGTAAGCTTTGCCGTAAGGGGCTCGGCAGTTATCTCTTCCCAATTAAGATTAAAACTGCGTACTTCCCCTGTCTGACCGTTTACCATGACCCTGATGGTATTGGCAGGGTATTCGATCCCCGCTATCGTTCGGATAAAATTATAGTTATGGAAAACCGGTCCCCCGCCATAATAATTATCACTGCTTGGTTTCAAGATGAACTTTCCTGCCTTGGTAGGAGCCACCTTCTTAATGAAATCACGAGCAATTTTTTCTCCTGCTTGTCGAGATACTTTCGGGATACTGCTAAATGTCCCGGAATAATCTGTCGGATTATAAACATTGAAGCCGGCAATTTCTCCGGTCTTAGCATTTACCTGCACATTAAGATTTCCACTATCCCCTTTTTCGTGATACCAGCGCAGCATCCAGATATCCGCATATTCATTTTGTTCAAAATTAGAATCAAACTGATCATAATCTTTGGCAACCGGGAAAAACCCTTTAGCAATCTCTATCGCTTTTTCTACAGTTATTCCTTGATACTCCTGTTCCTGAGCTGCTAAAGCAATACCCGGCATAATACTCAAGAGCAAACCCATAATCATCAATACAGTAAAAAATCTTTTCATTTTCATAGTCCCTCCTGATTTGATATACTTTTTAGACTGAAAAACAATCATAAAAGTTTCCAAACCAGGGATATTTTTTATGTCATATTGTGCGTGACATTGTTGATCCATCGTCCGGACTTTAACCTCATCATGGCAAAAATGCATTTAAATACTTCTTCAAAAACGGCAAGGGCATATACCATATAGACGGGAAGATGAAAAACAAAAGCTCCCAGAATAGTCAGCGGCACTCCGATACACCACATGGTAAAACCTTCGATAATCAGTGCCCGGGTGGCATCCCCGCCTCCCCGTAAAATACCGACAATAAGCATGATCCCTAAAACTCTGATAAAAAAAATGCCGGAAATGATATATAAAATAATCTGAGAATTACTACTCACCGTATCGGAAACATTAAAAGCACTGAGCATCAGTGGTGTAGTTGCCGCGAGAAGCAAGCCAAGCGCGACTCCCGCCACTACTGAAAGGAGGGAAAATCTCCGGGCATAATCATTACTCTGCCATTCTTTGCCCGCACCAATACTGTTCCCCACCATAACTGCCGCAGCACTGGACAATCCATAAATAACAACCATAAATAAATTGTTTATTGTATTACAAATTTGGATGGTAGCTACAGCCTGAGTACCCATCCTTCCATAAACAGCTATATAAACTAGGCTCGCCAGCCCCCAGCATATATCATTCAATATAACCGGTAGGATTGTATGATAAGATTTTTTGACAAATTCAAAAGTTACATCGGTCAGTTCTTTAAGAGAGGCCGCCAGC
>JAQVXR010000132.1 GCA_028709045.1 Desulfitobacteriaceae bacterium | reverse complement strand
GCCGGAGGAACAAAGGGCAGCCCGGCACAGGCTGGCCTTTGAAGAACTGCTCTTACTGCAGTTGGGAGTATTAGCAGGCGCCTCGAGAACGAAAGAAAAGGGAATTAAACATAAAAAAGATGAAAGTGCCTGGAATAAGTTTAAAGAAGTACTGACATTTTCTTTAACCGCTGCCCAGGAACGAGTGATCGGGGAGATCTATCAGGATATGGAATCGGATGTGCCTATGGCCCGCTTGGTTCAGGGCGATGTTGGTTCAGGGAAAACGGTGGTGGCGGCGGCAGCCTTATATAAAGCGGTTTTATCAGGATTTCAAGGGGCGATGATGGCGCCTACGGAAATTCTAGCCGAGCAGCATTATCAAAGTCTTTCTTCCCTTCTGGAGTGTCAAGGGATAAAAGTGGACCTTCTTAGGGGACGTACCTCCGCTAAGGAGCGGGCAAGGATTCTTGCTGAGGTGCGGGACGGGAAAACCGGAGTGCTTGTTGGCACCCATGCTCTGATTCAGGATCGATTATTGTTCAAAGAATTAAGCCTTGCTGTGACAGACGAGCAGCACCGGTTCGGCGTCATGCAAAGAGCAGCTCTTCAGAGTAAAGGCGCATCTCCTGATGTCTTGGTGATGACGGCGACTCCAATTCCCAGGACGCTTGCTTTAACTTTGTACGGAGATTTAAATCTTTCATTAATTGACGAAATGCCTCCCGGCCGCAAAGAGATTAAAACTTATGCTGTAAAATACAGTTTGGAAAAGCGGGTTTTCGCTTTTATCGAAAAAGAACTGCGCCAAGGTAGACAGGCTTATGTAGTTTGCCCGTTAGTGGAGGAATCGGAAAAAATTGATTTACAGGCCGCTACCGAACTAGCGGAACTGCTGAGTCAGCGATTTTCGAAATTTACCATAGCCCTTTTGCACGGTAAAATGAAACCGGACGAAAAGGAAAAAGTAATGGCAGGTTTCAGATGTGGAGAGATACATCTACTTGTTTCCACCACCGTGATTGAGGTGGGCATCAATATCCCTAATGCGACAGTGATGCTGGTGCGGGATGCGGAAAGATTTGGCCTTGCCCAATTGCATCAGCTTAGAGGACGCATTGGCCGGGGCGGTTTTCAATCCTATTGTATCTTAATGCATAATGCCAAAACAAAAGAAGCAAGGGAACGCATGAGCATCATGGAGTCAACTAATGACGGCTTTAAAATTGCCGAAGCAGATTTGTCTTTGCGGGGACCGGGAGATTTTTTTGGAACCCGCCAGCATGGCCTTCCTGAATTGAAAGTAGCCAGTATTTTTGATGATGCGGCTCTCTTGGAGTCGGCTCGTCAGGAAGCTTTGGCGATTTTGGATGAGGATCCAAAATTGACATTAGCGGTGCACCGGGAGATGGGATGGCTGATGAAAGAAAGATTCAAAATAATTAATTGAATCTCTGGGATGTTTTTAAAAGGTTTTTATAAAAGTTTAAAAAAATCAGGGAGAACCGGCGGCTTAAAAAAGCTTTGCCGGTTTTTATATTAAATGCTCAAAATACTTTGTTCGCAAATACCCTTTCTCATGATGTCTATATTTTGTGTTCATAAAAATTCCTGGTATGAGGTTTAAGTTAACAAGCAAAATAAATAGAGGAAGGGAGGTGAGTAATTTGTCGGCAAATGTCAGAAATAGAAAGCCACGATTAACAAAAGAAAAATACAAATATGAATTTACTCAAGAAATAGGTACAACAGCAGATAGAAAGGAGCAAAAGACAAAAGAAAACTGAAAGAATAATTTTAATATAGAGGCAACATCATCCAAATTGTTCGGAAAATAATACTAAGTTCTATGGCGCATAAAAGGAGGGGGCAAAGATAAAACTAAGACCAACTTAAAAAAAGGAGGTGAAAAAGAAAATGCCAAGCAGCAACAATAACAATGAACCGGTAAAACGTGGAGCCGAATCCGCCTTAAATAGATTCAAGACGGAAGTTGCCAATGAACTGGGATTGGCTAATTATGAGCAGGTAGACAAGGGAAACCTTAGTTCCCGTCAAAACGGGTATGTCGGTGGCAATATGACCAAGAAAATGGTTGCCTTTGCTGAGCAGGCGTTACAGCAGGGAGCTGATGCCAATATTGGTAATTCCGCCAAAACCGAACGCCCAAACAACTATAATGCTGACTAACTAAATTCGTTAAACTTTGAGGAGGCGATGAAAGGTGCCGAGCAACAACAATAATAACGAACCTGTCCTTCGTGGAGCCGAATCCGCTTTAAACAGATTCAAAACAGAAGTTGCCAATGAACTGGGAATCGCCAATTATGAAAACATTGATAAAGGGAACTTGCCTTCCCGGATGAACGGTTATGTTGGCGGCAACATGACCAAGAAGATGGTTGCATATGCCGAACAGGCTCTGCAGCAGGGGCAGTTTGCCCAAATCAATAATTCTGCACCGCTGGAAAAGCCACAGTCGGTTTTTGGCGCACAAGCCGGAATGCAGGCTAATGCACAAGCCGGAATGCAAGCTAATGCTCAGGCCGGAATGCAGGCAGGAACACAGATAATTCAGTAACGCGGTAGCAGAAAGTTGGAAAGTGGAAAGTTGAAAGCAAAAAGCAGGGTGGATTCCCTGCTTTTTGTGTTGTCTGCCTAAGCATGGGAGTTATCGATACGGTGAAAGTCCGCAACAGGGGCTGGCCGAGCGCCTGCCGTTGTCAATGGTAAGGGCGTCTCTAGCGAGGCTTGATCTAAGGGAAGCCTGAGGCAAAAGATAGCCGGAATTCAGTGCAGCAGCTGGGCTGGAATATAACAATAACTTTTACTAATAACAAAATACATAAAAATAATTTATACAAGGAATAAAATATTTTAATACTAGGTAGGAATATAAAAAAACTAATAGAATAAATAAAATATCTTTATAATCACGAATTTGTTAAAAATGTCCCAGAATTAAAGGTGAAGAATACTATTCTAAACCTTTAAAAGATAAAAGCTTCGTGAATTTGCTGACATATTAAATTAAGAAAGAAGGGAAAGCATGAAAGAAGTTGAACTGGCAATCGCCGCAAAGCAAAACCGGGCAGAGATTCATGCTATAGAAAAAAAGTCCGGCGTGGAACTTACCGATTGCTACCAGTGTGGCAAGTGTTCTGCCGGCTGTCCTGTGGCGTTTGCAATGGACAAAACGCCTAGGCAGATCATCCGGCTACTGCAGCTGGGGCTGTTGGAAGAAGCCTTGGCATCTCGTACGATTTGGCTTTGCGCGACGTGTCAAACATGTGTTGCCCGGTGCCCCAAGGAAGTGGATTTGCCTTCTTTGATGGAGGTGGTGCGCCAGACGGCCAAGAAAAGAGGTTTTGTTGCCGAGAAAGACATTAACCTGTTTAATGACATTTTCCTCCAGAATGTCAAGACTTTTGGTAAGTCCCCGGAAGTCATCTTAAGTGCCCTGTACAATTTAAGGTCGGGACATCTCTTCCAAGATGTTGATTCTGTTCCCCACCTATTTTTATCGGGTAAAGCCCATGTTCTTCCGGAAAAAGTGAAAAACGTTGATGCGATCAAAAAAATCTTTGCGAAGTGTACTGAAGGGGGGGAGCATAGTTGAGATATGCTTATTTTCCAGGTTGTTCATTAAGCTCTACAGGAATTGAATTTGGCACTTCCAATAAATTGGTTGCCCAAAAGCTGGGGATGGATTTGTGGGAGATTCCC
Organism: Desulfitobacteriaceae bacterium; assembly: GCA_028709045.1. Classification (GTDB taxonomy): domain Bacteria; phylum Bacillota; class Dehalobacteriia; order Dehalobacteriales; family Dehalobacteriaceae; genus JAQVXR01. The sequence continues at coordinate 3,517 of JAQVXR010000132.1, read as the reverse complement.
GACTGGAACTGCTGTGGTGCATCTGCAGCACACTTGACCAACCACACACTCGCTCTGGCTCTACCGGCAAGGAACCTTGCTATTGCAGAAAAAGAGGGTCTTGATATTGCTGTTCCCTGCGCAGCCTGCTTTGCCAGATTTAAAGCTACCGCCGAGGCAGTTAAGGCATCCGAAGAAACAAAAAAGAAAATCAGCGGTATTATCGAAATGGATTATGAGGCAAAAGGCGAAGTGGTTTCCTTATTGGATGTAATTGGGAAAAAGATTAGTGCGGAAAAGATTAAAGGGAATGTGGCAAAACCTCTTACCGGAATGAAAGTAGCTTCCTATTATGGGTGTTTACTAGTTCGTCCGCCTAAAATTGCTTAATCTGACGATCCGGAAAACCCCATGGTTATGGATGATATTATGGCTGCCATAGGAGCAGAACCGGTGGATTGGGGATTTAAAACGGAGTGCTGTGGGGCCAGTCACGTAGTTACCAAGCCGGATATTGGAAAGAAAATGGTTCGCGACATTTTGCAAAATGCCCTGGTGAGCGGCGCTGAAGCTATTGTCAGTGCGTGTCCGCTCTGTATGTTGAACCTGGATATGAGACAGAAACAGATCAATGCCAAATGGGGTACAAACTTTAATATTCCCATTTATTATTTTACCGAATTAATGGCTTTGGCTTTTGGGTATTCTTTCAAAGATGTAGGTGTACCGAGACATTTTGTCCCTGCAGAAAAACTGCTGCAGGATGTATTTAACAGAGGAGCAAGGAGGGAAGGTGCATGAGACGAGTAGGGGTTTTTATTTGTCATTGTGGAACAAATATTGCAGCCACTGTTGATTGTCAAAAAGTTGCGGAAGCTGCCAAAAGCTTTCCGGGTGTGGTCTTCTCTATGGACTATAAATATATGTGTTCCGATCCGGGCCAAGCTGTGATCAAGGAAGCCATTAAGACCCATAATTTAAACCGGGTGGTGGTGGCATCCTGTACTCCCAGAATGCACGAGCCTACTTTTAGAAAAACATTGGCCGGAGCTGGGATGAACCCGTACCTCTTTGAGATGACCAATCTTCGTGAGCAGTGTTCCTGGGTTCATTCAGACAAAGAAAAAGCTACGGAAAAAGCGATTGATTTAGTGAAAATGTCTGTAGCCAAAGTACAAAAAAACAGAGAATTATTTCCAGATTATATTCCAATCAACAAAAAAGCATTGGTTATTGGCGGAGGGATTGCAGGTATGCAGGCCGCTTTGGATATTGCCGATGCCGGATATAAAGTCACTTTGGTTGAACGCGAACCCACCATTGGCGGAAAAATGCCAATGCTGGATAAAACATTTCCAACTATGGACTGTTCCGCTTGTATCAGCACACCAAAAATGGTTGATGTGGCACAGCACCCTAATATTGAACTGATGTCGTTTTCCGAGGTTCAGGAAGTTAACGGCTTTATTGGAAACTTCGATGTTAAAATTAAGAAAAAAGCAAAATATGTTGATTACTCTAAATGCACAGGCTGCGGCTTGTGTGAAACCAAGTGCCCTAAAAAGGTACCAAATGAATATGACTTGGGGATGGGGGTGCGGCCATCCATTTATAAGCCTTTTGCCCAGGCCGTGCCGAGCAAGCCAATAATTGATGCCAAAAACTGCCGAAAACTTGTTAATGGCAAATGCGGGGTATGTGCCAAAGTATGTCCGACCGGAGCAGTTAATTATGAAGACAGAGATGAAATAATCAGCGATACTTTTGGCGCCATCGTGATGGCAACAGGATATGATTTGTTTAAATGGGAAGGGGCTTATGGCGAGTATGGCTACGGTAAATTCCCCGATGTAATTACCGGTCTGCAATTTGAGCGCATGGTTAATGCTTCCGGTCCAACCGGGGGGAAAATTATAAGGCCATCCGACGGGGAAGAACCCAAAACGGTAGCTTTTATTAAATGTGTTGGTTCAAGGGATCCCCTTAAGGGAAAGATTACCTGTTCAAGGGCATGCTGCATGTATACTGCCAAGCATGCACACCAGGTCCTCGATAAGATATCCGAATCCAAGGCCTATGTTTTCTACATGGATGTGCGGACGGTCGGGAAAGGATATGAGGAATTTTACGAAAATACCTTGCATGATAAAGCAGTATATGTCAGAGGACGAGTGTCAAAGATTTATCAGGAAGGGAAAAAATTAATCTTAAAAGCCGAGGATACCTTATCATGCAAGGCGATACAGGTAAAAGCAGATTTAGTGGTCCTTGCCACAGCGATGGTTCCCAGCGCCGGCTCCCGGGAACTGGCTCAGATCGTAGGTTTTCTTCCTGACCTAAATGGCTGGTATCAAGAAGCTCATCCCAAGCTTCGCCCTGTAGAAACTCCTACGGGCGGGGTATTTTTGGCGGGAACCTGTCAGGGCCCCAAAGACATTCCGGATTCTGTCGCTCAAGCCGGGGCTGCGGCTGCCAAAGTTATGGGGCTTTTCAGCAATGAACAGTTGGAAACCAATCCCATGACGGCCAAAGTAAATGAAACGATTTGTTCCGGGTGCGGAACGTGTGCTCCGCTTTGCCCATATAAGGCGATACAGTTGATTGACGTCCAAGAGCGGGTGCATGGAAAATTTGTGGAAAGAAAAGTTGCTCATGTGAATAATGGACTGTGCCAGGGTTGTGGTGCCTGTACGGTTGCCTGTCGTCCTGGGGCGATTGACCTGCAAGGATATCAAAATGATCAAATTTTGGAGGAGGTGGATGCACTGTGGGCGTGGTAGAAAATAATTGGGAACCGAAAATACTTGCCTTTTGCTGCAACTGGTGTTCATATTCAGGCGCGGATTTAGCTGGTCTGAACAGAATGCAATATCCGGAAAATATTCGAATTTTGCGGGTGCCTTGCTCCGCCCGGGTGAATCCTCAATATGTTTTGCGTGCTTTTATGCGCGGGGCAGATGGAGTTTTGGTGGCAGGTTGTCACCCTGGGGACTGCCACTATTCAACAGGGAATTACTATACCCGCCGCCGCTTCCTGTTAATGCAGTTGTTTCTGGAGTATAACGGAGTGGATCCCCAGCGCTTCCAAGCCCGCTGGATCTCCGGAGCCGAAGCGGGAAAATTCAAAACTACTGTAACTAAACTTTGCGAAGAAATTAAGGCAAGCGGGCCGAACAGGAAGTTGAGGGATGCCAAATGAGTGAGATAACCGCGAAAATGCGTGAAGTCGCCAAGAGTCTCCTGGAAAAGGGAGAAGTGAAGTATCTGATCGGTTGGGAAAAAGGAAGATTTCCTTACCAGTCTCCTCCGGCCTTTATCACTTCCGCAGATGACGTGGGTAGATTGGTTTGGGACGAGTATTGTTTAGCCGGTACTGCAAAATATCTGCTTGATGATCCCCACCCGGAAGGAAAAATTGGCGTGTTTGTGCGGGGGTGTGATTCCCGGGCAATTAATCGCCTGATTCAAGATGGGCAGATTAAGAAAGAAAACGTTTATTTGATTGGGATTCCCTGTGCCGGTATGAAAGATCCAAACA
>JAQVXR010000012.1 GCA_028709045.1 Desulfitobacteriaceae bacterium | reverse complement strand
AAGCAGTAGTTCCATATTGCTTTGTCCGGGTTCTCCATGTGTAGATGGTGGTTACCGGAACCCCCAATTGGTCTGCAGCGGCTGTAGCCCCAACTTCATAAGAGAGCTTGATTGCTTGTTCTTTAAATTCTTTGTCATAAAATCTCATTCTGGTTACCTTCTTTCTTGGTGGTTATTATTACCAGAATTACGAGTTTTCTGACTGTACAAAAATCATATCACTCCATAATGGATGTTCCAAACTTTTTATTCACTATCTAAAATCCCTTTTTCCAAGGAAATCAAGTCAATAGATTCTTTTGCTTCTACACCTTACCAAGAAATGATTGCCCGCTTGGATTATCTGAAGAAAACTCGGGGTATGGGCTTAATAGTTGGGGAACCGGGAGCTGGTAAGACCTTTGCCTTAAGAAGTTTTGCCGAATCCCTAAACCCCTCCCTTTTTAAAGTAATATATTTCCCTCTTTCTACAGGTACGGTGATGGATTTCTACCGGGGTTTAGCTGTAGGCCTAGGAGAAGATCCAAAGTTTCGTAAGGTTGATCTTTTTCACCAAATTCAGCATGCTATCCAGGTATACTTCAAGGAAAGAAAAATTACACCGGTTTTTATTTTGGATGAAATGCAACTGGCTAAAGATATGTTCTTAAACAACTTAAATATTCTTCTTAACTTTTCTATGGATTCAGAAAATCCGTTTATTCTTGTCCTTTCCGGCCTTCCTCATTTAATGGACAAACTTTCATTAAACCATAATCGTCCTCTTTCACAACGAATTATGATGCGCTACAAGGTAGAACCATTATCTAAAGATGAGGTAAATGGCTATATCCTTCATCATCTTGAACTAGCTGGAGCAAAACACACTATTTTTTCCGACACCTCAATCCAAGCCATTGCCTCTCTTTCTCGGGGCTGGCCCAGACTGATCAATAAACTGGCTACCCATTCCCTTCTTGCTGGTTGCCAGGCAAAAAAAGATTTAATTGACGAAGAAGTAGTCCGGCTGGCGGCAACTGAATCAGGAATTTAAGAAACGACCGGTTGGGAAAATCCCGCCGGTTTTCTCTTTATTCCGGATACCAGAATAACGTGCAAATATGAAAAATTTCTGTTAGGTCATCTAAAGCAATTTGAAACTTTTTCACATTGAACCGGAAACTATGCCGGTTTATTATGCAAAAAGTATGCTGGTTTAATCTGCAAGATCACAACATTATTTCTCCTCCTTGTGCACGGCTTTTTATAGTTAATTTGTATTTTCCATACCCATAGAATTCGACAAAAACGCCTCTGAACCCTTGTTATATCTACATTTTTTAGTTACTTTAGCAAGCCCTAATTAAGAAAAAATACGTAATGGCTAGCCCTTTTGCTTATTGAGATATTTTTCAACAACTAATTTTGCGCCTTCGAAGCAATTTTTTTTCAGTATTTCTAAATCTTCGCTGGTAGCATTTTCAATGTGAATTCCTGCGGTGACGGCTACAGTTTGTCCTGTTTTTTGGGAGATAAAAATTGCTACTTGCTCTCCCACTATTACATCCTTGTGACCGGCAACAGGTATGATCCAAGTGTCGGCACTTCTTCCTTGACCGGTAAGGCTTAAGCGAGGTACGCTTAAAACCATACCACCTACATGGGAACTTGTCCCTCCGGTAAGCAGAATGCTAATACCGTTTGGCGTTATGGTTGTAGAAAATTGGATGCGGTGGTTATCTTGCCCCACATTTATCAAAAAGGTTTCCATATAAGATTCACATTCCTTTCGTTCTTAGCATTCCTTACTTAGATATTCAAAATATAAAACTCCTGTACCGCCGCAGACCATGCCTAAGTCCCAGAGACTTCTTTCCCATAATACAGGCTTTTTGGTTTTAAATAATTCAAGTGCTTTTTTTATTGCCTCATGTTCCAACGAACCGCCCCCAATGGTACCAATAATTTGGCCGTTGTTATATACCAACATTTTAGCGCCAGCTTTTCTTGGAGTGGATCCTTTAGTTTCGCATAATGTTACTAAAACCGCTTCTCCCCCGTGCGCATAAATATTTTCAATAGTTTTAAATATTTTTTTCATTATAGCACCAGTCCTTTTATTTCTTTCATGTGTCTTCCCGTGCCATTATTTTCGTAAGAAATTATTTGGGCAAGGATGCTAAAAGCAATTTCAACCGGCTCTTGTCCCCCTAAATCCAATCCAATAGGTGCAGATACTTTACTTAATATATCTTTACTAAATCCTTCTTTTAGAAGTCTAGCGAAGGTGGCTTTAGTTTTGCCAAGACTTCCAATCATACCAATATAACGTGCATTGGAATTGATCACATTTTCCAAGCACAATTTATCGTGTTCATGTCCGCGTGTAATAATGACAATGCTGGCTAATTTATTAAGATCCTTCTCTAACATATTTTTTTCAAAAACACTGGCAAAGGGAGCACAAATTACTCGGGCGGCTTTTGGAAAACGTTCTTTGTTTGCTAACTCTTCCCGGTCATCAATTACGATAGTTTGATACCCTAGAAAAGATGAAAGCTCGACTAGAGGCAAAGCTATATGCCCTCCGCCAAAAACAATAAGCTTTTTATAAGGTAACAGGGGATCTTCCAGTATCTTTACTGCGGTATTGCCTGATTCAGTCTTCCATGATATTTTTGCTTCGATAATACCTGTATTAGCAGGGGTTGAGGAATTAAAAATTGCCTCAGCTCTTAATGTCATTTGCCTGTCTAATAGCGGCAACCCTAAAGTACCATAGCTTTTTTGTCCCGGAATAACAAGCAGTCGAGCCGATTCACCTAACTCCGGGCATTGTCCGTTATCAATAAAGGTATACAGTACTGCCGGTATTCCGTTATTAAGTGTTTCAACTAAGTTATGATAGAGGGTGGCGTTATCTTTCCTGTTTTGCTTTTCCCCGGCACCTTCTATTAAAACATAGTCTTTATTCAATATAAATCCCTCCCGGAATATGTTGCTATTTTTTTCAACGGTTGCCCGTTTCAATACTAAGCACCTGTACCGAATGTGCAATTGGGATAATGGCATTCTTTACACTGTAAGCACAAGCCACCCATGCCTAATTTGACTACTGTCTTTTTTGTGATTTTTTCCCCGATGAGCACCATAGGCATCACTAAATCAAAAATTGTAGTTTTAGCATACATGACACAGCCGGGCAATCCTAAAACAGGAATATCACCAAGATAGGAGACAAGCATCATCGCACCGGGCAATACAGGGGCTCCGTAAGTAATAATCTCAGCACCTGTGTTTCTGATTCCACTGGGAGTAACATCATCAGGATCTACCGACATACCTCCAGTTACGGTAATTAGGTCAGCACCTTTGGCAACAAGTGTTTTGATAGCTTCAGATATCAGATCGGCATCATCCGGAACAAAAACCTGTTCAAGTACTTTACATCCATATAACTCCATCTTTCTTTTGATTACCGCACCGAATTTATCTTTGATTCTCCCGTGATATATTTCGCTTCCGGTAGTTACTATACCGACAGAATAAGAATGTAGAGGCTTGATATTTATCATAGATCCTTTAGAGCAGATTGCTTCCACTTGTTCAATTTTTTCTTGTTCAATAGTTAAGGGAACTACTCTGATTCCTGCTACGATATCACCTTTTTTCACAAGTCTCCGATGATTTCGGGTAGCAACCACGATATGCTCAATAGAATTTGCATCTATCAACATATCTTCATCGATATGAAACATTCCGTCCCATTCGGCGACCAAAGATACCTTTCCTTCCTGTGGTTCGCTTAATGTGATTCCTTCCCCAACGGCGGCTTTGGCAATCCGCAGCGCAGCTTCGTTCTCGTGTAGGTAACCTTCCTTCCTTTCCCAAACATAAATATGTTCCTTGCCTAGCTTTAACAATTCCGGAATATCTTCTATGGAAATGATGTGACCCTTCTTAAAAGCTCTGCCTTTAAATTTCCCCGGAATAATCCTTGTAATGTCATGGCACAACACTGAACCTACAGCTTCCTCTACTCTGATTATTTTCATCTTCTTGCACGCTCCTTTTATGTCTTTAGAAAGTATCTTTTGTTTTTAAATCTCTAAAAAATCTTTCATATGAAATCAGAACAGAATAAGCATTATATTTCTTTGACTATAACGACCGCAAAAAAAATATTTTCTTGCGACCCGTTCTGTTAACCAAAATATTTTTGAAATAGTAATTTTAAACTGCTATCAGCTTCTTGCATAAACAGCTCGTATTTTTTCATTAATTCACACGCGTCCTTTGTTAAGAAAGAGCCTCCGCCTGAATTTCCTCCCACTTCCCGCTGAAGAAGCTTAAAACCTAAACGTTTTTCTAGTATTTTAATTAAATTCCATGCATGGCTATAAGACATGTGAAGTTCCTTAGCCGCCTTATTAAGGGAACCAAGTTTATCGATTAAATACAATATTTCAAAAGGGCCCTTGCCAAAGGCTTTTCCACTGGTTTCCAACCAAATTTTATAGCATAGCTTCATATTTTTCCTTTCCTAATGTAGTAGTAAAAACATTTTCAATTCGCTTGAAAAACAAACCACTGTTTTCATTTTTATGTTAGTGTTTATTATGATTCAAAAAATAAAAAATAGCTTCAAGGACACCCCCTGCAATAGAAATGGCCTTATCAGAAATAGTAAAACAGTATTCCTTTATTCCTCTAGGATCTATATCTCCTACTTTCATATTTTCTGTTACTTCTAAACCGTCTTTTAAAATTCCCCGCAAAACTCCATCAATACTAGCAGAAATTTTTACCCCTCCAACAATAGCTACTGTTTCCCCCGACTTAACATAATCTCCAATTGACCTTACACCTTTAAAAATTCCACGGGTAGGTGCCTTAAGCAAGCGTTCCTTACTAAATCCCCCGATGCTTCCCGGGCAACCTGTATTAGCTTCAGCCGATCCCTGATAAATAACATGCCCCAAATAATGCCCTCTTTTTGTTTCTACAACAGCATGAACATCTTTACCAGCAATAAATCCTGGGCCTAAACCAATTACAATTCCTGCATCATTAATTGAAGTCCCCGTATTATATTTTGCGATTATAGCATCTACGACTATTTCTGGTTTTAAATCTAAAATAATTTCTGCTGTGGGGTCAATTACTACCGGAATATGGTTTTGCATCAATTCTTCTTTTAATTGTTGCAAATGATTGACCTTTACGGCTGTTATCCCCTCTACTGTTACACATCCCTGATATACAGCATCAGCAAAGGCAACTGTTCTTCGAATTACCGTAGGTTGTGCTATTTCCGTCATAACTACCTGAAAACCACATTTTTTAAGTCTGCACGCCACACCAGAAGCCAAATCTCCTGCTCCCTTTACAACAATTAGCATGATCTCTTCACTCTTTTCCTTGCAGATCTACATAGTCTTGCCATTCATCAATATCTAAAAGTACTCTTTGACTAGATACCTCTACTTCTTTGATTTCATGAGCATACTCCTTAAACAACTTTCTTGCACCCACATCCCCTGACAGCTTTTCCAATGCAGAAAAAAGAGTTCTCCTTATCAAAACTGGATTGCCCCTTTTTCCGTCATATGTGGGAATAATAATAGCTGCCGCCGAATGGTAAAACGCTTCAATTAGCTGGTCTATCACATCAGAACCAACAAGTGGTTGGTCACCTAAAAGAAATATAACACCTTCACATCTTTCAGCAACTGCTTTTAACCCTAACTTTAAAGAAGTACTTTGCCCCCTCAGATAATCTTGATTGACCAATACTTCTACTCCGGTAAAATCAACTTTTTTTAAAACCTCGTCGGCTGCACTGCCTATAACGACAACCAATTCCCCGACTCTGGAACGACGTGCATTTTCAATAACACAACCCAGTATCGTATTCCCTTTAAACGGTAGAATCTGTTTTGTCTTTCCCATCCGGGAAGCACTTCCGGCTGCTAAAATTACACCGGCAATCAATATTTAGGCCTCCTAACAACCTCATGTATTTTATTAGGACTTTGTAATGCACCAATTAGAACTTGACTTGCCCCTGCATTAAGCAATTTTTCTGCTAAGCTACGTGCTACAACCATATCCGCTCCTTTCTCAACTTTATTAATTAAAGGTATCCATCGGGAATTTGCCGGTAAGCATTTTTTGTAGCCATTAGTATGGGCAAATACTTTTGCTATCGTATTCATATCAACAGCCTGTCCTAAGGGCAGTCCGGTTAAATGACTAACCAATGATGAACGATGAATGAATGTGTCATTAAGTGGCTTTCCTAAAGCATCAATCCCTACCACTGGAATTACCATAGTACTAACTTCAGGGATTACTGGTTCGTGGTTAGCTGGTGCTTTTAGAGGTTTGCCTGCTGCCCCATCACCTTCTAGTAAAATATAATCAACTTTTAAGTTTCTAATTTTCTCAATAAATTCAGCGGAAACAGCAAGTAATTTCCCCTGGGTGTTAACCCATTTACCTAACACCAACAAATTAAAAAAATTTGAATATTTTTTTGTTTTTAGATAAAGGTCTCTTTCATCAGATGAAATAAGTGCTTTTTCCGCTTGGCATAGCTTTGGTAAATAAATTTTTGTGGTAGTAGTGATAATTACCTTTTTACCTGCATCCTTAAGTTCGCGTGCTAGGCAAAACATTGTTGTGGTTTTTCCCCCAGCACCAACAAAAGTAATTATTTCTTTTGTACTTAAGCCAAGTGCTTCATGAATTAACAAACTAATCACTCTTCTCAAACTCAAAGTAGGTTTATTATATAGAATACCGCAACCAATGCAGCGATATAAGTTCGTACATTTCGCTCTAAACATAGCTTATTTGAGCAAGAACACTATTTAGAATTTATCCATGATATTTACTCAAGGATAAAAACTCTTTTTTCTAGATCGATTTGTGATTGATATCTCATCAATACATATCAGCTATGGTCATAGCTAAAAATAATAGGCTCACCTCGAATGTTATTAATATATCAACAAGTCAATTTGACCAACGATTAACTAATGAATTAGATATGTCCAGTTGATCTAATATTCGTCCTACTGTTTGGTTAATAATATCATCGAGATTTTGTGGCATGGTATAAAAAGCTGGCATTGGTGGCATTACAACAGCCCCTAAATTAGCTATATCTAACATGTTTTTTAAATGTATTGGGCTTAAAGGAGTTTCTCGGGGTACTAAGATCAGCTTTCTTCTCTCCTTTATTGTTACATCTGCTGCACGGTTAATAAGATTATCAGAATATCCATGACTAACCGCTGCTATTGTTTTCATCGAGCAAGGAACAATAACCATTCCCTGACTGGGGAAGCTTCCACTGGAAATAGCTGCTCCAAGATTGTTTTCGGAATAATAAACTGAACCCAATGCAGCCACCTGCTCAACTGTATAACTAGTTTCAATACTGATTGTTTTCTCAGCCCATTTAGATATAACTAGATGAGTTTCTACTTCATATTTTTTCATTTCTTGCAACAATCTTATGCCGTATATTGCTCCAGAAGCGCCGGTTATACCTACAATTACTCTCATCTGTTCATTCTCCTCATCTTATGCTATTTGAGCCTTTCTCGCTTTTCTAGACACAATCTCGTGAGCGTATCATGAAGTTTTATAGTTTTGCGCCTAATTACACATTTATTCCACGGTCTCTTGACATGGGGTCCCCTGCACCCTCTGGACTCCCAATTACTAAGCCGAAATAATGTGTTAATTCGGCTCCGCCTTTAAAATTTTGCCAGAGGGTGCCACCCCATATCAAGAGCTTTCGCGAAATAAAAGCTTTTCTTTCTTCGGGGGATAAAACTTTTTACGCTGCAAGCTTTGAAAACAAAAGCTTCTTATATTGATTAGGAGTTAACCAACCTAGAGCGGCATGTCGCCTCTGGCGGTTATAATAAACTTCGATATACTCAAAAATTGCTAGTTTTGCTTCATCTCTAGTTTTGAAATAATAGAAATTAGTACATTCGCATTTTAAACAACTAAAGAAATTTTCGGCACAAGCATTGTCATAGGGATTGCCCTTTCTGCTCATGCTTTGACGTATATGGTTAGCTTTCAACAGATTTTTGAAATCGTTTGAGCAGTATTGCACGCCTCTGTCTGAATGAAATATTAAGCCTGCATTGGGTCGCTCTCTTTTAATGGCTGTCTTCATTGCTTTTATTACGAGGTCTCTGGTTATTCAGTCGCCTATAGCGTAGCCGACTACTTCTTTGGTGCATAGATCCTTAACTATGGCTGTATATAGCCAGCCTTCTCCGGTCCAATTATAAGTGATATCTCCTACCCAAACAGTGTTGGGATCTTTAATATTAAAGTCTTGCTTTAATAGATTTGGTGCCACAGGTAGACTGTGTTTACTGTTGGTTGTTGCTTTCCATTTGGCTTTGCGTTTTGACCTAATGCCATGTTTTTTCATTAATCTGTAGACGGTTCCACGGCTGCAGGGTATTATCTCTTTGACTTCTGCCCAGATAGGGTCAACGCCCCATATGGGATGCTTTTTATTGATTCTAATAATTTCCTTTAAGATTTGTTTATGCTTTTTTCCCCGTTTTGATTGGGGCCTATCAAGCCAGTCGTAGTAACCGCTCCGGGAAACTTTAAGTAGTTTGCACATTTTCTCCACAGAATGCCCGGATGTATGCGCTTTGATAAATTTATATCTATCAGTAATTGGTGTCGCTAGTTCTGTGGTTTTATGAAAATGGCTACGGACTTTTTTAGGATCTCTACCGTATCATTAGCATTCATGAGGTCTTTTTTCAGCTTTCTATTTTCGGCTTCAAGTTCGGCTAATCTTTTAGCAAGGGAATTATCTGGTTCTGTACTTGCTTTTACCCAACGCCTAAGTGCTGGTTGGGAGACTCCTAAGTCTTTAGCCACAGCACTTATTGGTCGGCCTTTTTCCACCACCATTTTTACAGCACTGGACTTGAATTCTTCGTCATATTTGTTATTGTTGTTGCCCATTTCTAACACCCTTTCGTGAGTTAATTATACAATCACGATTTGATGTCCGTCAAAGTGGGCATGAGGCAAAATGAAATAACCCTTCGAATTAGACAAGGAGCTACCATGATGCATATCCTTGTCATATTGTATATTGTATATTCTATATTCTTAATCAAATGATTGTCTGATTTGTTTTTGCTGTCAGGGCTAGTGCATTCACATATTGCATCAGCAGATCCAATGTGCTTTTGATCTGCTCATCCACTTGTCCATCAACACCAAAAACAAAATATGCAACATGCTTAGAATCCGACGAAATGCAGGTACGATTATCTGCGCCAGAAATCATTCCAAAACATATCCCCTTGTCGTCTCTTGCACTGACATCGCCTGGATAAGTGTGAACATCACGTTCCCCTATGCCGGCCGGCAAACGGCGTTTTTCCGTGTCCCGAAAAAGCACCAAATCGCCGACAATTTGATCAACATCGTGGACGCCCAGCAAAACAAGTGTCCTAAGTTCAGCAAGAAAAGATACCTGACCAATATAGTTTTCGCTGGGAAACGGCCGTTTTTTCAACAAGTAGGATTCCAGCTGCAAAATAACTGGATACGACTTTTTGTACCTTTTAAAATATCTTGAATAGATATTGTCCCCGAATACGACCTTCCGATCATAGTTGCCTGCCAATTGGCCGATTTCACTTAGTTCTTGCTATTTTAGTGATTCAAAGGCTTCAATATCCCACTGATCTTTCTCAGGATATTCAACCTCCAGAAATACCAAATGGGATCTTTCTTTCCGCATAGGATTCATCTTTAATCACCTTGTATAGTATGTTTAGATCCACTTTTTTAGTGGTTCAAACACACTTTTTTATTTTAATTGAGATATCCCAGTGCTAATCTGTAGTTAAAGAATGATTAGCAAAGGATAATTCTATTTCTCCTTGCAAAACCAAAAGGTTATTGCCTAAGAAGCGTGCTTCCTGACTTAGTTGTCATATTCTGCTTACTCAGATGCTGCATCCCTCTGATTAGCCAACAGCAAGGTATTTTTCAAAGGTGAATGCTAATAATGCGAGGTTGCAGTCAGCGGCTGAGATTGGGATATCTCCTTTAATAATTATTCAACCTTATCTACCTACGAAAGGTGGTGATTTTGTGAAAAACAACTTTATGTCTACTTTATTCGTTGGTATTGATGTGAGTTCCAAAACCAATGTTTTGTGTGCTTTGAATTTTCAAGGCAATAAACTTCTTAACCTAAAGGCTCTGAATAACCAGCCTGGTGCCGAAGCTATTTTAGCTAGCATCATAGACTGTTTAAATTCTAATAGCCTAAAATTTGTTGTTATTGCTTTGGAATCAACTTCTTTTTACAGCACTCATGTTGCTAATTTCCTTTCTTCCAATGAAGAACTTATGTTTTTTAAGCCTCTTGTATATTGTCTTAATCCTAAATCCGTTGCTAACTACAGAAAGTCTTTTGTAGATATGGATAAAACTGATCCTCTGGATGCTTTTGTTATTGCTGACTTTGCTAGATGTGGTAGGATCACATCCGAACCCTGGCGTGGGGCTCAGTTTCTTGCTTTACAAAGACTTTCTAGGCACAGGCTTCATCTAGTTGAATGTATCACTAGGGAGAAGGCTTATATGGTCTCTAACATTTATTTAAAGTTTAGTGAATTAGCTGTATTAGATAAGAATGAACAGCCTTTTTCTAATACTTATGATACTACTTCTGCGGCCGTTTTAACTGAGTTCCTTTCTTTAGATGATATTACTTATTCATCTATTGAGGATCTTGTAGCATTTGTATCTGCCAAGGGTAAAAATCGCTTTAGTGATCCTTACGAAACTGCTAAGTTATTACAAAAGGCCGCTAGAGATTCTTATCGCTTGGACAAAGTTTTGTATGAGCCTTTGAATACCTCTATTGCTTCATCTTTTAATGTTATTAAAGCCTTCGAAGATGAAATTAAAACCATTGATAAAGCCATTACAAAGGCAATTAAAGGCATTAATACTACAGAATATCAGTCTCTTACTTCTATACCCGGTATCGGCCCAGTCTTGGCTAGCGGTATCCTGGCTGAAATAGGCACCATTACTTCTTTCAATTCCCATGATGCCTTAGCTAAGTATGCTGGTCTTACTTGGAGAATCAATCAGTCTGGTGATTACTCAGCTGATGATACTAGGATGACTAAGACTGGCAATAAATATCTTAGATATTATTTAATTGAGGCTGCTAATAGTGTTAAAAACAATATCCCGGAGTACAATGATTTTTACCTTAAGAAGTACGGTGAGGTAACTACCCACCAGCATAAAAGAGTACTCGCACTTACATCTCGTAAATTAGTTCGTCTGATTTTTGGCTTGCTGACTAAAAATCAAATCTACTCCAGCGATAAAGTTGGAGAGGTACAATAAAATACTTTTTATCTTTAGCCTGTTTTTTTCCTAAAAACCATAGGTTTTATTTGTGGTGCCCTTCTTTAATTTTTTTGTTTGTTTACTTTACAAATCTCTCCTTGACATATCACCAGATTGCTTCATAGGCTAATACCTTTCATATTTTGACAGTAATTTATCCATTGTTTCATTATGGCGGCTAGTATCAAGCAGACTTGTGTGGTACATTAACCCAAGTACCTGCTGCATTACAGTTTATTTTACTGCAACAGCTTCAATTTCAACAAGGGCGCCCTTGGGCAGAGCTGCCACCTGGAATGCGGCACGGGCGGGGCATTCGGTTGTAAAATACTGGCCATATACGCTATTCATTGCAGCAAAGTCGTCAATGCTTTTAAGCAGAACAGTAGATTTAACCACGTTCTCCATGGTCATGCCGGTTTCCGCCAGAATGGCCTTGATGTTCTCCAGCGATTGTTTGGTCTGTACCTCGATGGTGTCACCTGCAAAAGCGCCGGTGGCAGGGTCGATGGGCAGCTGGCCGGAAACATAGCAGGTGGTGCCGGTGGCGGCAATTGCCTGGCTGTAAGGGCCAATCGCTGCAGGTGCATTGCTTGTGCTGATTACCTGTTTCATGTCAGTCACCTCCTCTCATTTTCCGTACTTTCTCGGAAACTCTCAGACTAGTAGATCGTTTTTTAAATGAATATGCAAATAATACTAGCATCATTTCTCATTACCAAAGGACTGGTACAGCAAATTCGCATGGCAATATGAGGTTTCTCTCTAATCCGCTCCATTCCTCCCATCACTGCAACAGCCGGAACAGCTACTCACCTTTTTACTTGGCATAAAAGTGTTTATCTGTTCCGGCTATTAAAAATTTATGCTGACTCCAAACCAGGTAAAATAGGGATTTAATTTATATTAAGGAATCATTGAGTTAACAAATCATGGCAAGATTTTCTTTAATAACCTGATTGCGTGATTAAATTAGTTTCCCTGACATATTTGGGCGATCGCTTTAATAAAAATCTCCTTCGCCATGTCTTTACGCACAGCTGCATTAATACGGGTATCCTGGAAAGGGGCAATTATTTTAGATACAGCCGGCTGGAGTTCATCCGCCAATAATGGCAAATCTTCTATCTTTCTGCCGATAAAAACTTCATTCGACATATGAAGTTCCGCAGGCATAACCCCTGCCGCACCAAAGACTACTCGAGAGTCCTTAATGATATTTGCATCAACGCAAACCCTCACTGCACAGCTCACAAGCGGAAAATCGAAAGACCCTCTTATAGTCTTACGTACATAAGCACTATATTCAGTCTTAAATAGAGGAGGAAGCTTAACGCCCAGCAAGATATCATTATGTGCTAGGTTTTTAAGGCCGGCCTGCATGTAGAGATCCTTAACAGGCATTTCTCTTATACCTTCACTACCACGTATTACCGCCTTGGCTCCAAAAGAGATAAGAACAGGCGCAACATCTGACTGAAAAAGAGCTACACATTCCTTACTGTTTTTATACTGAAAGCACTGTTTTCCTCCCCACTTGAAGCAGTGATTGACATCCGACCAAGGCACCTGATTATTAAAATACATGCATCGGTTTTCCTGAAGGATATTACCGCCAATAGTAGCCTGGTTGCGGATCTGAGGCGATGCTACCTTTGAAGCAGCCTGCAAAAACCCAGTGTATTTTGTCAGTATCTTGATCTCGGCTACCTCTGCCAGACGAATTGATGCACCAACAAAGATACTGCCGTCTTGTTCAGCGCGTACTTCACACATTTCCGGCAAATCATCAATATAACATAGCTCCGCATGCTCTTCCAGTTTCTGATTGATGCGAGGTAAAAGATCAGTGCCGCCTGCTACAATTTTTGCATCCGGGTGTTCAGTTAGAAAGAGAACAGCATCATCAATGGTTTGAGGTTTACTAACGTTCATTTATATCTGCCTCCTGATCCATTTTTTCCGAAGCCAGCTTTACTGCGTCTATAATCTGATGATAACCGGTGCAGCGGCAGATATTGCCTGCTAAAGCCTCTTTGATGCATTTCTCATCAGGATGGGAAACCTTGTTTAAAAGAGCCTTTGTAGACATAATAAAACCTGGGGTACAATAACCGCATTGTACAGCCCCTGCATCAAGATATGCTTCCTGAATTGGATGCAGCTCATCACCGTCACTAAGTCCTTCAATGGTTTCCACGGTTTTTCCCGACGCTTGGATTGCTAAGGTAATACAGGAATAGATCGGCTTACCGTTGAGCAAAACAGTGCATGACCCGCATTCACCGGCCCCGCAGGCTTTTTTAGTTCCTGTAAGCAGACGATATTTACGGAGATAATCAATGAGCATCATATCAGAGGGGATCCTGTCCCTGTATTCCCGGCCATTGATTTTTATTTTAACCTCTGCCATTTGTTTATCCATTTTTATGCCTCCTCTTCTGCGTTAGCACCGCGCTGCTTTTGCATCAGTTTTTTCTTAACCAATGCCGGCGTAATAGGGGCCTGCTCAAAACGCAACCCACAAGCATCGTAAATAGCATTGGCAACTGCAGGAGCTATAGCAATGATCGGTGGCTCAGCAATACACTTTGCTCCATAAGGCCCATAGGGGTCGATGGTTTCCACCAAAGCACCTTCGATTTCAGGCATCTCAAGTATTGTTGGAGGCTTGTATTCCAGAATAGTGTTGGCCTGATAAATCCCTTCATTGTTTATTGATAGGTTTTCCATTGTTACAGAACCTAAGGCCTGCATAACTCCACCGTATAACTGACCATAGGCCATCTGGCTGTTGATGACCTTGCCAATATCGTGAACAGACACAAGCTTATCTACGGTATAGCTGCCGTCATCATAAACGGTCACCTCAGCCATTTGTATGCCAAAGGGATAAGCGGGAGCCAGATTGCCATAGCCAGTCCTATCACCCAAATCAGCTTTCGGCTCAAAAATACCGACACCTAAAAAAGCCTGTCCGTTCCGAGCATAGCATGCCCTAGCCGAGGCCTCTTCAAGCGACATCACATATTCTCCTGTGTATTCTCCATATATATTGCCATCCTTGACTATAACCGGACCGGTACCGATTCTTTCTCTCAGGCATTCAGTAAGTTTTCTCTTCAAATCTTTACAGGCATGGAGCAGTGCATTACCTAAATTTATGGTAAGCTTACTCCCATTGGTACCTGTAGAAAAAGGAGTAAGGGCTGTATCGCCCATTATTACATTAACCTGTTGTGGATCGACACCTAGTTCCTCAGCAACGATTTGAGCAAACACAGTTTTTGCCCCTTGACCCATTTCACACTCGCCAATCAAAACAGTCAAGGCACCAGAACCTTCTAAGCGCAAATGGGCACTACTACCTGCAAATTCCGGCTTACCTGCGCGGGAACCTGAACAATGGATCAACGCAGCAACACCGACACCCTTGCCTTTTACACTATTTTTTTTCTTTTCATCCCATTTCATCAATTCTTTAGCCTTATTCATGCATTCGGCTATACCGTTAGTCTGTGGTTTAAAACCGTGAATGGTAGTTTCATGGGCATGCATAAAATTTTTCATCCGCAGTTCAGTTGGATCCATTTTGAGTTTAACAGCCAGCTTATCAATAGTCTGTTCCAAGGCAAAATGCATCTGAGGATTGCCAAAACCCCGATATGCTGCGGTCGGAGCATGATTTAGATAGAGACCGGTGCCTTCAATATAAACACTGCGAAAACGGTAATTATTGTCTGCGCGAAGACAGGCAATAGCTGTGACCGCATCGCTGTCCGAAGAATAAGCACCAAAACCTGAGAGCAGCTTAGTCTTTTTGCTCAAAAAATTGCCCTCCGAATCAGCGGCCATAGTAATCTCGATATCCATACCCAAAGAAGGACGGCAAGCTAAGAATTCCTCAAGTCTGCTATTGGTCATTTTGACCGTGCCCTTGACCATAGTTGCCAACAGTGCGGTAAAAACAGGCAGAGGTTGGTCATTACGGGCACCAAAGGCTCCGCCGATATCCATAGGTTTAATTTCAATATCTTTTTCGGGAATTCCGGTAACTGCAGAAATATCCTCTCTGATATGGAACCAAACTTGTGATGCACAATAAACAGTGAGCTTTCCCATCTCGTAAACTGCGGTTGCGCTGTTGGGCTCCAGATGCAGCTGGTGCAATGAGGGGAAACTGTATTTGCCGCTGACAAATACAGTTGCTTCCGCAAAGTCTTTTTCAACATCACCGCGTTCCACCACTAAAGGCATAGCTACATTGCCCGGCTTATCACCGCGGGCTAAATGCTCCGCAGCCTCTGCATCAGTCAGGGTTGCAACAACAGGCAATTGCTCATAGTCCACCTCGATTAATTTTAGAGCCTTTTCAGCAATCTCCTCATCCTCAGCTACCACGAAAGCAACCATATCGCCGATGTAGCGGACGTAATCTTCAGCCAGCACCCAAGTATCCCGTGTTGCACCCATACGGAAATATTTATCATTAAATTTAATATCCTTAGCAGTATATACAGCAACCACCCCGGGAAGATCCTTGGCCTTTTGGGTGTCCAGACGAAGGATCTTTGCATGCGCATATCTGGCATGCAAAACTTTAGCTATCAAGGTTCGAGGTAAAATAACATCATCACTGTAAACTGCTTTACCAGTCACTTTAACTTTACCATCTATGCGCCGTATTGGCTTGCCGATCACCTTCAATTCATCCAACTCCAACACCCCTTCTTTATTGTAAATTGTCCATATATTGCACCTGAGGGTTTTATCGCAGCTTTATACTGCTAATTGTTTCGCTTTATGGGACTTAATTTTCTCAATCAGTTTAGGTAATACCACTTTGACGTCTCCTACAATACCTATATCAGCAATTTGGAAAATAGAAGCATCAGGATCGTTATTTATCGCAATAATAAAATCCGAGTTTTCCATTCCCACCAGATGCTGAATAGCTCCGGCAATGCCGCAAGCAATATAAATTTTGGGGGCAATTACTTTGCCGGTTTGTCCCACTTGATTGGGGTGAGAAGCATATCCTGCGTCAACCGCAGCACGGCTGGCGCCTACACATCCTCCTAACAAATCAGCCAGTTCTTTGGTCAGCGCAAAATCTTCCTGGCAGGCAAAGCCAGCGCCTCCTGCAACCACGATTTCCGCATCCTCCACCCTTAATTCCTTGTTTTGAAAACCGACGACCTCAATGATATGACTCTTGGGTTCAAAATCATTCAAATTGACTGTTTCAATAATAACATTGCACTTTTCAGGTGAACTAAGAGCTTCTTTCTTAAAAACCTTAGGCCGGACTGTAGCCATCTGTGGTCTATGTTCAGGACATAGAATGGTTGCCATAACGTTGCCCCCAAAAGCCGGCCGGGTTTGCTGAAGCAGTTTACGTTCCTTGTCTATAGAAAGAAATGTGCAATCAGCCGTGAGACCTGTATTCAACTTCGCAGCAATGCGCGGCGCCAGCGAACGCCCAAAGGCAGTAGCGCCATAAAGCACCACAGCTGGTTTATATTTAGTGATCAAGTCCGCCATCAAATATGCATATGTTTCTTCATTAGGTATGGCCAATGTGCTGTCATCAAAGAGATAGATATTATTAGCTCCGAATTTATTCAATTCGGCAGCATCACTCTTAACATTATGGCCGATCAGAACTGCAGATAAATCTTCGCCTAAATCTGCCGAAAGCTGTCTTGCTTCGGTAAGCAGTTCAAAAGCTACGTCATGTAACTTCCCATCCCATTGCTCAGCATATACCCAAATGCCGTGATAATCATCTTTATCATCTTTAATATTCTGTGCACCTTCGACAGAAATGGCTTCAAAAGGACATTCACTTACGCAAGCTCTGCAAATATTACATTTATCAGCATCTACAACGGCGACACCGTCATCATTGAGTTCCAGCGCGTCATAAAGGCAGGCGGATATACATGAGCCGCAGCCTGTACATAAATCTTTATCGATGATAATTCTAGCCATTTGTAAATACCTCCTGATCAAATAATCTCTCTTTTAATTAGTTCGCCAACTAGGGCAGATACTTGCTCATCGGATGAACCATTTAAAACATAGCCGCTCTTTTTCCGTTCCGGAGAAAAAACCTTCATGACTTGCGTAGGCGAACCTGAAAGAGAGATACGTTTTTCATCAAGAGTCAAATCATTCGATTTTAAAACTTGAATCGACATATACATGGCCTTTACCATATCTTTCAATCTGGGCAGCCTTGGTTCATTAATGCCCTTATTTAAAGTTAATACTGCAGGCATACTTACTTCAGCCTTTGCCTCTGCGAAATCCAAGGTACGTTCCACCGTAATTTTCCCATCAGCAATATCACAGATCTTTGAAACATAAGTAATACATCCCATTCCTAAGTATTCAGCCAATTCCGCAGGTACTTGGGCAGTATCACCATCTGCAGCTTGTTTACCGCAAAGAACCAAGTCAGCTTTACCCATTTTAGAAAGGGCCGCAGACAAAGTATAGGATGTTGCCAAGGTATCCGAACCGGCAAAAGCACGGTCACTTAGTAGAATCCCGTCATCTGCGCCCATTGCCATGGCATATTTAATAACCTCTTTAGCCTGTGCGGGGCCCATACTAAGAATGCTTACCTTGCCGCCGAATTTTTCTTTTAATAATAATGCTTCTTCGATAGCATACATATCATAAGGATTAACAATACTGGGAACTCCTTCGCGTACCAGGTTATTGGTAACCGGATCGATCTTAACCTGAGTCGTATTGGGAACCTGTTTGACTAAAACAACGATATTCAACATAATTTCACCTCATATTTCGTAAATGTTATTAAATAGGTCAATTTTTCACAGAGCTATTCATTGATGAAAAAACTACCACCGAAATCATCATCGCTGAATTTACTCAGGCGATTTATGTCGAAAACGCTGAAATCAAAAGATTGATTTTCACCTAGAATTTGTTCGGCAACAACCTTGCCAAATACCGGAGCTAACTTAAAGCTGTGTCCGCTGCCGGCAACAATTTGATAATAATTTTCCGGCGCCCCTTCAAGGAAACCGATACCGGGATTCCAGTCTGGCGTTTTGACATCTAATGCACCGAAAGCGGTAGAGAGTTTAAAACCTGCCGCAAAGGGCAAACGCTTTACAATATGCTCATAATATTTACCTATTTTGTTAAAGGGAACATCCATATAATACGTGTCAGGATTAAATTCGCGATTTGGATCATCCTGGTCCATACCAATCAAAGCCGTACCCCCGCTTTCCGGCCGGAGGAAGAAGAGATATTCCTCTTGGCTGGCATCGTTGATGGTAAGGATATCCGGTTCAAATGTTATATCCGGAATAAGAACTCCATGACCCAGGCTGAAATTCTTCACAGGCAGGGTAATACCAAGTAGACTGTTGAGTTTCGACGCACCCAACCCTGCAGCATTTATCACCAATCCTGCACTAAAATCACCCTTATTAGTTATTACCTTTGTTACCTTTCCAGAATCAACTACAAAATCCAGCACCTCAACACCTATCTTTATTTCAACACCCAGTTGTTTAGCTCGTTCGCAATAACCAACAGCTACTTTATAAGGATCGGCATAGCCCCCGTCATGATCCAAAAGGCCATAGCCAATACCATCTGTGTTGATTTCTCCTTTCGGATGAATATGAGCCACCTGAGCAGGAGTAAGTAGCTCAACATTTACACCCTCGGAGCGCTGCATTTCAATAATATCCTCAATGCCTTTTTGCCCTGCCGGAGTCAAATAGCAAAAATCATTCCTAACGTAGTCGATATTAAAGCCCATTTCCTCTTTGAAGTCTATGAATTTTTGCGAGCAATAGCGCACCATTTTCACTAAATTACGATCCGGATAATGATGACGGATCAACCCGGCGGCATGTCCGGTAGCACCGGACCCCATACCCAGCTTTTCCAGAACCACAATATTCTTAACACCTTTTTTTGCTAAATAGTAAGCTACAGCACTGCCGGAAGAACCGGCACCGATGATAATAACATCTGAAATCACAGACATCGCGCCCTCCTAATATATAGAATTATGTCCATATCTTTTTGTCCGGCAACTAGTTATTTAAGCTTAATTTTCGGTAAGAATGCCGCACTTTTTATATTTGTCAATTCATTAATTATTTTACGGTTTATAAACTGTGATCCGTTCAAACTCATCCCAGGCATCCAAGGGCACAGTAGCATCAATGCCTAATTTAGTGGTATGGATGCCATATTTATCACGGCCAAATCCGGCTGCATGGGGGACGATCATTATCCCTTGTTCCGCTCTTAGACGAGTAGACAGAGCCCAAAAAATATCAGATGGGTTAAAGACATCCACATCATGGTCTACGATAATGCAATTTTTTAGAAACTTAAAACTGCCAAAAGCAGCCATCAGCGCGTTTTTCGGCTCTAGATCGATCTGTTTTTTAATCGATATCGCACAGGTCAGATAGTTTTTACAAACCATAATGTTTATTGCGCGCACATCAACATTAATTGAATTAAGCACTTTTTTGATTTGCGCTTCCCGCGGTGAGCCCAACAAAGTAACATCATCGATAGACCCGGGGAATATCACCTGAATCATTGGGTCTTTCCTCATCGTGATGCAATTGATATGAAAAACATGGTTCTTCATTACTTGAATGTAAAATTCCATGAAATCCCCAAACGGCCCTTCGTCTTCTAATTCTCCGGGAATAATCTGCCCTTCAAATACTACCTCGGCATAGGCCGGAACCTCCATATCTATCGTTTTACATTTTACCAGTTCGATTGGCTCACCGCACAAAGCGCCGGCAATGTCCAATTCGTCAACATCTCTGGCCGGTCCGCAGGCCGCTGCCAAAAGACACATGGGATGGCTGCCAATCACAACCGCTATATCCAAGGGTTTATTTAGAGCAACAGCTTTACGGTAATAAGCTTCCAAATCCTGAGTCGGTGACATTCTTAAGCCAGTCTTGTTTCTGTCCTTTAACTGCATCCTATTGAAAGAGCAATTTCGCACCCCGGTTTCAGGATCTTTGGCAAATACCACTCCACCGGTAATATAACGTCCACCGTCTCCGGCTGAATGAATCAAAAAGGGAAAGTCGCTGATATCAAAATCATTTCCGGTAAGAACTATTTCCTGTACCGGACCTTTCGCAACCATAACCGGAGGAATGCGTTGTTCCAGTTTATCAGCAAAAACATCTACCACCTTCTCGATGGGACATTCAAATACGGAAGCCAAAAATTCTCTTTTACCGAACACATTATTAAAAAGCGAAGCCTGATAGCCGGCGATATTTTCAAAAATAATGGCATTGCCCTTTTTTGCCTGATCCGCCAATTTCGCCGGGATCGCGGATAATTCCACCTCATCCTTAACCCGGTCCAGATAACCCTGCTTGTCCAGAAATTCAAAATATCCCCTTATATCCTTAAACATTTTCCAACCCCCCCCTGTTCATTATCCTATTGTAGCCTTGTAAGAATCGGTAACCATTATTGCCTCCGACCTCTCCGGAGGTAGCATCAATAACTCTAATGAATTCACCTTTATTGTTTTTAATATCCACCTTCCAGTAGGGTTTATATATCAATACACTTTCATGGGGAACAATATTTACTTTGTTATTCAACCAAAATGAAGTACGAAAGGAGAAGGAGTTGCTCCTGCGCAAGCTGCTTACTCCTTTCTCCCAAGCTTCTTCTATCCCGATTTGGGGTTGGAGTATGGTGGCACCGGACTCAAGCTTATCGCTTATATCAGGATCAAAATAATCCTTAGAAGGCATTATTTGTGCAACTGCGTAATAACCTTCCACAGCGTCTACGCTGATAAATATCTGCTTGTGCAGATCATTAAAAAATCTGCGTTTTAGCTCCCCCTTAGCACAAATCACATAAAAAGGATAATAATACAACCGGTAATTAAACATATCTTCAATATTTGCAATTTTATTTTTCTTGCCCGTTTCGCAAATTTGTGCTTTGATTTTTTCCGCAGTTACTTTCAGTACTGTGTATAGTGGCTCACCATATTCCAACCCTTGCATCTTTATCACTCCATTATTAATCAGACCTAAAATATTTTTTTTGATATTAGGCTTTTAATTGTTCGAACTGCGCAAACAATGCTTCTACTTCTTCATGGTCGTTACGAGACTGCTGAGTAAGAAGGCTGATCACAATAAAGAGAATGGGCGCTGCAAATAATGCTATCAGCAAAGCCGGAGCAAATGGTTCTCCAATCAATGTCCACAATGGAATAAATACTGATCCCACCAGCATAGCAGCTATAGCTCCTTGTTTGGTGGATTTTTTCCAGTAGATACAGCCCAGCATCGGCATAACAAAAGTCAATGCAATCATCGTGAAAGCAAATACAATGATCTTGAAAATAATAGCCGGAGGATTAAGAGCAATCAATAAGGAGATCACAATGATCAACAAGGTTGCGATTCTATCATATGTGACCGGTTTCTTTCCATATACATTAGGTGCCAGCAGGGAAAAGATATCACGGCTCAATGCAGCGGCTACGACCAGGAAAAGGTTGCTGGCAGTAGACATAATAGCTGAAAGCAGCCCTGCGATAAATATCCCTGCTAAAAACGGAGGTAATACCTTCATCGAAATCATCGGAATAACCATATCCGAGTTTTCGATACCGGGAATGATCGCATTACCCATCATTGCGGCAGGAACCAGACACCAATAACAGATAAATGAGAAGAAAGCACAGATGACCAGAGCTACCTTTGCGACATTTTTGTCCTTCATCGCAAAAAGTGCTACCGTCTGCTGGGGTAAAGCCAGACCGATAGTCAGCGATACGACCAGCATCGCAATAATCGTCGACATCGGCAAAATACCACCGGCAGTCAGGTGAAGCATATTGGGATTCATATTATATAAAAACTCATTCAAAGCAGGAAACTGTCCGAAAAAAGTAAAATTACCGTCAAAGAAAAGGAGATTAACAGCAATGTAAAGTGCTACCGAACCTCCCACCATCAGCACGCCTTGAACTACGTTAGCAATAGCATTGCCCATATAACCGCCGAAGATTCCGTAAATACCGATCACTACGACGCCTATCCATACTGCAGTGGCATATTCGATGCCCATATATACGGTAAATACTTCACCCATAGCTTTTAGCTGTGCCACTATACTGGCGGTTAAACCAATCACAATAGCCAAAGAAGCGAGGATTTTACACCACCTCGAATGGTACCGCCTCTCTAAAAGATCGGGCACGGTGATCGACTTTAAGTAGTCGCAGCATATTTTAATTCTTTGACCAAATACCCGAAAAGAGAAAAAGTAACCTAGAGGGCCAAGAAATCCCTGATTGAAGGTAACATAACCAAAACTATATCCCATGCCAGGAACACCGATCATCATGCTACCGCTTTCAAAAGTTGAAGCAAAACGGAAGGCAGTCAATACAGGACCGGCGCCCTTGCCTCCAAGAAAATAGTCGCCTGAACTTTTAACTTTCTTACTGGCAATGACACCAATCATAATCATAAGTACAAAATATATTACCAGTATTGAAATAATCATGCACAATGAGCCTCCTTATTTTTCTTTTGATAATTATGACGTTAGCTCTACAAACTTAATTGCGAGGCAGTAAAGATATGAAAAATATTGTTAAATCTTTCATTTCAAAGTATCAGGTTAAGTCCATCGTAAAAAATGGTATGTATCCACTGAAATTAATTAAGCGTTAATCATATTAGTTTGTCTAGCAATTACAAGCTAAAACATGTAGAATTATTTTCCAGGCTTATGATTCGTTATCATGTCGGGTACTATAAATCCAATAAAATCCGTATACAACCGTAAAAATAAAAGTGCTCCAAGGTAATGCGAAATAGTACAGCCATGTTCCAATTTCCATATTCCAGATCATTTTTTCACCCCCTTAAATATTATTTTGCACTTTAATCTTAAACCGTATTGATATTTATAATACTTTATGCGGAACATCATAAGGCTTAATTAACCTCTTCCCATTCCAAACCCACAGCAGCAACAATTTTTCCGCTATGAGCTACCGGGTTCTCTAAAACTCCTAAAATATAAACATCCTGTTCTGCAACCATCTTTTCCAGCTCATTACCTGTAAAGTCAATGATTTTTGCGATACAATTGCCTTTAGCTAATTTCTGCCCGGGCTGACATTCAGGAACTGCCAGGCCGCCGCGGTGACTGCACGGAAAGCTCCTTTTGGTAATGATTTTCTGACCGGAAAAATGCCGGACTGTTCCAGGTATCATATCAAGATAACGCATCACATTTTTGAGACCCTTTACCATTAAATTTACATTTTCCCATATTACCCTGTTACCAGCGCCCAGTTCAGCCATAACTGCCGGAATACTATTGATTGAGCATTGGATGTCAAGTGCGCCCAAAACTGCTCCGGGCAATTCTCCCGTAGCCGTAGATAAATCAACATAGCAGTTAAATTCTACACCCATCAAAAGAGCCATATTACGTGCATCTTCGTTAACCTTTTGATCAACTCCGGCAATCGATTTAAACACAGTATATGGTGCAGCATCCACTCCTCCTAAAGCGTGTAAATCAATCAAATAATCGGCATGTTCTTTGACCTCCCCAAAAAAATGATATGCCATCTGTTCTGACAGCCAGCCATCCTTCCTGCCGGGAAATTGCATATCCATATCCAATTGATCCTCTACTGTAAATTTGTTACTGCCGCGTATAGCCAGAGGATTACAGCCAGGGCTGGCAATTACCGTGCCTCTCAGTGTATCCGGATCCAAGACATCAAATAGCTTATGTATTGCAAAAATTCCCGATACTTCCTCGCCATGCACTCCGGCATTGATCCAAAGAGTCGGTCCATCTTCTTTACCGCAAACAACCATGAGAGGCACTTTAACCTCCGCCCCATCTGCCGTATATGCGGTCAGAATATAACCTGTTTTCTTTTTCCCTTTTTCAACTAATACGTTACCAACCTTCATAACTTTACCTCTCCTTTCATCACGACAATAACGCCGCTATGGTTTTAATTTTTTACTGAGTTTGATTATTATTTTATCTTATTGTTAAATTTATTATGTTATCAATTATCAATGATATCTGACTGAGAACAACTCAACAACTGTCTAAATAAACTTGCGGTAAAATGTAAGCATCGGAGCTTGTCACGTCTCGTAAATTTAAAAAAAGCCGGATCAATGCTCCAGGTTAGTTATGTTGAATTGCAACTATCAGCCATTCCATATAACTTGAACATGATCCGGTCTACACATATCCGCTTCCATACTCCAATCAAAATTTTGGAGTTCCATCTTCTATTAATTCTTTTAGCACCCGTTGTTATATGCTCACTCTCGAATCGCATAACTTGCCTTTTACATAAAAAAACTTTTGTTAGGATTACGGCAGATTCTCTATATTACATCTTTCATATAATTGGTAACATTTTCTTTTTAGTTTTTACAGCTTATATCAGGGTTAATCAACCTTCCCTTAAGAGTATCCCCGTTTATCCATAATAATAAGTATTGATAACACACCTGTCAGAAATATTTTAATCCGCAATCGGTGCCAAGTAGGCTTGGAAATGTCGCAAAATCGGCGGCTCCCAAGTAATTTTATAACCGTGTCTGATAGTATGAGCACGTTTTTTAACTTCTATCAAGGCCTCCGCAATAACATCAAGATGAGCCTGGGTATAAACCCGACGTGGTATAGCCAAACGGGTAAACTCAAAATCTGCGTGAAGCTGTTCTCCAGTATCAGGGTCATTTCCCAACATATATGATCCGATATCGCAGGTTCTGATTCCGGCTTCTTTATATAATTCTATAGCCAAAACTTGCCCCGGGAATTCATAGTATGGTATATTTGGGAAAATCTCTTTTGCATCAACAAATACACCATGCCCTCCAACAGGGGACTGATATATTATGCCAGCTTCATCAAGCTTACCGGCCAAATATTCCATCTGGCCAATTCTATAAGCCAGATAATCTTCACTCAGGCCTTCATAAAGGCCGATGGCAAGCGCCTCTAAATCACGTCCAGCTAAACCGCCATAGGAAATGAATCCTTCATAACTTATGCAACGGGCTTTAATACCAAGAATAATTTCATTTTTAGGATCCTTGACTCCAATCAATCCGCCTATATTTACAAGAGTATCTTTTTTTGCACTCATAGTAAACATATCAGCACAATCAAAAAATGCACGTACAATTTCTTTGATACTGGAATTCTTGAACTCCTCCTCACGTTGCTTCACAAAATATGCATTCTCCGCATATCGTGCTGCATCAATATTAAGAGGTATTCCATATTTTTTACATAGAGCTGCAGTATCCCGCATATTTGCAACCGAAACCGGCTGGCCACCCGCCGAATTATTAGTGATAGTCATCACTACAAGACCAACATTTTTCGGACCCAATTCATTAATCAGCTCTTCCAAACGTTTGACATCCATATTCCCTTTAAAAGGAACTCTGATAGATGGGTTTTTTGCTTCTGCAACCACACAGTCAATGGCGCGAGCACCGCACAATTCCACATGGGCACGGGTCGTATCAAAAAACATATTTGAAATTGCATACTTGCCCTTTCCTAAATAGGCACTAAACAATACCTTTTCAGCAGCTCGGCCTTGATGTACAGGCTGGATATATCCGTAATTGAAAATATCTTTGCCAGCTTCAACCAATTTATAGTAACTTTTACTGCCCGCATATGCTTCATCACCACGCATAACTCCCGACCACATTTGGTCACTCATGGCATTGGTGCCAGAGTCAGTAAGCAAATCAATATAACAATCTTCACCAGCCAAATTAAAAAGATTATAATGCGCTTCTTTAATTTTTGTTTTTCTTTCTTCTCTAGTAAGTACTTTGATCGGTTCAACCATTTTGATTCTAAAAGGTTCTGCCACATACTTCACAGTCATTGTTATTTTCCTCCTACTAAATGATTTAACCCAGCTTACAGTAAAATAAGCGCCTGAATTGTTATTTAATGCGTAATGCGTGATGCATCACGCATTAAACATTTTTAATATACTCTCATAGTACCACCAAAACTATTTAAAATCAATATTATTTGTACTATTTTTTCAATTAATTATTCAAAGAAGCGGAAAGCATGTCTGAATTTGAGATACCGCAGTAATATAATGATTTTCCATCAGCTTTCGTGCCGATGCAATCTCCCCTCTCTTGTATGCCAGGTATATTTGCTCATGCTGAGCGATTGCATTATCCCTATGCAACTCTTTTGCTATGTTAACCATATATGTATAGCGAATTAATATTTCTTGAAATATATTATAACGTTCATAGAGATCACAGAAACGTTTATTATGAGAATAATAAAAAAAAGTAAGGTGAAATTCATTATCATATTTAAAATAATTATCATTATCGCGATTCTGTTTTTGCAGTCTTAGTTTCTGAGCAAGTATTTCTGAAACTTCATTAATATCAGATTTAGTTGAAGACATTTTCAGCGCATGGTCGGACAGAAGAGAAATTATTTCATTTACCTCCAATGCAAAATCCCTATCGAAATCGACCACTTTAGCTCCGGCTTTGGTAATTTCCTCAATAAATCCGTCAAGATAAAGCTTGTTTATCGCATCACGAACGGGTGTAGAACTAACACCATAGCGTTTTTGCAGTTCTCGATTAATCAGCCTTTCCCCAAAACCAATCCGGTGGTATAGGATGTCCTTTTTAATCTCCTCATAAATTTGATCGGCATACGTTTCCTTCTTTATCATTGAATTCTTCCTTTAGCCTTTTGGTTTTCAAATTATAACACAAATACAACTTTTTGCATATTAAAAATTATTTAATTATGCCCTTTGTTCAATGAAGTGTTTAAGAATCATCAATACTATCTCGCCAAAATCAGGAATAAATTGGTAAGTACAAAACATACATCTGATATTTTATCGAATAAAAATCTAATAATTATGCAGACATAAAAAGCTTTTTCGTCCTTACTCTAGTTTATACCTTACCAACAAAAGAAAAAGTGCTGATAATTGGATAAAATCCGTTTCAGAAAAAAGATATATTGGCAAAGATCAGGTGCATTTTAAAATGAGAGAATCTGTATCTATCCAGTATAATTCCACGTTATCGTTGTTACAAACAAAAATTTGAGAATAATAAAAAACTTTTGGAAAGCACAGAATCACTTGTTCATCATCTAAATAATTTAATACTCTTATATAAAAAAAGCTGCCTCTCCATTTTAATAAAGCGTCAGATGGCTAATCCACCTGACGCTTTTCTGCTTCTATCGTAATCCTTATAATCCCCAAAATGCCTTTAGGAATAAAAATTTTAACGTTTTGAGAACTGGCTAGCTTTACGGGCTTTCTTTAAACCGTACTTTCTTCTTTCTTTCATTCTTGGGTCACGGGTAACAAAACCTGCTGCCTTTAACTTGGGCCGTAACCCTGAATCAGCCTGAATCAGAGCCCTGGCAATACCGTGGCGCACTGCTCCTGCTTGTCCGGTAGTTCCCCCGCCCTGAACTTTGGCAATCACATCAAAACGGGAAAGTGTACCGGTCAGCTCTAAAGGCTGCTTCACAATCATTTCCAATGTCTTCTTCCCAAAATATGCATTGAGCTCACGCTCGTTAACACGCACATTACCTTCACCGGGGACGACCCATACCTTGGCTATCGCATTTTTTCGGCGCCCGGTTCCATAATACTTTACTTCTGCCACTTAATAATCTCCTCCCTTCCCGAGGTTTTAAACTTCATAATTCCAAACTTCCGGTTTCTGAGCCTGATGCGGATGTTCAGCACCGCGATAGACGCGCATCTTGGTCAAAACCTTTCGGCCTAAACGGTTATGGGGTATCATCCCCTTAACAGCTTTTTCAATAGCCCGTTCAGGTTTGGTGGCCAAGAGAGTCTGATAATCCATTGCCTTCAGGCCTCCCGGATAACGGGAATGACGGTAGTACATTTTGTTTTGCGCTTTATTTCCGGTAAGTAAAACTTTTTCCGCGTTAATAATAATCACATGGTCTCCTGTGTCAATATGGGGCGTAAAAATCGGTTTATGCTTACCTCTTAGCAATCTGGCCGCTTCGGTCGCGACACGGCCCAGGGGTTTATTTGCAGCATCAAGGATATACCACTTTCTTTCAATATCCTTGGGGTTAGCCATAAATGTCTGCACCCTTTTTCCCTCCTTACAACCTGTTCAATTGTACTCATGGCATCTATTTGCTTAAACCCGCAACTAACGGGGCTGAAAGTTGCGAGTGTAAACTCACATAAAATTATTTTACTGAAAAAACCAGGTTATGTCAAGACATGCTGTCTGTTTTATCATACTTAATATTTAAAAGTGTCAATCCTTGAGGACCTATAGTAGGACCTGCTTTTTTTCTGTCCCGCGCCTCCAGAATTTCAACTATTTTTATCGGTTCCCATTTACCCCGACCAATCTCTATTAGAGTACCTACAATAATGCGTACCATATTATAAAGAAAACCATTTGCCGTAACATCCACATAAAGGTGATGGTCATCCTGACGGATACGGCACCACCTCACTGTCCGAATAAAGTTTTTTACCGGACTCCCTTTTGCACAAAAAGAGGAATAGTCATGTGTCCCTTCAAGAAAGGAAACGGCTTGATTCATTTTCTCCACATCCAAGTGAAAGGGAGAATAGTAAGCATATCTCCACTCAAAAGCACTCCGGCAATCCGGAAGAAGAATTGTATAGCAATAAGTTTTTTCCAGGGCGCTGTACCTGGCATGGAAATGTTCAGGCACATCCCAAGCCCCGCGTACAACAATATCATTTGGAAGCATTCCCGCCAAAGCATAGGGTATTCTCTGAACAGGAATCCTGCTTTCTGTAAAAAAATTAGCAACCTGTCCTCTGGCGTGAACACCGGAATCGGTTCTGCCCGCACCTTGTATCAAAACATTTTGACCCGTTATTTTCCCAAGACATTTTTCCAATACACCTTGAATGCTCATCCCCTGGTGTTCAGGCTGACGCTGCCAACCAATATAGTTTGTCCCGTCATATTCAATTAATAACTTGATATTCCGTTTCATAAGAGCCACCTATAATAACCCAAGTACCCCAAAAAAGTTACGATAATTAACAGGGCAAATACATCAACTGAACT
>JAQVXR010000131.1 GCA_028709045.1 Desulfitobacteriaceae bacterium | reverse complement strand
TTCTCACTTCTCACAATCAAAGTATTCCATTTAGGATCGTACTCTGTGGCGCCTACGGAAATATCCGCCCACTCGGCAGTACTGTCAAAGCAAACTTCACATGATTTTTTGATAAAAGGGCGAAACTCTTCAAGGCTAAAACGATATTTTTTCTCTTCAGTTTCTATGAGAGGGCCTTCAACAGGGATATCCATACGAAGAACCTTTTCATTTTTTATTCTCCGATGTAAAAACCGATAAAAATCCGGTCCCAAAGCCCAAAAACAAAAGATTCCTACAGCAAGATCTACAAAATCCGGTTGAAGAAAACGAGATTCCGGTCCGCTTGTTAACTGAGCCCGCCGCACAGCAGTGATTTGACACGGCCGGCCGACAATTCCTACTCCTGCCATTCCGTCTTTAATTGTTTGGTTTAGCAGTTCCAGAGTTGGTACCGCAGCATATTTAGAACCTGCACAGTTTTTTACATCCTGGACAGTCTTGGCAAGTACCGGATGAGGATTTAAAATGTCTCCTCCGGTAAGCACCGCCCCGGGTATGATTTCTTCTTTCAACGCCAAGGCAATCAAAGTCGATGTAACACCGCCGTATTGGGCAGGAAAATCCTTTTCCCGAGCCCGGGCGTAATAAATCCCTTTGAAAACTCCCAATGCCTGGTCTTTTCTTTTCTCACCAAAAATTTCTTGATCCATTTCCCTGATATCAACACCGACCTTTGGACACACCTTGTAACATGTTCCCTGCTCCGCCCGGCAGGGGTAAATAGCTGTTACCTTATCACAAAAACTTTTCATATATGGGCATAACCCCATACACATTCCACAGGAAGAGCACAATCCTTGGTCAAGAATGTCACTCTTTAACTGTTCCTGTCCCGGCAAACTAAACATCCCCTTTTTGCTTGAGAATTGTTTTGCTTGTTCTAAACTTCACTAATAAATATTTCATTTATATCCAGTTATTTCCTGCTTAAATTTAAAAATTTTGTGCTCTTTTGTGGTGGGGATGTTAAAGGGATTCAGCCTTTATCACTGAACCCCAATAGAATAAAAAATTATTTATTTGTGGAAATTTATCAAAACCTATTTATCAACCGGCCCAATAGGAAGAAGGGTTTTTCCATAGACTTCATTTAACACTTGCGCAAGGGCTGTGTAAATAGCGGAAAACCCGCAAATAATTCCTTCATAACCGGCTAACCGGGTGATAGCGGCATTCCCTGTAGCGTCCCCCAATGCCAGGAGGAAAAATAGAACTGCCAAAGATGCGAAGACAAATTGGATCGCCCTGTTTTGTTTTAAAGTTCCAATGAACATGACAGCAGTAAAAAGTCCCCAGAGAAATAAATATGCTGCCATGGACATACTATCGGTAGCAGGTGCCCATCCCAGTGTTGGCATAACTATTAATGCAACCAGAGAAAGCCAAAAAAGTCCATAAGAAGTAAACGCTGTTGTCCCAAATGTATTTTTCTTTTTCCATTCCATGATCCCGGCAATAATTTGGGCTAAGCCCCCATAAAAAATGCCCATGGCCAAAATGGAAGCCCCCATTGGAGCAAACCCGGCATTATGAATGTTTAATAAAACTGTTGTTAAGCCAAATCCCAACAACCCAAGGGGTGCCGGATTAGCCGTTACATCACTGATAATAATTTTGTTTTCCTGTATGGCCTGAAAACTTTCCTTGCGTGCAATAGGCTGCACCTTTTCTTTTTTAACTATTGCCTGTGCTCGTTCTTTTGCCATTTTCTAACCTCCCTTTATCACTCTTGGGTCATGACAATTTTTGCGAACTTAAACCCCCCTTCCATTAATGGCCATCCCCTGGGTTGGGATTGGCCAAGATCATTAAATTGTACAACTGCCTGGCAGGACAGATATTTGAGGAACTTTATAAGGCGGGAATTATCCAAAAAGTGGAGAAACGTAATTTTCCTATTCTACGTCTTCCAAATTTTTCCTGCTGTCTTTGGCAAAAAAGGGGTAGCCCCTTTTCATGGGGCTGATCCCCTAACGAGCATTAGCTAATTTATGCTTTCCGTATTTATCAGAAACCCTGACCAATAACCCACCCAAATTAAAAGGCGAAACCTCCGTTTAAATATTCGGCTAAACGCCGCAGTCTGGGATAATCTTCCCACATTAATTGATTAAAGCGGCCGGTTTCTCATACCTTTTAAGCAAACATCCCCACCTGGCCAGCGGTTCATTTAAAAAACACGTCCTGTTTTCACACCTCCCCAGGACTAATCCTCAATCCATTTAAAATATGGAGGCCCTCGGACAATGTGGCACACTTTCAAAATAACTATCAGTACAGAAATCATCGTTAAATAAATCGGCTCCCAACCATCCTGCAAAAAGACTTCTTCTAGCGGTTGGAAAAGATAAACAGTCTCCTCCACCGCTACAAAGGAATCCGAGCCAAAACTAAAACCGGTTAATAAGGCAACGATCAGCGCCACCAAGGCCGCAACCCCGACTAAAACAGTCCAAACCTTTTTGAATCTCAGGAATCTCATTTTTTCACCTCCAAATAATTTTGGGCCCTGTTACCGTCCCGGTACTTTCCGGTATTAAAATTAACAAATGTCAAACCCCTGGCAAAGTAAATATTGTCGTCACTGAAAAGAGATTTTCCCTTTAACATCCTAAAAAAAATAAAAAATATGCCCGATTCGCAGACTTTTTTAAACCCTGGAACCCTTAATGCAGGTAAATCTCATGAAAAACCTGTTTGCAGCCGTAAACAGTTACTTAACATTTTAGAAATTGAGGGCACAAACAAAAAATACCGGAATAATCTCTTAAATTAATAATTAACATAAGCATTAAAACCCTGTCTCCCAACGACTTTTAAGCATTTGGTTTTTATGATTTATTTCTTTGCTGTTTTTACATCAAAGAAAACCTTAATTAAGAAGATGCATAGCCAAAAAACCATGAAAACATACTTTGGTTTTCGACTTTTAAAGTGGGCTTTTTTATTTTGTCAATAATTTTTTTGAAATTTTAGTTAAATATTATTGGAGGGATGGACAATTTCTGGGCTGGTTATAATAAATTCCGGAGGTGGAACAATGCGCTTAATAGCCAGACTGCCATTGAAAGATCAAGTGGGTTTTCTTGTGGATACATTACGTAATATGGGATTTGATCGGAAAGATATGATTATCGGAGATCTAGGGGAAGAACAAAAATGGCGCACCCCTGAGGAGGCGGCAGAGGAAATTTCCTTTATCAAAACCGAGCGTGAAGGATTGTGGGAAATTGAAACTTTTGCCCAAGGAATTAAAGGACTCAAAGACCGGGAAGGACTGTTTGTCGCAGTAAAAACACCTAAGAATGAAGCCGATAGAGTACGCAATGTCATGGAGCAATCCGGAGCGGTGGAAATTATCCAAGACTAAAAGGCCGGCGCCCTTCAGATAAATATAAATAATTATTTAGAGTATGCCAACCGGTCAGGTTGGTAACAACATCGGGGGAAAAAAGAACCCGATGTTGTTTTATTTCCTACTGCCTGCTATCAATAAACTAAAAATACCACTTGAATTATTGGAAAGTTTTTATTGAGAACAAACAATTATGTGGTAAACTTTATTTATGTGC
Organism: Desulfitobacteriaceae bacterium; assembly: GCA_028709045.1. GTDB lineage: Bacteria > Bacillota > Dehalobacteriia > Dehalobacteriales > Dehalobacteriaceae > JAQVXR01. The sequence goes on along the minus strand of JAQVXR010000131.1, from coordinate 3,714 downwards.
CTGTTATATTTATTAACGTAATCTAACATCATCATTAAAAAGGAGGCAAAACGACGATGTTTTTTGATTCCTGGCAAAACCTCCGGACTAATATTTCCCGAGTAGTTATTGGTAAAGAAAATGTCCTGGAATTCGTGATGATCGGGCTTTTAACCGAAGGCCACATTTTGATCGATGATGTCCCAGGGGTCGGGAAAACCCTGATGGCTAAATCATTAGCTGCTTCCCTCTCCTGTGATTTTCGCCGGGTACAATTTACTCCGGACCTTACTCCTACCGATATCACCGGTTTCTTTATCTATGATCGAAAGGCTAATGACTTTTCTTTTCGATCCGGCCCGGTGATGACCAACATCCTGCTGGCGGATGAAATTAACCGGACTGTTCCCCGTACCCAATCCAGTCTGCTTGAGGCCATGGAGGAAAGGCAGATCACGGTGGACGGGGAAACATTTTCCCTGCCTAGGCCTTTTCTGGTGCTGGCAACCCAAAATCCCATTGAATTTGAAGGGACCTTTCCTCTTCCGGAAGCACAGTTAGACCGTTTCCTCTTAAAAATAAAAATGGGCTATCCCCTTTTTGAAGAAGAGGAAAAAATACTAACCCTTCATGGAGCAAAAAATCCTTTATCGGAAATTACCGCAGAGGCCGGGATTGATGACATCCTTTCCTGGCAGGAGGAATGCCATAAAGTCAGGGTGCATCCTCATATTGAAAAATATATTGTCTCTCTGGTAAGAGCCACCAGGGAACACTCATCCGTCGCTTTAGGAGGAAGTCCTCGGGCATCTCTCGCCCTTTACCGGGCTGCCCAAGCCCTTGCACTTATAAAAAACAGAGATTATGTAATCCCCGACGATATAAAATATTTAATCCATCCCGTATTAGATCATCGTCTTATTTTGCATCGGGAAGACAAGCTACGGGGCCTCAACCCCGGGGTAATTCTTGATGATATCTTGCTTTCCGTTCCCGCTCCTCAGGAAGAGGGGGAGAACCGGGCGTGAACAATCAAAGCTTTATGCCACCAGCATCCATATTCTCTATGGGTCTGATGAGATTCATTGTTGTCGTAGTCTTGATAATTCTTTTGCGCTTCAAAATGCAGCTTCCCGCTCTTCTTTTATTTCTCTTATTTTCCGCTTTGGAAAGCAGCCGTTGGTGGAGCCGGGCAGGGCTTAAAAAATTAAACGTTGACCAAAAGATCTTTCCCCTGCGGCTTTTCCCTGGAGACAAGGGAAAGTTTCAAATAAAATTTACCAACAACAAGTTGCTTCCTGTTCTGTTGGAATGGGTGCAACCTATTCCGCCGGAACTTATCTTTGATGACTCTCATTCATCATCGGAGCAGTTAGCGGCTATTACCGGTTCCGGGTGGCTAAAATGGCATAATAATTTAACTACCGCACATCGTTTTCAAGCCAAAAAGCGAGGATATTTTCTGATGCCTGCCCTTAACGTTAACTCTCGTGACGGGCTGGGACTTTTTTCCCAGGGTCAATCCTATAACAATCACAATTGGATCATTGTTTACCCCCGTTTAATACCCCTGCCCGATTTAAACTTTAATCCCGGGGATTTGATTGGGGACAAGTCGGACCGACGCCCCATCCTTCCCGACCCGATCAGAGTAATCGGATTGCGCGATTATACACCGGGCACTCCCGCCCGTTTGATTCATTGGAAAGCAAGCACCCGGCAGGGACATCTCATGGCACGGGTGTTGGAGCCTTCTGCCAACCTTCAGTTATGTGTTGCCATAGATGCGGAGGCCTTTACCAAAGAAAACTCCTTTGAAGAAGCCCTTTCCCTGGCAGGCACCTTAGCCTGCTGGGCGGAAGAACAGCGGATCCCCTTCGGACTCTATGCCAATGCCTCTCAAATCGGGCTGTCCGGACCGGTGTCCATTTCCCCTTCCTCCGGGTCCACCCAATCTTTGTTGGTGCTGGAAAGATTAGCCCGGATGGAATTTAAACCTTTGGGCTCGCTCAAGAACCTCTTCGACAGTGAAGGGCCAGGGCTTCCCTGGGGAACCACTCTTTTTGTCATTGGGAAAATTTTCCCGGAAACAATTCCCGCCGGGGTACGTCACAAAGTGCTCTATCACATTGATAATTTCACAAGCACTCCATCGGAAAAAGATCAAGGAGAAACCAATCATGAAATCATATAGCACTACCTTTGGTCTTCTCTCGGCCATGGCAGAACTTTGTTTAATCTTTCCCATATACTGTCTTGCGGCAATTCCCTTAAAATATCCCCTGGCATTGTCCCCCTGGATTGCTGTTTTATTTACAGTGGCCTCATTTTTTATAAATATATCACTGGCGAAAAGCCGGCGGCGCTTAATTACTATGATAATTATTAACCTTTTCTTTTTCTTTGGGGGTCTTTTCATCTTATTAAAACAGGCTTTTTTTCCAGGTTATTCTCTTTGGCCGCCAACCTGGCTGGGTTTTCTTTTTGCCGGTGAAGCCGGCGCCGGGATTCTCGCCTGGTACTGGACACTAATCCTAAGTGTTACGTGGATTTGGGTTCGCTCCGCCCTTCTCACCCGTAAACCTTTATCCTATAGCGCAGCTATTCTTCGATTTGAAGTTAGTATGGGCGTAATGTTTGCCACCTTTTTAATTGCTGCCTTAGCATCAATCCCATTACCGGGGGCTTGTGTCTGGGCTACTGCTTGCCTGTTAATTAATGCCGGAGCGATATCTTTAGCAAAAAATCAAGCTCCTTCAAAAAATAGTTTTTTCTGGTTTGGCCCTGCTTTTTTAGCTCTCTTTACCATTCCGGCGGCGATAATTATTTCCCTTTTCTTTTCACCGCTCTCGGAATCGGGAGGTTTTATCTACCAGGCAACCCTTCCCCTGGTGCAATTTATTGGTAAAATTTTACTTAACGTTCTGGTTTGGGTGATAAAATTTTTTAATGTTGCCCCCATTCAAAGTACACCTGAGAACTCTGTCCATTCTGTCATCACCTCAAACCTTAACGGGTCTGGCGGAACACAGTCTGACATTATGTCCTGGGTAATAATAATAATCCTGCTCATCATTCTTATTCCCGTGGCGCTTTATGCTATCTACACTCTTTTCAAATATTTATGGCGAACCCGTGTTTCGATTTTACCCGAGTCATCCGAGATTAAGAAATCCTGGTGGCAACAGGTTTTATCTTTCCTTGCCCAATTGGGGAAAAAATCCTACCTGCTCCTTCTTCCCTATCTTGCACGACAAATGGAAACGGGAACCGCATACCGCTTCCTCCTCAAATGGGGGGACTACCGACACTGCTCTCGGAAAAAACATGAAACCCCTTACGAATACTCTACCCGTCTGGCAGAACGGTTCCCCCAATGTAGAAACCATTTTGCTCTTATCGCCAAATGCTATGTTCTGCAAAAATACGGTAACAGGCCGATAGACAAGACAACTATGAAAGAACTTAGGCTTGCCGTGCGCCGGTTATATTCCCCATGGGCTTTATTAAAAATTTAGCGGGGGTAAAAACCCCCGCTGATAATTTACTCCTGATGCGCGCCACCTATTAAGCTATTAATTTTGTTCCAAATTTATTTTTCACGCTGACGCCGTACGGTAATACTCTCTCCCCCAATGCCCCAATTATCAGTATCCACTTCATCGATTACAACCACTGTGGTTTGGGGGTTCTTGCCTAAAACATCCACCAGCAGCTGGGTCGCCCCTTGAATCA
>JAQVXR010000130.1 GCA_028709045.1 Desulfitobacteriaceae bacterium | reverse complement strand
GCAGCAGCCGCACCCGCTTCAGACTGCATTTCAACTACGTTTACTGTTTGTCCAAAAATATTTTTCTGTCCAAGAGCACTCCATTCATCGGCATACTCAGCCATGGGTGAGGACGGAGTAATCGGGAAGATAGCTGCAACTTCTGTAAAGGCATAGGAGACATATGCTGCAGCCTTGTTTCCATCCATGGTTTTCATAACTTTCGCCATTTCGTATCCTCCTTTTTTATTTAATTGTATTTGACTTTGGCCAAAGCTGGCGCAAACTTTAAACTTAAATCAATTATCTAAATAATAATAATAATGAACTAATCATCTAAATAATCTTAATTTAATGTATATATATACTACATAAATGTGGTAAATCCTTTTATGTTTTCCAATTTATTGTAAAATTTAATGCAATTGTTAAAAGGGAATTAGATACTTAACAACTCCCAACAAAATAATTCCCGGTATCCCGAGAAAGCCCGTTATTAATATGGTAACAATATTAATAGGAAGGAAAAAACCGATCAATCCCCCAAAGGTATTAATCAACCAAAGCAAAATAAAACCGATTGCACTGTTTATAATAATTTTAAAAACTACTTTCAACGGCATAAAGATAATTTTTAATAAAGGAAAAAGCAACAAAGCTACGCCGCCGGCAACCAAAAGAATAAACCAAAAATCGCCGTTCATCCCAGCACCCTCCCCTTATCATGGTTACGGGCCGCCAATACAAAATAAATGACAATGTCGTCATCGGCTCGGATTTTTTCTTCCGCCGCTTTTTTTAACAGGTGGACGTAACGCCGTTCCGCTGATTGCTGGTAATAAATTGCTCGGTCAATAAGATTGGGCTCTATTGCATCTTCTACCATTCTCTTTGACCATAGCCAGTCCTGACGGGCTTTCTCCACAAGCAAAACATACTCTCGTTCCGGTGTATTCCCCATATCGATACGAATAAAATTTTCGGTTATTGCTTTACCCATTTCCTTAAAAAATTTCCTCCACATTGCCCTGCCCCCACAGCTTTTTACCATATATATGAGAAGTTGTCCCAGTTATGCAGAAAAAATATTGTGTATATTCGTCAATGATCTGCTTAAATTTTCTCATGGGAAAAAGGAGCGGTTATTCAATAATAAAACTTATCAGAATAAAATAATCCCTTGACTAATATTGTCAAGGGCTAATCGTAGTAAATTACAAACTACATTAAAAAATCACTAAAATCATATTTCCCGTCGCCCTTCGTACGCTTTTGCCAGGGTAATTTCGTCTACATATTCCAAATCTCCTCCAACAGGAAGACCATGGGCAATTCTCGTCACCTTTATTCCCTTCGGCTTCAACAAACGTGAGAGATATAATGCAGTTGCTTCTCCTTCGACATTTGGATTAGTGGCCACAATCACTTCTTTAACCCGGCCTTCTTGAAGACGAGATAAAAGAGTATTTACCGTCAGTTGTTCAGGCCCCACACCATCCATTGGAGAAATAGCTCCATGCAAAACATGGTATTTACCTTTAAATTCCCGTGTTTTTTCCATGGCAAACAAATCCCGTGGCTGCTCCACCACACATAATAACCCAGGATCCCTGTTTGCATCCCGGCAAATAGGACAGGGATCATCTTCTGTCAGATTAGCACATACCGAACAGTGCCTGGTTTTTTGCCGAGCCGTCATAATAGCGCGGGCTAAACCCACAGCATCTTTCTCCGTCGTGTTAAGTAAATGAAACGCCAATCTTTGAGCAGTCTTGGGCCCAATTCCCGGAAGTTTTGTCAGTTCCTCAATTAAATTTGTCAAAGACTGTGGATAATAATATACCATGATATAACACCCCTAAACAATCCCCTCATCCAATATGTTGCAGGGGTTATCTTCTTACCGCAATTAGAACAGTCCGGGAATTTTTAACCCGCCGGTAATCTTGTTCATTTCCTCGTTTACCATCTCTTGCGACTTGCGCATAGCTTCCTTCACAGCAGCAACCAAAAGATCTTCCAGCATTTCAACATCTTCCGGATCGACAACTTCCGGATTAACTTTAATTGACATAACTTCCTGTTTCCCGTTAACTACCACTGTTACCATCCCGCCGCCCGAACTGGCCTCTACAGTTTTACCCGCCAGTTCTTCCTGAAGCCGTGCCATATCGGACTGCATCTTTTGTACCTGTTTCATCATTTTTTGCATATTTCCGCCGCCAAAGCCCATATTAAAATTCCTCCTTATTATTTAATCTCCACCAAGTCTTCTCCAAAAAGCCCCTTAGCCTGCTCCACCAGATCGTTTTTCTCATCGCGCATAAGACAACCCTGCACGAAAAGCTTCTTTTTATATACTGCCAATAATACCTTTTCTACCAAAGATTTATTAGCAGGAAGTTCCAAGTTCTCCATATGCAGCTTAAAGTTAGGCTTATAAATCAGCATTAGGGTGTTCCCTTTCATCTCTATTGGTTTGCCTTCAACCAAATAAGCATAAGTTGACACCTTCTGCTTCCGTACCCCTTCCAATACCTTCTTCCAATTTTCCTTAATAGTCATAATATCAATATTCGGATCATCATCCGGTTGGAACCGAGGCACAGTTTTTTCCGGTATCTTTGCCCGCTCAATTTCAGCTTCCGGCTCTGTTTTTTGTTGACTGACTACAGAAGACGCCGGTTTCTTTTCACTGGCAGTTCCCAGGTCAGAATTTAGGCCTGTTGCTTTAATCAATCCGATTTCTAATGCAATGCGCGGCTGAGAACTAAATTTTAACAGAGACTCCACTTCTCCTAAATTTTGAATTAAGGACAATAGCCGGCTTTCGGAAAAAAGAACACTCTGCTCATGGAAACTATCATATAAATAATCCGGAATCCCCAAAATTTTATCATTCCCCCGGGAAAGCTTAACTAAAAGAAGATTTCTCAAGTATTCCAATAGATCATAAAGAAACTGACGAAGATCCTTTCCTTCGTTAACTAGATCATTTACCTGGGTTATTAAGGAAACCAAATCTTTTTTAAATATCGCATCAACCGATTTTTTAATAAAGTCTACATCCATAGTGCCTAGTATTAAAGAAACCGTCTCTTCACTAATTTCCCCATCGGCAAAACTCAAGCATTGATCCAAAAGACTTAGAGCATCTCTCATGCTACCCTCTGCTTTACGGGATATTGTCTCTATTGCTCTCTCGTTTATATTTAATTTATCCGCTTGAATAATTTCTTTCAGACGCCCAATCACATCTTGGTAGCCAATTCTTCTAAAATCAAATCTCTGGCAACGGGACAGCACCGTAATCGGAACCTTAAATGGTTCAGTAGTTGCTAAAATAAAAATCACATGCTTCGGCGGCTCTTCCAGCGTTTTTAAAAGAGCGTTGAAAGCCTCGGTAGTAAGCATATGAACTTCGTCGATTATGTAGACTTTATACCTGCTTTCAACAGGGGCGTACTTTACTTTTTCTCTCAGATCCCGAATCTCATCAATTCCCCGGTTGGAAGCGGCATCAATCTCTATTATGTCCATTGAGCTTCCTTCGTTAATAAGCCGGCAGGACATACATTCATTACAGGCTTCTCCGTCTGCCGGTTTCAGACAATTAACCGCCTTGGCCATTATCTTGGCCGAACTGGTCTTCCCCGTGCCCCGGGGACCGGTAAACAAATAAGCATGTACAATTCGGTTGGTTTTTATGGCGTTCCGTAATGTTTGGCTAATATGATTCTGTCCAACCACTTCACTGAACCGTTGGGGACGCCATTGCCTATAAAGTGCCACATAAGCCATCCGCTCTGCCCCCCTAAATCACCCTTATTACCGCTATATTTCTCTCTACCAAAAAGGTTCTCCTTTAAAAGGAAGGTAAAAATCATCGCTTACTTATACAAAAAAAGCGTCTGACGACGCTTTGAAAACTTATGCCGTGCACCTACCCTCGAACTAATCCTCCAAGCGTTACTCAAACAGTTAACTCAAGCCAGGTTTCCCTGCGGCACACAAGAGTGGTCACTTACCGCTGCTTCCTTCCGGACCTGACGGGGTTCATAACTTCTTGTTGCGTAGGACCCGGCTCTCATAGTCACTTATTTGAGGCAGACCCCACAGGAATAAATCCTCCGGTAGGAATTCAACCCCACTATAGCGGATTGTGGGTAACAAGGCACCGCTACCTCCCCATCTAGCACGGCAAAATTAAACTCTTTAAAAAAACCGGCAGGAAAAATACCAATGCCGATTAAAATTTAGTGGCGGAGAGGACAGGATTTGAACCTGCGAGGCTTTTACACCCACACGCTTTCCAGGCGTGCGCCTTAAGCCAGTCTCGGCCACCTCTCCGCATCTGACAGAGGCAATACCTGAAGTTTTGCCTCTGCATATTGAATTAAGCAAAGCGCCAAAACAAATTACCGTTTTGACCGTTATGACTAGTATATTATACATACATTTCAATTGGGATGCAAGTTTTTTTCCGGCTTGGCATAGAAACAGGCTGAAAAACTTAATGGTACATAAACCATTAAGTTCCTCCCCTTACTTATTTGATGTATCTCTCTCATATATCCGCGAGAACCTATCGGCAAATTACACAACCTGTTGAAATACCTGATCAAATCCCAGTTCAAATGCTTTTAAGTTAAGTTCCTTTAACTTATTGGGGAAAAGCTTATCTATCGTGCTTCTAAAAAATTCTTTTCCAAATGGCAAAAGACCGGTACCGGCCAAGCATCCGGTCATGACCATGTTAGCCGCCAGAGAAGTACCTGCCTGGGCTGCAAGTTCTGAAGCGGGAATAAAAAAGGATTGTTGCACCATATTCTTTATCCCGTCTTTAATGAGAGATACTTCCGGATAGCTATCTTCGCATTGAAGGCACCCTAAAGGATAGCTGGGCCGATCATTGGATATCACCACCGTACCCCGATTACCATAATCAAAGAGCACCCGCATAGTTTCCAATGGTTCAAACCCTATCACTACTGTTGCCCGCCCGTGAGGAACAAGAGGTCCATAATTTTGCCGGCAAAACACCCGTACATGGGTCATAACCGGACCGCCTCGCTGAGCTAGTCCCGATGTTTCTCCTGACGATACCAAATACCCTGCTTCAACAGCAGAGACGGCAATCACCTGTGCAGCAAGAACATTTCCCTGACCGCCCACACCTGTTATCACGATATTTATTGGTTCCTGAAACACTATCTACACCGTCCTTTCCACTATGATTGCCTTCTTGGGACAAAGATCGGCACAAACCCCACAACCGTTGCACAACGTTTCGTCAATTTTTGCCCGTCCGTTTTCCTCATCCCAGATGTTGGCGGGGCAACTAAAAACCCTGCTGCAGAACCGACTGCACCCACACTCATCCCCAATACACTTTTGGGGATCTACATAAACTCTGTTTTTTGTTTTGCCCTTTACTGCCAAAAGAGCGCAGGTACGCCTTAATATCAATACCCGAGTCCCTTCCTCCTGGAGTAGGCGGCAGATAATATTTATCGTTTCTTCCACATTATAAGGGTCACCTAGCGAGTAAGGAATACCCATTCCATTGAGCATGCCTTCCAAAGGCACCGTGTCCGCCGGCTCTCCCAAAGCAGTCAGCTCACATCCCGGGTGAGGCTGGTGTCCGGTCATGGCAGTTGTTCCGTTATCCAGCAAGACACAAAGCATATCGGCATGATGATAATGGGCATTAATTAAACCCGGAAGAGCCGCATGAAAGAACGTAGAGTCACCCAAGACAGTCACCACCGGCTGGGTCAAGCCAAACCGGGACAGCTGCCCCATTCCGGAAGCAAGGCCAATTCCTCCGCCCATACAGTGCAGTGTCTGGAGAAGATAATATCCTGTACGGCCAATCCCCAGACAAAAGCAACCGATGTCGCCTAATAAAATTCCTTCCCGCCCATCCAATTCCAGCGCTGTTTTGATCGCCCACATGGACGCTCTATGGGGGCAACCGGGGCAGAGAGCCAGCTCCCGAGAGGGGAGGTTTTCTCCACCTTCAATCTTAGGTCTTTGATATGAAACATGAAAAATCCGCGCCAGGGATGCCGCCATTATTTCCGGATTTAATTCACCAATACCCGGGCCGTCGGGTCCGGCAACATGACCGCTTCTTTTGCCATAAAATTTGATGGGGCCAACATCATGCCAATGTAAAGCAGCCAATGCCATCACATTGTCTTCCAAAAAAGGTTCCACATCTTCAGCAAAAACAACTTCGGAGGCATGTTTCAAGTGTTTTAAAAGTAATTTATGGGGAAGGGGCCAAACAGAAGCAAGTTCCAAGACGCCTATACTGCCCTCCAGCCCCAGTATTTGCAGTCCTTCACGGGCATAAAATGCACTGGGGCCACTGGAAATTACCAGCTTTTCAGCATCTTGGGGTTCCTCATAGCGGTTAAAACTGCAATCTTCTGCCCACCTCGCGGCAGCAGCCAGCTTTTCCTCCTGCAAAGCATGACGCTGAATGGAGAAAGCAATCATTCGCTCTGTTTGGGGAAAACTAGCTTTTCTCTCCTGACGAGGGATTTCTCCCAGCAGCACAGCACCGTTTCCATGACAGATGCGGGAAACGCAACGGAGCACAACCGGCACGCCCAGACTTTCCGAAAGATTAAATGCCGCCAACGTTAAATCTTTTGCCATTTGTACTGTCGACGGTTCCAGCACGGGAAAGTGCAAAACTTTGCAAATATTACGCGAATCTTCTTCCCGGATGCTGGAATGGGATCCGGGATCATCTCCCACCATAATAACCATTCCCCCGCGACATCCGGAAATAGACAGGGCGCTGGCAAAGTCCATGGCGACATTTAAGCCATCCACCTTCATTACCGCCAATGACCTGAGCCCGGCAAATGACGCCGCCGCAGCTCCTTCCATGGCAACTTTTTCGTTGCTGGACCATTCCACGTATAAATCAAACTGTTGAGCAATCCTTGCCAGAGTACCGGGCACTTCTGCAGTTGGAGATCCAGGATAAGAAGCGACAAAAGCAACCCCTGCCTCAAGAGCCCCTCTGGCAACAGCTTCGTTACCTGTTAATGGAACCCTTGCCCCCGGTTTATCCAGACAAACTCCCATGATCGTCACTTGTTTATACCCTCCCACTGGTTTAAAATTTCTTCCCGGTATTTTCCTGATATACTTGGATACCCCGGGCACCCGGTTTCTAACTCAGGTAATGCGAGGATCCGCATTTTTTTGTTTAAAACCGCTTTTCTTAATAGGGGTAATCTTTCTTCGGGATAAGAAGCCAATTCAATTGTTTTTTGCTCCAGCGCTTTTTCTAAAATCTTTTGCCCTTTCTCACTTCTCACAATCAAAGTATTCCATTTAGGATCGTACTCTGTGGCGCCTACGGAAATATCCGCCCACTCGGCAGTACTGTCAAAGCAAACTTCACATGATTTTTTGATAAAAGGGCGAAACT
>JAQVXR010000011.1 GCA_028709045.1 Desulfitobacteriaceae bacterium | reverse complement strand
ATATGCGTCTAAAAAGTAAGGCTGTGATTTTGATTGGGGGACCAAAAAGTGGGTAAGAATCCAAAAATACTGGCTGTAGTAATGTTTTTTTGTGCTCTGGTCGGGATGGTTGCCTTGTATTTCAAAGCAGGACAGCAGGTTGTTGACTTGACCAGTGCCCAGGCTGCGGAAATTGAACTGGTACCTACCGAAGCTGACAGCGCCGGGGTAGATGTTGATTCCCAATTTCTCTTAAAGTCTTCTGTTCCTCTGGACGGAAAAATTGTGGAAAAAAATATTACCGTTGAACCTCAGATCAGTTTTCATGTGGAAAATGACGCTAATAAAGATTTTTTAATTGTTCCGGAAAGTTCCCTTGATGCCAATCAAATATATAAATTTTCCTTGCCCTTAAGTGAGGATCATTCTCTTAAATGGGCTTTTCAAACGAAAGGAGAGTTTAAAGTTACCGGAACCCTTCCCAGGGATCAGTCGACCGGAGTACCTGTTAATACAGGGATAGAAGTATCTTTTAGCCATTTGAATTTTGCTGATCCATCCGATTTTTTTGAAATCAATCCTAAAGTAAAAGGCCGATTTGAAATACATAAAAAAACAGCGGTTTTTATTCCGGAAATTCTTCAACCGGGAACTGTATATACAGTAAAAATTAAGAAAGGACTAAAGTTGCCCGGCAGTTCTCAAGCACTGGAGGAGGACTTTGTTTTTCAATTTGAAACTCAGAATCCTAATCAGGTTGATTTCAGCATGGACGTCTATGACCCAACGTTGGAATTTACTACCTCATCAAATCCTGTCTTGCCCCTTGCTTATTATAATTCCCGGGGAAACGATGAGTTGCCGGATATTGGAGTAAAGATCTTTCGTTATAAAAATGCCGAAGAATATATTAAGAAACTGCAGGAAAGAGAAAGAATCCCTCTTTGGGCTTACTCCAGCCGCAGAAACTATTTAGAAGATACATCAAAACTGGAAGAGATGAGCAGCTTTTCTGCCGGCCTTAAGCGTTTTAACTATGATACATTTGTGGAGTTTCCTCAGCCCCTTCCCGCTGGTTTTTATCTCGCGGAAATTTCCTGTAAAAATTTGCGCCGACAGGTCTGGTTTCAAGTAACTGATTTAGCTGCTTACGCTGTCCAGGGAGAAAATCAGGCACTGGTTTGGGTTCATGACTTGGTAAACGGATCTAAAGTTTCTCAAGCAAAGGTTATCTCATGTAAAACAGGCATATCAACCCTGACAGATGAAACCGGATTAGCCCGGCTAAAGGAATCAGCCCGGACTGGGGACAGTGGTTATTTTACCGTCAGAGCCGGCACGAGAGAAGCGGTGGTTGCTTTAACCCCCGAATATTATATATTTTATGGAGAGAACAAGACGCGTAATTTATCCCGAAACTATTGGAAATACCTTTATATGGACAGAGGGCTTTATCAGCCGGATGATGCTGTTTGTTTCTGGGGTTTGGTTAAACCCCGGGAAAAAGAAATTAATCTTTTGGACCAAGTAACAGTGGCGATAACCAAATGGGAAGGGTGGCAGAAGGTTACCCTGAAAAGTGAGAAGATTAGTTTGGATGGCTTCACCTTTTCAGGGAGAATTCAGCTTCCTAACTTAGTTCCGGGATACTACATAATGGATGTTGTTTCCGAAGGTGAAACTATTGTGCAGCAGGGGTTTGAGGTGCAAAGATATGAAAAACCTGCGTACCGGATAAAAGCCGAGCCGGATCAAAAGGCTGTGATGGCTGGAAAGACAATGAAGTTTACCATTAATACAGCCTGTTTTGAAGATACTCCCGTCCCTAATGTTACGTTGAACTACAGCTTGGATCAAGCAGGGAAGATTACCATGGATTCAAGGGGTCAGGCAGAGTTATCCTTTACTCCTAAATATTCCCGCCAGTTTAATTCTGTGAGCCACCGCTACCTTTACCTTCATGCATCGTTTCCGGAGAGCGGTGAGATTACAGGCGGTGCTCCGGTGATTGTCTTAAATAATGACGTTGAATTTGAAACGAAGGGGAAAATAGATTCCGGCACCGGTGAAATAGATATTCAACTAAAAAGATTGTCAGTAGAAAAGGTGAACCGGGGGGAAAAAGATCCGTGGGAGAAAGATGCTTTTGTTACCGGACCGGCAACCGGCCGTTCAATCCGGGTGGCGGTATTTCAACGCGCGTGGAAAAAAATCAGCGATGGTGAATACTATGATTTTATTAATAAACGAGTTGAAGAAAGGTACCGTTATGAAGAACACAGGGTTCCCGTGGCCGAAGATTGGGTAACTACAGACAAAAACGGGAAAGCAGTTTATAAATTTTCCGCAGACCCCAAAGCATCATATTTCATTGAGTTAAAATCCACTGACTATAAGGGGGATGAAGCTGTTTGGGAAATGTATCTTTCCGGAAGTTCCTTTTTCCGAGATGAAGAATATCCCTGGTATTACTTATCCGCTGATAAGGAGGGCGATTATGGCCCGGCCAAATATCTTCCCGGAGAAAGAGTTGAGTTGAGAATGAAAAACAATGAGATTTTTGTTCCGGACCGGGAAGGGAGTTTTCTCTTTATTACCGGACGAAAGGGGATTTTAGACAGTACTGTTCAGGGTGACGGAACTTTTCAGACGGTTTTTCAGGAGGAGCAAATCCCCAACTTTTGGGTGAGAGGGATTTTCTTTGACGGCAGGCACTATCATGAGACTCCGGATAGCTTGATAGCTTTTGACGAAAAGGGAAAAGCCCTTAATGTGAAAATAACAACGGACCGGTCTGAGTATCGCCCCAAAGATAAGGTCAATGTCAAGGTTGAGGTAAAAGACATCCAAGGAAGGCCAATTAAAAGCCAAGTTAACTTAAGCTTGGTGGATGAAGCACTCTTTGCTCTACGGGAGCAAGAGATTCATTTGCTGGAGACTCTGTACAGCGATTATATAGACAGCGGGATACTGGCAAGTGACGCTACCCATAAGGAACTGGATGGCCTTGGCCACGGCGGCGCGGAAAAGGGTGGTGAAGGCGGGTCGGAGCGGAGCGACTTTAAGGATACAGCCTTTTTTACCACAATAACTACAAATGCAAACGGGAAGGGAGAAGTATCTTTAGAGCTTCCCGACAACCTGACCTCCTGGAGATTAACCTACCATGCTGTGAGCGAAGATTTACAGGCGGCGAGCGGTGCCGTCCAGGTAAAAGTTAAGCTGCCGTTTTTTGTTGATGCTGTGTTAAATGAAAAATATTTGGCGGGAGACAGTCCAGTAGTGTTTATTCGTTCGCTGGGTGAAAGTCTGAAAAATAATACGAAGGTTAAATATACTGTTAAATTAACCGGTGGGGATAAAGAATATGAGAAAACAGTGGAAGGGGCAGCCTTCCAATCTGTCCCAATCCCTCTCCCGGAATTGGAAGCAGGCAACTACCGATTTTCTTGCACCGGCCGAGGGTCTAATGGGTTGGCGGATACGATTACTCTACCGGTAGAGGTTGTTGATACCTTTATGACTCAAGAGAAAGCCGACTTCTATCTTCTTAGCGAGGATACCAAAATAAAAGGAGGGGATAATTCTCTTACTACGCTGACATTTTCTCATTATGAAGGTACTCAATACTTGCATATGCTTTATTCTTTAGCAGGGATTGACGGAAGCAGGCTGGAACAAAAACTGGCCGGATCATTGGCAGGAGAGATGATAAAAGAGTACTTTCCCGATATTGATTGGATTAAAAATAAAGAAGCAGAAGACTTATTGAGCTATCAAACTCCGGAAGGAGGCATGGCAATTCTTCCATATGCCGGAGCTGATTTAGCGTTGAGCGCTAAGGTCGCGGCCCTTTGTCCGGAAAGTTTTGACCGTGCGTCTTTGACAGCTTATTTTTGCCGGATTTTAAATGACTCAAAAGAATCCAGAGAACGAGGCATTATCTCTCTATTTGGCTTAGCTGCTTTGGGGGAACCGGTACTGGGAGAAATTTCACTGGCGGCTGGAGGAGAAAATCTTGGGGTTAGCGAAAAACTCTATCTTATCCTCGCTCAATTGTTATTGGGTAACGAACAACCAGCCAAAAAAGAGTTTAAAGAACTGATAAAAATGTATGGGGAAGATATCGGTGATTCCCTGCGCATCAACACCGGAAAAGAATCGGACGATATCATTGAGGCAACAGCATTAGCAGCTTGGGCCGGGGCGATTTTGCAATTACCGGAGCGGAACAAGCTTCAACAGTATGTCATGGAGAATCAAGGTCATGATATTTTGACTTGCCTTGAGGAGTTGGCTTTCCTGAAAGAGTGCTTGCCTAATCTTTCGGGAGGAGAAGTTAGTTTTTCTTATACTGCCGGTGACAAGTCAGAAAACGTCAGTTTAAAAGCGGGAGAAACATATACTATTGTGCTCTCACCAGAGCAGATGGCAAAACTAAAATTTACCCAAATAAAAGGTAAAGTGGGGGTGGATGTTCGCTACCAAGGAAGTTTTCAGGCATCGGCAGGAGGCAGCATTGACGGGGTAGAACTGAAGAGAGCATACCAGGTGCTGGGAAAGGAAACCCGGGAATTTAACACCGGTGACCTTGTGATGGTAAGCATTTATTATAAGTATGGGGAGAAAGCTCCCCAGGGAATGTACCGGATTACCGATTATTTGCCTGCCGGGTTAAAGATTATTAAACGTCCCTACCAGGCTGATTTACTTAAAAACAACTTAGGCTGGCCAGTGGAGGTTGACGGCCAGAAAGCGGTGTTCATGGCAAATGAGAAAGGCATGTTCCATTATTATGCCCGGGTAGTGAGCGGAGGCAGTTTTTCCTCGGAAAATGCCTTTATTCAGCACACTGCCAGTGGAAGAGTTTATGGAATTTCACCAAGGGATACGGTGGTGATAAAATGAGAAAGTCATTAATTAAAGGGATGGTTATATTTGCGATGATGATTTGGATGGCAACAAATGTTGTTGCCATTACCAGCGGTCATACCGGGACAAGTGTTAAACCGGCGACATTTCCCCCGGTTCACGCGGATATTTTTTTTGATGGTCAAAATCTCTCCCCGGTGACTGTTCCGGAGGTGATTCCTGCTGATCAGAAAATTACCGGGGCGGTGGTTCCCCACCACCTTTTGGCAGGCAAACTGATTCAGGAAATATTTGTCTCTCTTGAAAGAGAAACTCCGAGTACTATAATTGTAATAGGGCCTAATCACGATAATGCCGGGGGAGAGGCATTAACCTCTACATGGGGCTGGCAGACGCCTTTTGGAGTTGTCGAGGCTGATCAAGATCTAATAGAGAGATTGATTCAGCTTTACCCTCTCAGGGAAGATAATGAAACATGCAGCAATGAACATTCATTAGGAAATATCATGCCGTTTATCAAATACTACCTGCCCCAGGCGAAGGTAGTACCGATCATATTGCATCATGATCTTTCTCTGGAGGAGGCTAATACCCTGGGAACTCTCATTGCCGAAGAGGCAGGGGAGGGAACAGTGGTGGTGGCGTCAGTTGATTTTTCTCATTATTTAACCAGACAAGAGGCAGAAGAAAAGGATAAAGAAACATTGGAGGCTTTACGACAAGGAAACATGGGCCAAATTTTTTCTTTTGGCAACGACTACCTTGATTCCCCGCCATCGTTGGGGGTGTTATTTAGTGCCATGAAAAAATGGGAGATAATAGATTTTACCGTGGTGAAAAACACTAATTCAGGAGAGATATTAAAAAATGACCAAATAGAAACCACCAGTTACTTTACCATGGTATTTACAAAATAGACTTAAGTTTTTAATGTTAATAATTAACCAAGTTGATATGTGGATGAAAATACCTTGATTTGGAACGCAGGATATTTTATTTAGAAACAGAATAGTAGAAAAATATGTGCTAAGAATTAGCCGCTGATAAAATTTATAAAGCGAGGGTAATTGTGTGGACGTAAATAAAATCCTGTTTATTGGATTGATTGCTGTTATCGGGTCCAGTATTCTTTATGCGGTAAAGGCAATCCGGAAGTTGGTAAGATTAAAAGAATGGCTTTACATTGGAATTTTTTTGGCATTTGTGGTAGGCTTTCCGTTTATAATGAAGTATGTAGTTCAAATAGAAGATGAACATATCCGATTGTGGGCGGCGGTTCCCACATTGCTTGTTGCACTGATTTGGATGTTTTCCGGATTTTTTCTCTCAAATACAGCAGAAAAATTGGAGCACCGTCCATATAGGCGCGCTTTTAGCCCGGTTATCAGGGAGGGAAACTCCAAGAAAAGGATTTATGGTTTGATTTTAATGCTGGTGGGAGTTATCATTTGGTGTTACGGGGCATTTTTCGGTATTGATCTCCCTGATTCCTGGGAAAAAGCTCTGATGGTAGCCTCTATGTTTAGCTTATTTTATGGCTTCCACAGGTTGACCGGAGGGGTGAAGCTGTGAGAAACGGGGGTTGTCCGGTATAAAAAGGGTAAAAGAGCCTGTAGAATGGATTCTTCTCATACTAACGTTTTTTTTGGCAATGCCTTTAACCAGTTTTTTAAAAGAAAAACTAGGGTTACCGTTTTTATTAGCAGTACCGATTTGCTTGGTTATGCTCGTCGGTATTGCTTTGTTATTTTACAAACGGATGATGACAGTGGATAGAATTTTTATTGGAATTATTTCTATTCGATTCTTAAAAGAATTTATCTTTGTGGTTCTGACACTCTATGGGCTTATGATTACCGCCTTTGCCACTTTTTATTATGTTATTGCCGTAGCCAGTGGAATAAATTTTTCTTATTTTAAATGGTGTTATTTCAGCGTGATAACGCTTACTACTGTGGGATACGGGGATATTGTCCCGATCAATTCTTCGATGATGTTGTTGGTTTCGCTGGAAAGTTTTCTAGGCTATATTTCGCCGTCCATTATTTTTACGATTGGATTAGGTTTAATTTTAAAAGAAAACAGATTATAGTACTCGGTAAAATACTTGCCTCCCCGGTATAAACATAAAAAAGATGGCATAAATGATATATCAATCAAGAAAAGATCTTAAGGGGAGGGAGTTTATGGAGGAACGAAAGTTTTATGATATTCACTGTCATGCCATGAATCTTAGCCACCCGAATTTTTTAGCATTTCTGCGCCGTTTTGAATCCTCTGTAAGGTCTCAAGGGGTAAAAATTTTTCTGGGAACCAATCTCTTTATGTTTGCCTATTTTATTCTGAATCCACTTTGCCCAAAGCTCTTGGAAGTAATTCTCAAAAAGACGGGAATTGAAGGTGCCGTCTCCAGGGTAAAAAATCTTCTTGCCTTAATGGAGAATGATCTGGGAGCTTTTTTTCAATTGGTTGAAGAGTGCCTCCATGAACATATTTTTACTTCCGGGCAACTGTCTATTGGCAGCTTTACTTATAGTAAATTGGTGTTAACTCCTTTGATCATGGATTTTGGCTATAAAAATATGACTAACCCAAGTTTGCATTATTTTCGTAAACCGATTCAAAAACCCGTTGTAGAGCAGGTAATTGATCTTTTTAATGGGATTAAACAATTTTATTCTCCGGAAACCGTTCAGCGTATCCTGGAAATATATCCTTTTCTCGGCATTAACACTGCCAACTACAGTCAAGAACAAATTTCCATGATGCTGGAAAAGTATTTCAGTTCTTACCGGGGCAAAGAGAGTGATTTAATTGCCAAGCTGGGGAAATTTGAGGGAGACATTGAACAGATGAGGTCGAATTTTTTTGCCGGAATTAAAGTATACCCTCCCTTAGGGTTTGATCCCTGGCCTTCTGACCGGAGCGAATTGAAAAAGGTAGAGGCTCTTTATGATTTTTGCGAAGCTAAAAAGATTCCTATTACTACCCACTGTAGTGACGGAGGATTCCGAGTAGTTGATCAAAAAAGCGCCTGGGAATTTACATCCCCTGCCAGATGGGAAAAGGTTCTGCAAAAATATAGCAGGTTAAAACTGAATTTGGCCCACTTTGGAAATGGGAGGTTCTCGAAAAAATGGAGTGATAAAATAGTGAGTTTAATTGAACAGTACGATCAGGTCTATGCCGATTTTTCCTGCCGGGGTTTTGATGATAATTTCTACTTCTCCTTACATAATCTTTTGTATAAGGGTAACGATAAAAAACGGGAAAGATTAATGAGACGGGTGTTATTTGGTTCAGACTTTATGATTAACCTGCTTTGGATGGATTCTTATTGCCGATATTTAAAGATATTTTGTGACACACCACATTTTTCCGCGGAGGAGAAAGACGTATTTTGTTGTCTCAATCCCAGGCAGTTTCTTTTTGAAACAAACCTTCCCAACATCGGACCTAAAATGGTACAATAAGGCATTATATTAAAATATGGAGGCAGAAGTATGAGTTTTTTATCCGCTTTAAAATCTGGTGAGACTATGCTTTTAGATGGAGCTATGGGCACTCAGCTGGAGAAGTTGGGGGGGGACTTAAGCGGGGGAGGTAAAAACAACCTTACTAATCCGGAGATCGTTCTTAAAGTGCATCAAGATTATGTGGAAAGTGGGGCCCAGGTCCTGATTACCAATACTTTCACAATGAACCCAATTTATGTTTCTACCCATAATATAGATGTGGACCTTCCAGCAGTAAACCGGGCAGGTGTAAAATTAGCCCGTCAGGCGGCCAAGGAAGGGCAGTTTGTCATGGGGGGCTTAGGCCCTACCGGACAGATGCTCCAGCCATTCGGTACTTATAGTGAAGATGATTTTTATCAAGGATTTAAACAGCAGGCGAAGATTTTAGCTGCAAGCGGTATAGACGGCTTTATTATCGAGACAATGTTTGATGTAAATGAAGCCTTATGTGCTTTACGGGCTTGTCGTGATACTGCTGATCTTCCGGTGATTGTTTCTTTAACACTTTCGGCAAAATCAGATGGCGGACGTACCATGATGGGGCAGACGATGCCGGAATGTGCAGTATTGTTAGAGAAGGGCGGTGCTGATGTGGTCGGTACCAATTGCGGCGATCTTGATCCCGAAGAAATTGTTCAAGTAGTACAAAATTTAAAACAGAAAACATTTTGACCGATTATGGTTGAGCCTATTGCAGGGAAGCCGAAGCTATCAGATGGAAAAACATGTTACGACATGACGCCGGAAATTTTTGCCGACGGTATCGGCAAATGTCTTGAGGCGGGGGCATCTCTGGTGGGGGGATGTTGCGGGACAACTCCGGATCATATTCTGGCTGTAGCAAAGCTTTTACAAAACCGAGATAGTAAATAGTTCGCGGATTTAGATCCTTTGCCGTGTTTAGAATGACACCGATGTAACTGATTACGGTGTATTAAAACATTAGTAGGGCCCTTGAATTTAGAGAAAAATAATTATCAGAAGATAGATATAATTTAGTAAAATAGTTGAATTTTTCTAAATTATTTAGTATAATGTATACAAAGGACAGAATGCATTTAAAGCTGGGGGCGGTGGACATGTGCAGCAGATTACGTTCGGATTGCTGCGGTGCAAGGATAACCGGGGTGAAAGGTTTGCCCCTAGAGCTGAGACTGAAAGTTGAGTTATTATATAAAGGCCATGAAGGGGAAATGCTTGCTACCTGTTTTTGTTCAAAATGTGGTCGGCCTGTTTGTATTAGCTGCATGATTTAAACTTTCCAGGAACGGTGCATGCCGTTCTTGATTTATTTTACAAAAAAAGCAGATTATGTCTTGCTTTTTTTAAGAAAGAGGGCATTATCGGACGTAGGTTAAAAAGGTACGATGAGTTTTCTGATCAATCATCGGCTTTGAAATGATTATAAAGAAGTCAGTATCTAGATAGAAGGATACTGACTTCTTTAATTATATGGTTACGGGAAAAGGGCGGGTATTTTAATAATAAAATTACATAAAACCAAGAAATTTTTAGAAACAAAATTTATATTTAGTATATAATACACTTAGGTGTTAAAAAATTGAAGAAACATGAGCAAATCCACATTGGATAGAAGAACTATGCCTAATTTAAATGTATTTCTGATAATCTAATCGGAAGGCGATGAGTATGAAAAAAACCATTGTATCATTTACTATTGCTATTTTAATATTGTTTATTTTTGGTTCTTTTACCGGATGTCGGAGTGATAATGTTCTTAATCCAAAGGACCCTGTCATTTTAACAGTTTGGCATAATTATGGCGGTCAGATGAAGAACACCATGGATGAAATGATAGACGAATTTAACGAAACTGTAGGGGCAGAAAAAGGAATTATTCTCAGTGTAACTTCCATATCCGGCTCAGCAACTCTCCATGAAAAGCTTACTATGGCGGCAAACCAAGACCCGGGTGCGCCGGAACTTCCTGATATTACGACTGCTTATCCAAAAACAGCACTGATATTAGCTAATAATGGTTTGCTGGCTGATATAGGAATGCAGTTTACGGACGAAGAGCTTTTAGCATATGTTTCCCGGTTTTTAGAAGAAGGAAAAATCAAGGATGATAAGCTTTATGTTTTTCCAACTGCGAAATCAACAGAAGTTTTGTTTGTGAACAAGACAATTTTCAATAGATTTGCCCAGGAAAATAATATTGGTTTTGAGGAACTGGGAACTTTTGAAGGAATCAATAGGTTGGCGGCAAAATACTACGAGTGGACTGATAAACAGACTCCTGAGATAAAATCTGACGGTAAAATGTTTTTTATGCCGGACTCTCTTTTTAATCTTACGATGGTTGGGTATCAGCAATTAGGGGATGACTTTCTGAAAGATGACAGGCTCAATTTAGCTTCACCTGTGTTTTCAAAGGTGTGGGATTGTTTTTACGAGCCGGCAGTTCGAGGTCATGCCGCTATTTTTGACGGGTATTCTTCAGATCTTGCCAAAACAGGAGATATTATTTGCGCATTAGGTTCTACAGCAGGTGTATTATTTTATTCCCCTACCGTTACATATGAAAATAACATAACAGAGCCGGTAGAGTATGTCATTCTCCCATACCCTGTATTTGAGGGAGGTAAAAAGATAGCGATCCAACGGGGAAGCGGTATGTGTGTTATCAAATCCACTAAAGAAAAGGAATACGCTGCAGGCATCTTTCTTAAATGGTTTACCCAACCGGAACAAAATTTGCGTTTTGTATCCTGTACAGGTTATCTTCCTGTAACAAAAGAGGCATATGGAGGTATGATGACCAAAGAAATCGAAACTGTTTCTGATCAAAATATTAAAGAACTGCTTAAAACAGCAATTGAAATGCAGCAGGAATATGATTTTTGTATTCCCCCGCTTTTTAATGATTTTGATAGATTACAGAGGGAGTATGAAACAGAATTTAAAAAAGTTGCTTCTAAATCAAGAGATGAATATCTAAAAGTTTTAGGTTATAACGCCAATGAGGCTTTTAATCGCGTTGCAATTACCCATGAACAAGCGAGGTTAATTTTGCAAGATTAATTAATAAACGAAATTTTTTCGTAATGGGCGTGAGAATATGCCTGCTATAAATAAACTAAGCCAGATAAAACAGCAAATTAAAAATGCAGGGACATTGGGCCTTTCCATGAAACGAAGACTCTTTCTTTTCTTGGTTGTTCTTGTGCTTACTATGGTCTTAGGAGTGATTATAATCCTGCTGCTTACCGGCACCCTTACAACGGGATTGGATGCAGAAGAACAGCTTCTTAAAAGAGAGCTTAATCGTACTTCTCGGAACGTCAGGGAACAGTATGGTCAGCTTTCGGTCCAGACGGTAGAGTTTTCAAAAGAATTATCGGTTAGGATAGAAAAGAGATTGGTAGAAAAGAATCTTGAGGTAACAGATATACAATACTATCCGGAGGTTTTGGAGGATCTAATTGCAGGTGAGTATGAAAGAGCCTTGTTCTCGTTACAAAAATCCAAAAGCAGCGGTGTATTTATAGTTTTAGATGCGACAGTTAATGCCAAACTTGAGAATGCCCAAACTTCCAGAGTAGGTCTTTATATTAAAAACATGGAGCCTAATATTTTAAGTTCATTTTCTCCTACCGTTACCTTATTAAGGGGGTTCCCCAGTATTGGCCGAAATTTCTCGGTGCCATTACATACTCAATGGAGAATGGAATTTGATATTAGTGATGCACCCTACTATCGACTTCCTATGGAAAAAGCAGTTAAGCAAACATTGCCTATATCTAAACTTTATTACTGGAGTCACCCAATAACTCTGCCGGGAACCAGCGAAGAAGTTATGCTCTGTTCGGTTCCACTAGTTGATTCTCAAGGAAATGTATTTGGAGTTTGTGGCTTTGAAATTAGTTCTATGCTCTTTAAATTAACACATATGCCTGATAACAGTACATACAGCCGGATCTTTTCTATGCTTGCTCCAGTTTCCCGAGATAGTTTTGTTACATCCGAGGCAATGTTTTCCGGCGGCTATTCTGCCCGAAATGTTCTATTAAACAATCAACTGTACTGTACCAAAGAAGACCACAGATCCTTGTACCGATATCAGGAGGAAGGCGGTAGTTCCTTTGTCGGGTTTCATTTACCTGTGGAACTGTACCCAAAAGAGTCTGCTTTTTTAGAGCAAAAGTGGGCAGTAGCCTTATTGATACCGGAGGAGGATATAAAAAATAAACTAGCTACTTTTAATTTGCGCTTATCCCTGATGTTTGCTTTGTTGATGATGATAGGTATCTTGATATCCTATTTTTTAAGCAGACGTTATATCAAGCCGATTTCAAAAGGATTAGACATACTTAAGTCAAATGATTTTACTGAGGCACCAAAAACCAAAATACCCGAAATAGATGACTTGATTGAGTTTTTCTCTTTGCGAAATGAAGAACTACAAAACAGTGATGAAAAAGAACAATCTTCTGAGGTGCTTAATGATTTTGTCCGGAATGCAAGAACTCTTTCGCCGGCAGAACGGTCGGTTTTCAATCTTTATGCCCAACAATATACGGCAAAAGAAATTGCGGCAAAACTATGCCTTAGCATAAATACAATCAAAACCCATACCAGACGTATCTATAACAAGCTTAATATTTCTTCCAGAGAAGAATTGCTTGTATATATTGATATGTTAAAAGAGGCGGGCAAAGAATTCAAATAGCGTTGATAGAAACCGGGGTTTCCCGGTTTTTTTTTTGCAGTATATAACCTTTATCTTCCCCGATAAGCGCCATAAATGCCCGTATCCTTTCAAAATCACCCCAAAATCACCCCTGATATAATTTCAAAAATCACCCTTAAGATGATTACAATACAGAAATTAACGATCACAATAATAATATGTTATTAATCAAGAGTTAAAGAAAGGGGGGTAGTGTGGCTCTTAAAAGGTTGGGGGACAGAAAAAGGAGCTGATCTTTATGCTTCATTCATTCACAAAAAGGTACACTGATGAGTCAACTGAAGACGGGTTTGCATTTACATTCTATTGTGACCTGTGCAACAATTGCTGGAAGAGCTCACCAATATCATTTAGTCATGGTACTAAAAAAAGCTTTTGGAAGAATTTTTTTGGGATGTCTTGTTCATTATGGAAAGCTGAACATAAGGATGCCTTTGAGAAGGCCAACAGGGAAGGGATGCTTTACTTTAATCGTTGTACTGTTTGCAACAGGTGGGTTTGTGATGATGATTTTTCAGAAGAAGAAAATAAATGTATTGAATGTTGTCGGGAAAAAAGTGTTCCCTGATTTCATGTAAACAAATAGGAGGTGTTTCAAATTAAAATAAAGGTAGCGTTATTTTATCTTATCTTGTGCATAACTCTCACAATCAGCGGTTGTGGTGGCAGTTCTGATTCCGAGAGTACTGGTGATGCGGCGGTAAAACAGTCTGGAGGCACAGAAGAGGTGGATCTAAAAGGCTCTTCTGATTTTAAAAAGATCAGCGATTTTTGTGATGCCTGGAACAGCCTATATAATCAAAATGAGGCTGCTATTAACAATTCTGAATATATCATCTTTGAATTGGTTGCTGCCGGTACTGATTTTATAAGCGGTGTACAATATGATCTGCTGAATATGGAAAACAAAAACGGCCGTTTTGAGGGTGATTTAATGATGGCCGGTTTTCCGGGGTTTTTGGAAAGATCCGAATCTAAAATGAGCTTCGGCTATGACTACATCAGAGAAGAAGATGGGTTTGCACCTACGATGAAGGCTGGTGATCGGATAGTGGAGG
Organism: Desulfitobacteriaceae bacterium; assembly: GCA_028709045.1. GTDB lineage: Bacteria > Bacillota > Dehalobacteriia > Dehalobacteriales > Dehalobacteriaceae > JAQVXR01. The sequence goes on along the minus strand of JAQVXR010000011.1, from coordinate 16,296 downwards.
AAGGCAGTTGTGACTTAGGCAAAGAAACCTATCAAACCGAAACTTTTACCGAAAGAAATGGGGAGAAAATTGAACGCATCTACAGTGAGTACAAACGTATTAAAGGTGGAGAAATGATATGCCTCAGAACAACAGGTCACAGTATAAATGCCCGGGAAGAGGCAGAATTATCAAACACCTGTACCTACATAAAGGCAGGTAAAGATCAATATGACTTTGTCATCGGAAAAGCTGCTCAAGGTCCCACTTTTGAAAAGCTATCTTTTATCGATAAGGATGACTTAACAAAAGATGAGGCGCGTCAGATGCTGGAGGCAGCAGGGTACCAAATCGAACAAAGCGGTGGCATTGCCAACGGAACGCTTTTTGTTGACTAGGTGTCCAATTTGTCCAGAGAGTACTGCTTGGTACGCTTCTTATATCGGCGGATGGTAGAGGTCGGTATTACTAAATAAGTATCTAATAGATGTAAAAAGTTTTAAATACTGGAGCTAGGGCTGCCGGTTAAGTAAAAGAATAAAGCCACGAAGACCATGAGGGTTGTTCGTGGCTTTATTCTTTGGGTGTATTAATACAGACGAGTAACCGCATACCCCAAATATTGGTTGCAGCTCACTTTATTAGGTGCGTTTTTTATAAGCTAACAAAATGATTTCGCTTTCTTCACCCTGATTGGTATTTAATTGATTCTCCATATCCTGAATCTTTTTTAAGTCACCGGAAGAAAGCGAGGCAAATTCTATATGGTTAGTTGACATCATTTCACCTCCTAGTTTTATTTTTTATACTATCAGAAAATATAAGTTTATATCGGTTGATAGTATAAGTGCAACTAAGACTTTCGCTTGCGTCAAAGACTTGGCGCAAGTCAAGTTTTCTTTATTATTTCTAAAAACGATAAATATTATGTTGAACAATTATATTTATTAGCAAATGGGACAAAAAACATCTTGACACATAAAACACGGTTTTGTATACTAGATTTTAAATATACTTGAATAGAAATTAATAACGATGAAGCAGACATGTTATTTGGTTATGGGTGGATAAAGAGAGCCGGAGAAAAGGTGAAAGCCGGTTCCGTACCGGTCAAATGACCTCACTGCGAAGTTGCTCTGCTGAAAGGCTTTGGCTTATTAGGTGGAAGCCGGATAAAACCGTTATCTTAGCATATAAATTATGCGTCAAGTGGTCGCAGTTTTTGCGACAACCAGGGTGGTACCGCGGAATAGAATCCTTTCGCCCCTGGCAGTCAGTTATTGAATGCCGGGAGAAAGGGTTTTTTATTTTTATATTTCTTCAATTATTTTCCATTATTGTTGTTTTAAATGCTATTATAAAAGTAATGTTAATTTTTTAGAAGATAAAGAAAGGGGCAAAAAAATGGGACTTATGATTTATCTCGATGGGAAGTTTGTAGATGAAGAGGAAGCTAAGGTTTCCGTGTTTGACCATGGTGTTTTATATGGTGACGGTATATTTGAAGGAATTAGAGCGTATCACGGTCAGGTATTCAAACTGAAAGAACATATTGAAAGATTATATCAGGGAGCGCAGACAATTCTTCTCGATATAAATGAAACTCCTGACGAAATGGTGCGGGTAGTGACGGAAACATGTCGGAGAAACAATCTTTCCGATGCCTACATTCGTTTGGTGGTAACCCGGGGGAAAGGTGATTTAGGCTTGGATCCTCGGAAATGTCCCAAAAGTACTACATTTTGTATTGCATCATCCATTACACTTTATCCGGAAGAACTTTACACTAATGGATTAGCCCTTGCTACAGTGGCTACCAGAAGAAATATTGCCGAAGCATGCAATCCGAGAGTAAAATCCCTGAACTATTTGAATAATATTTATGCAAAGATTGAAGCTAATTTGGCCGATGTGGGGGAAGGAATTCTATTAAATAACGAGGGCTATGTGGCCGAAGCAACAGGTGATAATATTTTTATTGTGCGAAAAGGTGTGCTTATTACCCCACCTATTTATGTCGGCCTTTTAGAAGGGGTAACGAGAAATTGTGTGATGGAATTGGCTCGCAAACGAGGTATTGAAGTGAAAGAAACCCTCTTTACCAGAATGGATATGTACACAGCGGATGAATGTTTCTTGACAGGTACAGCGGCGGAAGTTATTCCGGCAGTAAAATATGACGGTCGGGTGATTGGCACCGGTAAACCTGGGGAAATTACGAAAACACTGATTCAGGATTACCGTGACTATGTGAAAAATGCCGGGGACGGTGCAGAGATATAAAGGGTCAACTAATATCTGAGGTGAAAAAATGAAAAGTTCGATAATGAAAGAAGGATTGGAAAAAGCCCCCCACAGGTCTTTATTAAGAGCCCTGGGGTTAACAAATGAAGAGATTAACCGACCCATTATCGGTGTGGTAAATTCATTTAACGAAGTTGTTCCTGGACACATCCATTTGAGAACGATAGCCGAAGCGGTAAAGGCAGGGGTAAGGATTGCCGGAGGAACCCCTTTGGAGTTTCCGACAATTGCAGTATGTGACGGGATTGCCATGGGCCATGCAGGGATGAAATATTCTCTGGCCAGCAGAGAACTGATTGCCGACTCTGTTGAGATTATGGCTTTAGCCCATGCTTTTGACGGGTTAGTGTTTATACCCAACTGCGATAAAATTGTACCCGGTATGCTTATGGCTGCTGCCCGTTTAGATGTACCTTCTATTTTTGTCAGTGGTGGCCCCATGCTTACCGGGCGCTACCAGGGGAAGGAACTGGACTTAAATTCTGTTTTCGAAGCGATTGGGGCGGTAACTGCCGGTAAAATGACTGATGCAGAATTAGAAGAAGTGGAAAATAATGCTTGCCCAGGATGTGGGTCTTGCTCGGGCATGTTTACCGCAAATTCGATGAACTGCCTTACTGAAGTATTGGGTATGGGACTGCCGGGAAACGGCACTATTCCTGCTGTCCACTCCGGAAGGATCAGACTTGCCAAACAGGCCGGAATGCAGGTGATGACTCTGGTAGAAAAGGACATTCGTCCGTCTCAAATAATGACGGAGCAGGCATTTCAGAATGCTCTTACTGTTGATATGGCCCTGGGGTGTTCTACCAACACAGTTTTACACCTTCCTGCCATCGCTCATGAGGCAGGGGTAAACATTGATCTTGACATTGTCAATTCTATTAGTGAACGCACTCCTCACCTGTGCAAGCTAGCACCTGCAGGTAACCATCACCTCCAGGATTTGGATGAGGCAGGGGGAGTATTGTCTGTAATGTCGGAACTGAATTCTCTCAATTTGATAAATAAGGATATCATGACTGTTACAGGAAAAACGGTTGGCGAAAATCTAGCCGGCAAATCTGTACTGGACTATGAGATCATTCGCAGTGTCAAATCTCCTTATGGTTCCAAGGGGGGGTTGGCTATCCTTAGGGGCAACCTGGCCGTGGACGGAGCCGTGGTGAAAAAGGCGGCGGTAGCTCCGGAGATGATGAGACATAGTGGCCCGGCCAGGGTATTTGGTGGTGAGGAAGAAGCTGTAGAGGCGATCCTTAACAAAAAAATATTATCCGGTGATGTGATTGTCATTCGTTATGAGGGCCCTAAAGGGGGGCCGGGAATGAGAGAAATGCTTACGCCCACCTCAGCTGTTCAGGGTATGGGATTAGGCTCCTCTGTGGCGTTGATTACCGACGGACGTTTTTCCGGAGCCACCAGGGGTGCCTCAATCGGCCATGTTTCTCCGGAAGCGGCTGAAGGCGGCCTAATCGGCTTGGTTGAAGAAGGAGATATCATCAGCATTGATATTTCTGGCGGAAAGTTGGAACTCCTTGTTGATGAAGAGGAGTTAGAAGGGCGCCGCATAAAGTGGGTGAAACCCGAGCCTAAGGTAACTAAAGGATACTTAGCCAAATACGCCCGGAGGGTAACTTCGGCAGCTACCGGGGCAATATTGGTCAAGTAATCTTCGGGTACGGGGAAAAGCAAAAATGACATGCTGTGCCGGGACACCTGTCCCGGCATATATGTAACAAATGGGAGGTATAACCATGCGGCATACGTTGTCGGTAATGGTAGAAAACCGTGCCGGGGTATTGGCCAGGGTGGCCGGTATGTTTAGCCGCCGAGGGTACAACATTGAAAGTTTAGCGGTAGGAACTACGGAAAATCCGAAGATATCCCGGATGACCATTGTAGTTGAAGGCGATAATCATGTTATTGAACAAGTCACAAAACAGCTGCACAAATTAATTGAGGTTATTAAAATCAGTGATATTACTGATGAAGAATATGTGGGACGGGAACTGGTGCTGATTAAGGTAAATGCTGATACGGCCCAGCGTAGCGAGATCATGCAGATTGTGGATATTTTCCGGGCTCGGATTGTAGATATCGGATATAAGTCGTTGATAATTGAAGCTACTGGCGATCAGAGCAAAATAACGGCCATTGAGACTTCCCTCAAGCCTTTTGGAATCAGAGAAGTGGTCAGAACCGGGAAGATCGCCATGGTACGAGGCCCGAAAACCAAATTGGAATAGGGGGTCAACCCTGTGGTAATGACAGGAGCCCAAGCCCTTGTGCGAGGCTTGGAAGCGGAAGAGGTAGATATTATTTTTGGGTATCCCGGCGGTGCTATCCTGCCTGTTTATGATGCTTTGATAAATTCATCTATAAAGCATATTCTTGTTCGGCAGGAGCAGGCGGCTGTTCATGCTGCCGGCGGCTATGCCCGGTTGCGCGGCAAAACCGGTGTATGTATTGCTACTTCCGGCCCAGGTGCTACTAATTTAGTGACTGGGATTGCCAATGCATATATGGACTCTGTTCCTGTAGTGGTGATCACAGGACAGGTATCTACAGAAATGGTAGGCACTGATGCTTTTCAGGAAGTAGATATTACCGGTATTACCCACCCCATTACCAAGCATAATTATTTAGTACAGGATACGAAAGATATTCCTCGAATCATTAAAGAAGCATTTCATATTGCCGGGACGGGGCGGCCGGGGCCTGTTTTAATCGACTTGCCGAAAAACGTTGCGGAAAATGAGTGCTGGGAAGAAATCCCCCAAAGAATTAACTTGGACGGATACAAGCCAACTATCAAAGGACATCCGTCCCAGATTAAAACTGCTTGCCGCATTATGAAGGAAGCCCGGTGTCCTGTGATTCATGCCGGCGGCGGGATAGTCGGCTCTGATGCCGCTAGTGATTTAATTAAACTGGCAGAATCAATTCAGGCACCGGTAGCCACTACATTAATGGGTCTTGGGGCAATTCCGGCGGACCATGAACTTTTCCTGGGCATGCTGGGCATTCATGGGACGACAGCGGCAAACAGGGCAGTTTCAGAATGCGATTTACTGATTACGATTGGTGCCCGTTTTGATGACCGGGTGACGGGGGCGGTAGGAAAGTTTGCTCCCGATGCCAAGATCATCCATATTGACATCGACCCGGCGGAAATCGGCAAAAACATCCGTGTCAATGTACCTATTGTTGGCCATGTCAAAATGGTGCTACAGGCTATCAACAACCAAGTAGAAAAAGGGAAAAGGTCCCAGTGGTTGGCTCGGATTAAACGCCTCAAGGAAGAAGCTGCCTATTCCTATCCGGAAGCAGGAAAAACTTTGACTACCAGGGGGGTCATTGAACGCTTAAGTGCCCTCACAAAAGGAAACGCCGTTGTAACTACGGATGTTGGCCAGCATCAGATGTTTGCCGCCCAGTTTTACCGTGTCAAGCATCCGAGAGCATTCTTGAGTTCCGGTGGGTTAGGAACGATGGGCTATGGTTTTCCGGCTGCAGTGGGGGCTCAACTGGCTGATCCAAAAGCTTTGGTCGTCTGTATAACGGGAGACGGCAGCTTTCAGATGAGCATGGCGGAATTGGCTACTGCTAAGGAACATAATCTGCCGGTAAAAGTACTGGTTTTTAATAACAATTGTTTAGGTTTAGTGCGTCAGCTGCAGCATTTTTACTGTGAGCGGCGTTATACGGCTGTAAATATGACTGGGAACCCGGATTTTGTCAAACTGGCTCAAGCATATGGTGTTCCCGGATATCGAATATCAAATGTTGAGGAAATTGATCAAGTATTGGAAGAGGCGCTTAATAACGGCAAACTGAGTATTGTTGAGTGCATGATTGAGAAAGAAGAACTGGTTTACCCCACTGTATTAAACGGTAAGGGGTTAGATGAAATGGTAATTAGTACGGGAGGTTATTATGGGGAATAGAGTATATATTTTTGATACCACACTGAGAGACGGGGAGCAGTCTCCTGGGATCAGCTTAAATAAAAAAGAAAAGCTGAAAATTGCCCACCAATTGGCCAAACTGGGGGTAGATATTATTGAAGCAGGTTTTCCCATTGCATCCCCCGGTGATTTTGAATCTGTTAAGGCCATTGCTCAGCAGATTGACGGGCCGGTCATCTGCGGTCTTGCCCGGATTGGTTTTAAGGATATTGACCGGGCTTGGGAAGCAGTTAAGTATTCCAAACGACCCCGTATTCATACCTTCGTAGCCACTTCAGATATTCATATGAAATATAAACTGCGTAAGACTCCTGAAGAGGTGTTGGAAATGGTTGCCCGGGGTGTCGAGCGGGCTAAACAGTACACTGCTGATGTAGAATTTTCTGCAGAAGATGCATCCCGCAGTGACCTGAGTTTTTTGTGCCGGGTTTTTGAGACAGCTATCGAAGCGGGAGCAACTACGATAAATATACCTGATACCGTCGGTTATTCCACTCCGGAAGAGTTTGGCAGGTTCATCGCTGCTATTAAGAATGGCGTTAAAAATATCGATCAAGCAATTATCAGTGTTCATTGTCATAACGACCTAGGTTTAGCTGTTGCCAATTCTCTTGCGGCAGTAAGAAATGGGGCGAATCAGGTAGAATGTACATTAAACGGTCTGGGAGAGAGGGCGGGAAATGCCGCTCTGGAGGAAATTGTCATGGCTCTTTATACCCGCCGGGATGACTACGGGTATGAAACTAATATCAACTTTCAAGAGATATACCGGAGCAGTCGGCTGGTATCAAACAGCACCGGGATGCCGGTACAACCAAATAAGGCGGTAGTAGGGAAAAATGCCTTTGCCCATGAATCCGGTATTCATCAAGATGGGGTAATCAAGGAACGGACAACGTATGAAATTATGAATCCCCAAATGGTGGGGATCAATCAGAGCAACTTGGTTTTTGGAAAACATTCCGGCCGGCATGGGTTTAAGGAACGTTTAAAAGAACTTGGTTATGAACTGAATGAAGCTGATTTAGATAAAGCGTTTGCCCGCTTTAAGGAACTGGCCGATAGGAAAAAGACCATTACCGACCGGGATCTGGAGGTTTTGGCGGAAGATCAGATCCGTAATATCCCGGAAAAATGGCAGTTGGATTACCTTTATATTTGCAGCGGGACAGGAGTTACGCCAACAGCTACCGTGCGTATTTCCAGTGAGGGGGAAACGAAGGAAGAGGCATCTTGCGGTGACGGTCCCATTAACGCCGCATTTAACGCATTAGAAAAAGTTACCGAGATCAAAGCTACTCTGATTCATTATGCACTTAATGCGGTAACAGAGGGAAAGGACGCTATCGGGGAAGTCACAGCTAAAATTGAGTTTAACGAAAAAGTATTTACCGGCAGGGGTATCAGTACAGACGTTTTGGAGGCCTCGGCCCGTGCTTACTTAAATGCTATTAATAAAGTGATTTATGAAAATAATGGGCAAAACGGAAACGGTGCTTATATTGGAAAGTAATTAATTTCTGGGGGAACGGGTTGTAAAAGCCCGTATGTCCTGGGAGACGGAGGTGCAGCATATATGAAAATGACAATCACGGAAAAAATTTTGGCAGCTCATGCTAAAGTTGAGAAAGTAGTACCGGGACAGCTCATCAATGCTCAGGTAGATGTTGTTCTGGGTAACGATGTAACGGCACCGGTGGCAATTAGAGAATTTAACGGCCTGGGTGCAAAAAAGGTTTTTGACCGGGAGAAAGTTGTGCTGGTGCCCGATCATTTTACCCCAAACAAAGATATTAAATCTGCGGAACAGGTTAAGGTAATCAAAGAATTTGCCAAGGAACACAGTATTACTAATTATTTTGAAGTAGGTCGAATGGGTATCGAACACTGTCTTCTTCCGGAAGCAGGTTTGGTGCTTCCCGGGGATGTGGTAATTGGTGCCGACTCTCATACTTGTACGTACGGTGCTTTAGGTGCTTTTGCTACCGGGGTGGGGAGTACGGATATGGCAGCAGGGATGGCGACCGGTGAGGCTTGGTTTAAGGTGCCTCCAACTATCAAATTTGTTTTCAGGGGGACGGATTTTAACCCTTGGGTAAGCGGGAAGGATCTTATCCTATATGCCATTGGACAGATTGGAGTGGACGGAGCCCTTTACCATGCCATGGAATTTACCGGTGAAGGGATTAATGCTCTTTCTATGGACAGCCGTTTTTCTATGTGTAATATGGCAATTGAAGCAGGGGGCAAAAATGGTATTATTGCGCCTGACGATAAAACTTTAGCATACGTTAAGGAACGGGCAAAAAGAGAGTTTAAAATTTATCAAAGCGATCCCGATGCGGAATACGCCCGGGTTATCGAATACAATGTTTCCGATATCGGACCCCAGGTGGCCTTTCCCCATCTGCCGGAAAACACCCGAAACGTATCGGACGCCGGGGATATCCGTATCAATCAGGTAGTGATCGGTTCATGTACCAACGGCCGTATGGAAGATTTAAGAATTGCTGCTTCCATCCTGGAAGGGAAAAAGGTACATCCTGATGTCAGGTGTATCGTCATTCCCGGCACACAAAAAATTTATCTGCAGGCAGTAAAGGAAGGCTTAGTAGAAATATTTATCAATGCCAATGCAGCAGTAAGCACCCCTACCTGCGGCCCCTGTCTCGGTGGACATATGGGAATTTTGGCAAAAGGGGAAAGAGCTCTTTCTACCACTAACCGGAATTTTGTCGGCAGGATGGGTCATCCGGAAAGTGAAGTTTACTTATCCAATCCTGCCGTGGCGGCGGCATCAGCCGTGCTGGGTCATATTGGGCATCCTCAGGAGGTGGAGAAATAATGATTATCAAAGGAAGGACTTGGAAGTTTGGTGTCAACGTTGATACCGATGCCATTATTCCTGCCCGGTACTTAAATACATCACTACCGGAGGAATTGGCAAAACACTGTATGGAGGATGCTGATCCTGCTTTCCCCCAGAAAGTAGCAGAAGGAGATATTATTGTTGCCGGAAAGAACTTTGGTTGCGGGAGTTCTCGAGAACATGCTCCTATTGCCATCAAAGCCGCAGGAGTATCCTGTGTGATTGCTCCTACCTTTGCCCGGATTTTTTACCGGAATTCCATTAATATTGGGCTTCCTATTATGGAATGTCCGGAAGCGGCAGCCGGAATCAAAGAAGGGGATATTGTAGAGGTAGATACAGATACCGGATTAATTAAAAACATCACTACAGGTGTGGAGTTTCAAGCAGCACCATTTCCCGAGTTTATGCAGGAAATTATTTCTGCCGGCGGATTGATGGCTTATGTTAAAGAAAGGACGAAGAACCAATGAACAGGTATCGAATTGCTGTGCTACCGGGGGACGGGATCGGCCAGGAGATTATCCCCCAGGCGGTAAAGGTATTGAAAAAAGTAGGAGAAAAGTATGACCTGGAATTTAACTTTACGGAAGCTCCGGTAGGCGGGGCAGCCATTGATATTGCCGGTGTACCCCTTCCTGAGGATACCATGAAGCTTTGCCAGGAAAGCGAGGCCATTTTATTAGGTGCCATCGGCGGACCCAAGTGGGATCAGCTTCCCACTCATATTAGGCCGGAGGCGGCAGCGCTCCTTCCCTTGAGAAAACGTTTGGGACTTTATGCCAATATTCGTCCTGTTGCTCTTTATCCCGAATTGGTGGCAGCGTCCACTTTAAAAGAAGAAGTTATTGCGGGTACAGATATGGTTGTCATTCGGGAACTGACCGGCGGGTTGTATTTTGGTGAGAAGCGGCGGGAGAAAACGGAGACAGGGGAATTGGCACTGGATACCCTGATTTACACTACAGAGGAAATTGAGCGGATTGTCCGGCTGGCTTTTGAAACAGCTAAGGGACGCCGAAACAAGGTGACTTCTGTGGATAAAGCCAATGTTTTGGAAAGCGGGCGCCTGTGGCGGGAAACAGTGATGAAGATCGCTCCCGATTACCCAGAAGTGGAACTGGATCATATGTATGTAGATAACTGTGCTATGCAGTTGGTGCGTTCCCCGAAACAGTTTGATGTAATTGTCACGGAAAACACCTTTGGCGATATTTTAACTGACCAAGCATCTATGATTTCCGGTTCTATTGGAATGTTGGCTTCAGCCAGTATTGGGGGAAAGGTTGGTTTGTACGAACCCTCACATGGTTCTGCCCCGGATATTGCCGGTCAGAATAAGGCAAATCCTCTGGCCACAATTTTATCTGGCGCAATGATGCTGGAGTATAGTTTTCACCGGTTGGAAGCAGCTCAGGAAATCAAAGAGGCGGTAGCTAAGGTGCTAAAAAAAGGATATCGGACAGCTGACTTGGCGGAAGCGGGCAAAAAGATATTGGGAACAGAAGAAATGGGAAATTTGGTAGCTGACGAGATTAGGTAAGGAGTTGAATCCTGTGACAGAAGTGGCAGTTCTGGATACTACTTTACGTGACGGTGCCCAGGGTGAGGGAATTTGCTTGTCGGTTGAGGATAAATTAAAAATTACTGCTAAATTGGATGCCCTTGGCGTTGCATATATTGAAGGAGGGTGGCCGGGGTCCAATCCGAAAGATATGGAATACTTTCGGCGGATGCAAAAGGTGTCTTTAAAGAGAGCTAAGTTAGTCGCTTTCAGCAGTACACGCCGGCCGGGAATGGACCCTGCAGATGATGTCAATATGAAAGCCCTTTTAGCATCGGGGATCAAGACGGTAACGATATTCGGCAAGTCTTGGGACTTGCATGTTACCCAGGCTCTCAATACCACCCTGGAAGAAAACCTCTCCATGATTTTCGACACTGTCAAATTCCTCAAATCCAAAGGTTTGGAAGTAATATATGATGGGGAACACTTTTTTGATGGGTATCGGCATAACGAGGATTATGCTCTTAAGACAGTTCAGGCCGCCAGCGAGGCAGGTGCCGACTGGGTGGTGTTATGCGATACTAACGGCGGAATGCTTCCGGATGAAGTGGAACGGGTTGTCCGTTTTATTGCGGAAAAAATAGCAGTACCTATTGGGATCCACGCTCACAACGACGGAGAGTTGGCGGTGGCTAATTCCCTTGCTGCCGTCCGAGCCGGTGCAACTATGGTTCAAGGAACGATCAACGGCTATGGGGAGAGGTGTGGTAATGCCAATCTTTCCTCTGTCATTCCAAATCTGGAATTAAAAATGAACTGCCCATCTCTGCCTCCAGGCAGATTAAAGCTTTTATCTGAAGCTTCACATTATATCAGCGAGCTGGCTAATGTGGCTCATCTATCCCAGCAGCCTTTTGTCGGACTAAGTGCTTTTGCTCATAAAGCAGGTATTCATGTCAGTGCTGTGGCGAAAAACCCGGTCACTTATGAGCATATTGAACCGGATTTAGTGGGCAATAAGAGAAGGGTGCTGGTTTCCGAGTTATCCGGCCTAAGCAATTTAAAATATAAGGCAGAGGAACTAAATATTAAGGCGGAATTCGAAACTGAGCAAAGCCGGAGAATAATCAATCACATTAAAGAGCTGGAGCATATGGGATTTCAGTATGAGGGAGCGGAAGCTTCTCTGGAACTGCTTTTAAGAAAAGCCTTTGAACAGGTTGAGGATTGTTTTAAATTGGAATCCTTTAAAGTATTGATGGAAAAGAGAGAAGATAACGGTATTATCTCTGAAGCCATGGTTAAGCTGCGGGTAGGAGACGAGATCGTCCATACTGCAGCAGAAGGAAACGGGCCGGTCAATGCTTTAGACAATGCTTTGCGTAAGGCATTGGAAGGATTTTATCCTGTCATCAAAGATATCCATCTCACCGACTATAAAGTCCGTGTTTTAGATGAGAAGGATGCTACAGCAGCCAAGGTGCGGGTACTGATCGAGACGATGGATGCAGAAGAGACATGGAGCACTGTAGGTGTCTCGGAAAATATTATTGAGGCTAGCTGGCAAGCACTTATCGACAGTATGAATTACGTGCTTTACAAAAAAGGAAATGGAAAACTTAAAGAAAATGTCAGCTAAAGCAGTTTAGTGGTTGTAAGAAGAAATAAAAGGGGACGCCTATTTTGTTAGGTATCCCCTTTTATTTACCATTGGAGATGTTTAAAGGCTTTGGATGGTTGGGCTGTCGGAAGTGTTACATTTTCCTCTTTCTTGATCACCGGGTATACTGAGTAAAGAGTGTTGAGACTGTCGATAATACCCCCGGTAAAGGTAAGCCCCTTTTCCAGTGTGTCAGGATTTCCGATGGCCTTGATTACCACCGGGCTTAAGAGAGGCTGGTTATTGACGGTAATGACCAGCCGGTGGTTGGAATCTTCACCTTGTGAGATTATCGTTTGGTTGTCGATCCGGATATTATTGATGGCTATTGCTTCCGCCCCGCTTACCCAGAGCTCGTTAACCAGATCAATCAAATCCAGGTACATGAGGTTGGAATCTCCGGTAATTGAAATAATTATGCCTGGTCCCTCTACGGGGACAGCTCCGGTAATAACCTTCAGATGCTGTAGGTCTTTAGTCAAGTTTGCGATTAAACTGGACCCGGCATTATACTTTTCATCCAGAGAACGCTTGGTTTTGGCCAGTTTATCCAATTCCGCTTCCAGCAGGTTTCTTTTTTCATTGAGGCTTTTTACAATTGCCACCAAGTCTTCTGATTTTTGATTCGAAAGGGAGTGTACATATGCTATCTGAGTTCGGTACTGGGTGGACACCAATAAAGCAAAGATAAAAAGGGCAATAAATAGGGGTATCTGCCATTGCTTTTTAATCATGTATTTCCCCTGCCTTTTTGGCTTTTTTCAATCTGTACCGGTTAATCAGATCTCTGCGAATAAAGCCCATATTGGAAAAAAGCCGTAATCCAAAGGCGATTACTGCTGCCAAGTAAAGGTCCAATCCCAGGTGATCCCCCAGGTAAGCAAGGAGTGCTGCCATTAAGGCGTTAGTAAAGAAACCGGACAGAAGAATTACTCCATCAAATGATTCCTCTAAAACTCCCCGGAAACCCCCTAGTAGTGAATCCAAAGCAGCTAGAACAGCTACAGACAGGTATTTGGCATAAACAATAGGAACAGTTACTGTGAGAATGGAGCCAAATAATGCTCCAAGAATAAGTCCTAATAAGGGCAGCCACATTATTGCTCACCTTCTTTCACTGGATTTGCGTAGTTGGCCGTGTTACTTCCTTTTAAGGCAGGAAGAGATATTTCTTCCTGCTGTGTAATGGTGACAGGCATTTCTTTGCTCTGTAGGAAAAAATATTCATCACTGTTTAACACAGTTGCTTCTAAAATTTTCGGGTTGCCGATAACTTGAATTTCATAGGGTGGGGCCAACCGGGTAGAGTTAACCATAATAACTGTACCGACACAACGAATATCGGAAGAAGCTACCAGCCTCTGATTATTGATACCAATGGCCTCCGCTTGGCCGCGCAGGGCACTGACTAAATAAAGAAGGCTCTTATCATGAACTATAAAATCCTCCGGATTATAAAGCTCCGGGTTGTTTTTCTTTACCATCTCAGCACCGGCTGTATTATCCTCCAGGACAATAGTGACTCCAGGGCCAAAGACATCTGTCTGCCCCGCTCTTAATTTTAGTTCTTCTACCTGATTCTGTAGGCCGGCAACCATACCTTGGCCGGAAGTCCCCTGTTTTTGAACTTCGTCAATTTGTTTCTGGACGGAGCCAATACTTTCTTCCAGTGTTTGGGTATCCATTTCTAGATTCTCAATGAGATCTATCAGTGTTTGATTCTTATTGACATTTTCGCTATTCAATGCCGTTTGTGTTTTTAGCGCCACCGTTAGTAAAAGACCGGTGAGAACACATGCTATGGTTAAGGGAATATGCTTTTTCCAGTTTAACATGGGCTCACCTCTTTTTCCGTAAATATTATATTAAAAGCATTTCCAGATTAAATGGATATTTACCTTATTGTACTATAAAACAATTGTTCTTACTAGCAGGTAAATACTGTGCAAAGAAAAATGAATGCAACTGAAATAAATCATATTTTTCAAAAGGGATTTTTTCTTAGCTTGTCGAAAAGAACCTAGATAGCAGGGGCTTGTAATACACATAATAAGCATGATGAGGCGGTGAAGAAGAGTTGCTCCCAGACTGGTCTTACTTAAGAATCTTAACACAAATGCTGGATATTGTCATTGTGGCTTTTGTCATTTACAAGCTTCTCATGCTTATAAAGGGCACTAGGGCTGTCCAGTTAATTAAGGGTATTCTGGTGCTTTTAGTGGCGTCAAATGTCAGTGATTGGTTGAACCTGGAGACCATTAGATGGATTCTCGATAAAACTTGGGCGACCATTTTTGTGGCACTGGCTGTTATTTTTCAGCCTGAATTGCGCCGGGCCTTGGAACAGCTGGGAAGAGGCCAATTCTTTGCCCGCCATTCAGATGAAATGGGTGCGGGAGATATCCTCCGTTTAATTGACGAAATTATCAGGTGTATTGTTTCATCTTCCCGTACAAAAACCGGAACTCTAATTATTCTGGAGCGGGAAACAGGGATAAATGACTATATTGAAACGGGGATTAAGATTGACGGTTTAGTAACCACGGAATTTTTAAGTAATATATTCATTCCCCAAACGCCCCTCCATGACGGTGCCGTAATTATTCGAGGTAATCGGGTGGTTGCCGCCGCTTGTTTCTTGCCATTAAGTGATAATCCTTACTTGGAAAGCAACATTGGAACGAGACACCGGGCGGCCTTAGGAATTACGGAAATTTCCGATGCGCTGGCACTGGTAGTTTCGGAAGAGACCGGCACAATATCGTTGGGACATGAGGGAAAGCTGGTCCGTCATCTTGACGAGAAAAATCTGCGAGATATGCTTCAGGATATGCTGGTTCCCAAGACTACCAGTACACATTTCTGGCACCGGAGGGCATAATATGAAAATAATTAACACAAATAATCTTCTATATAAGATTTTCTCTGTTATCCTGGCGGTGTTGCTTTGGCTTTTTGTCAGTCACCAGGAAAATCCTACGACGGAACAGATATTTACCGTACCTGTGGAGGTGCGGGATTTATCTCCTGATTTGGTAGTGGCGGAGCGTCCATCATTTGTTAAGGTACGTATTCAAGGCCAACGACAGGATTTAGATATGGTATCTGCCCGGGATATCCATGCATTCCTCGAGATGGATAATATGGAAGTAGGAATGCATACTATGGAAATCAATGTATCTGTCCCGGGTAAAACCCGGCTGGTATCGATAATTCCCTCTAGTGTTAATATAAAAGTGGAAACCATGGCCAGAACCCAGGTGCCGGTGGCAGTTTCTTTTGCTGATAATTCTCCTGCCAAAGGATTCATGGCTTTAAAGCCTGTTTTAACCCCAAATGAGGCGTTGGTTTCCGGACCTCAAGATCAATTGAAGGATATTAAGCAGGTCTATGTTGAGGTAAACCTAGGAGAATCCCAGGAAAACTACCGTCAAAGCTTGCCTGTTAAGGTGGCGGATAATTCCGATGGATTAAATTTGGATTTAATCAGTTTTGACCCTCGGGAAGTGGAGGTGCTGATTCCTGTAGTAAGAGAACTGCCATCTAAAAGTGTTCCGGTAAAAGTACCTATCACCGGTGAACCTGCCCAGGGGTACAAAGTTGAACGGGTAGTTGTGGAACCCAACCTTGTGACAATTTTTGGGGAGTTTGCCCGGCTCGACCAAGTAAACTCTCTTACTGCAACTCCTGTTGATATCAGCGGGACGACAAAGGATATAAACAAAAAAGTTAATCTCAACCTCCCTCAAGGAATAACCTTCCTGGAAGAAGAGTCTGTCACAGCGGTAGTGCGCATTATAAAACTTGAAGAAAAGGCGTTTTCTGAAATTCCCATTGAGATCCAAGGTGTTAGGGAAGGAATAAGTGCGGAAATAGACCCGGCACAGGTTGATGTGGTATTGGAAGCCTCAGTGTCGGTGATTGATAATTTTAGTGGGGAGAACATTAAAGCTATTGTTGATCTCACAGGCCTTGAGGAGGTCGGCGAGCATCAGAGAGCGGTGCAGGT
>JAQVXR010000129.1 GCA_028709045.1 Desulfitobacteriaceae bacterium | reverse complement strand
CCTTTCCGAGATGTTGTTTTATTATTGTTTACAACTTAATTTTACCGCATTTTGGAGAGGAGTTATACATAAAAAATGTTAACAAAAGCCTGTATTTATGAGGGTTACAGCGTTTCGCAAACGCCTATACCTCTTAAAAGAAGAGGGAGTCTTAGAACTGTTAGCTATCGGATAAATAAGAAAATGGATTTTTTTGCCGGAAGCTTATTTTTTAATTATTTTGCAGGAAATCGTATTGAGACATGGAATTAAATTTTGAAGCCTAAAAAGCTAAAGCAGATAGCAAGGAGTGGGAGATATGCGCGTGGCGATTTACCCGGGGACCTTTGATCCTGTGACCAATGGTCATTTGGATATTTTAAAAAGGTCGGTTACACTTTTTGATAAGGTAATTATTTCAGTAGCTTTGGACAATTATAAAAACAACCTTTTTGATAACAATGAAAGAATAAATTTGCTGCGTGCTGTCACCAACGGTATGGAGAAAGTTGAAGTTGATAGCTTTAAAGGATTATTGGTTGATTATTGCAGCCAAAAAGGCGCTACAGCAATTATCCGTGGGCTAAGAGCAGTATCTGATTTTGAGTATGAGTTTCAAATGGCTTTAATGAATAAAAAATTAAATAATAACGTAGAAACAATATTCCTCATGACCAGTTCAAAGTTTTCTTTTATCAGTTCAAGCATCATTAAACAGGCTTCCTCACTGGGCGGGTGCGTCCAGGGATTGGTCCCTGACATAGTGGCCCATGCAATTACTCAAAAGTATTCTTGAAAAGTCGGAGGAATTTATGAGATTAATTTATAACCTTTAGAGGTGGTAACATGGAAAACAATGAAAAAGTGTTTAACGACTATATAGTGATCAAAGCTAAAGAAAACGGGGTTACAATCATTGGGCTGACCCGGGGGAAGGATACAAAGTTTCATCATTCCGAGAAACTTGACAAAGGGGAAGTTATGATTGCCCAATTTACTGAGCATACATCGGCCATTAAAGTGAGAGGGAAAGCAACGGTAATGACTAAGCATGGTGTCATTGAGTCGGGTGAGTGATTTTGGTACAGATGGATACAGTAAAATAATAATTACCCAAGAGGAGGCGCACCGGAAGTGTGGACTGTAGTATATATTGCTCCTAACAAAGCAACAGCGGAAATGCTGAAAAATTATCTTTCGGGAGAAGGACTGCTTGTAATGTTACGCTCTATTGGTGTTCCGCATTTAGGTGATTCCGGTTCTGTGGAAATCCTTGTGCCTGAATCAGAAGTAGAAGAGGCTCATGAAATTCTCAGCACTGTCATTGGCAGCTGAAGGGTTATTCATAGTTCGCTTAGGTTGTGGATAAACTACAACTGGGAGGTTCTTTAATGAAAAAAATTGGTCTGTTAACCAGTGGCGGGGATGCTCCGGGGATGAATGCCGCCATCCGAGCGGTAGTACGGACGGCCATCTACCATAAATTGAAGATAGTTGGTGTGAGGCGCGGGTACGCTGGTTTAATTAAGGGGGACTTTCTGCCCCTTAATTTAGGGTCCGTTGCCGATATAATCCACCGGGGAGGAACTGTACTCCGTACCGCCCGGTCGGAGGAATTCTTTCTTCCGGAAGGACGGCAGCAGGCGGCGTCTTTGATGATGCAAGAAGGAATTGAGGGATTGGTGGTTATTGGAGGAGACGGGACTTTCCGAGGCGCGATTGAACTGGAAAAGGTAGGGATCCCGACAATAGGTGTTCCCGGAACTATTGATAATGATATCCCGTGCACTCAGTTTACCATTGGCTTTGATACGGCTATTAATACCGTAGTAGATGCCATTAATAAAATTCGGGATACAGCAACTTCTCATGAGCGAATTTTTGTGATTGAGGTGATGGGTCGTCATGCCGGCTTTATTGCTCTTTCTGCCGGTTTAGCGGGGGGCGCCGAATCCGTCCTAATTCCGGAACGGCCGTTTTCTTTGGATGATGTGGTGGCGAAAATTAAGCGAGGTCAGCAAAGAGGCAAACTGCACAGTATTATTCTTACTGCGGAAGGAGCCTCAAGCGCCATTGATGTTGCCAAAGAAATTCAGAAAATTTCCGGGTTGGATACTCGGGTCAGTATTTTAGGGCATATTCAGCGGGGAGGGACTCCCACCGCATTAGACAGAATTCTTGCCAGCAGGATGGGCGCGGAAGCGGTTACTCTCTTAATAAACGGTAAGCGTAAGCTGATGGTGGGCATTCAAGATAATAAGATAAAAAGTTTTGATTTGGAATGGGCTTTAAGCCAGAGCAATGAAATTGATTTTAGTGAGTATGAATTAGCCCAAGTCTTAGCTATTTAGTGGTTGGAAAGGAGCCGGTTACATGATTCATACAAAGATTGTCTGCACAATTGGACCCGCTTCTGAATCTGTTGAAATGCTTGAAAAACTGATTAAAGCCGGCATGAATGTTGCCCGGCTTAATTTTTCTCATGGGACTTATGAGGAGCACGGTCAGCGGATAAAAAATATCAGACAAGCTGCGGATAACCAAAAGAATTGTGTCGCAATTTTACTGGATACCAAAGGGCCGGAAATTCGCATAGGCAGTTTGCCTGGGGGGAAAGTTGTTCTTTCCGAAGGACAGGAAGTAATTATCACTGTTGAAGAAGCCTATGGCCGCGAGAATGTTTTGCCTGTTACTTATCAAGGACTGCCGGAAGATGTAGATCCAGGAGCGACAATTTTAATTGATGACGGGTTGATTGGCTTAGAAGTTCAGAAGGTCGATGATCGTGAAATATTCTGCCGGGTAAAAAACGGTGGCGAAATATTCTCCCATAAAGGCGTTAATGTCCCGGGGGTGGAAGTAAATCTTCCTGGGGTTACGGAAAAAGATGCAGCCGATATTATTTTTGGTATTGAACAGGGTGTTGATTTTATTGCCGCATCCTTTGTCAGAAAATCTTCGGATGTATTGGATATTCGAAGGGTTCTAGAAGAACATAACGCGGAGATTGATATTATTGCTAAGATCGAAAGCCGCGCCGGTGTCAATAATATTGATGCTATTTTAAAAGTGGCGGACGGTATTATGGTAGCACGGGGAGACTTAGGCGTAGAAATCCCGGCAGAGGAAGTACCCTTGGTGCAAAAAATGATTATCAACAAATGCAACTTGGCAGGAAAGCCGGTTATCACCGCAACCCAGATGTTAGACTCCATGATCCGCAATCCAAGGCCGACCAGGGCGGAAGCAAGTGACGTTGCTAATGCGATTTTTGACGGTACTGATGCCGTTATGCTGTCCGGAGAAACAGCAGCGGGGAAATATCCGGAGGAAGCGGTTCGGACAATGGCCAGGATTGCTTCCCAGGCGGAAACCGGTATTGACTATAATGCTGAAGCAAAAGGAGTACTGACTTCGTCAACAATTACCGATGCCATTAGCCATGCTTCTTATCATATTGCCGATGTCTTAAATGCTGCTGCTATTATTACGCCGACGACATCAGGATTTACCGCAAAGATGGTTGCAAAGTACCGTTCCCATGCCCCTGTAATTGCCGCGACTCAACATGTTCGGGTTCAGCGTCTTTTAAGTTTAGTTTGGGGAGTTAAAGCAGTTTTGGTTCCGGAAACAAAAGGGACAGACGAAATGATCAGCCAGGCTGTTTCAGCCGCTTTATCGGAACGGTTGGTTCAGGGCGGGGACTTAGTTGTCATTACAGCCGGGGTGCCTGTGGGCAGTCCGGGTAATACCAATTTAATTAAAGTACATATTATTGGCAATGCCATTGCCCGGGGAACAGGGATTGGCAATTTGGTAGCGACCGGGGTGGCAAGATGTGTCAAAAGTGGCAAGGAGGCACTCCGGCTGGTGCAAACAGGTGATGTAATTATTGCTTCCAGTACCGACAGGGATTATATGCCCAGCATGGAAAAGGCCGCGGCGGTTATCACGGAAGAAGGAGGCTTGACCTCCCACGCAGCAATCGTGGCCATTAATTTAGGCATTCCGGTTATTGTTGGTGTCGAGGGTGCAACGGAAAAGATACCTGATAAATCGGTAATTACAGTTGACGCAGCTAGGGGCCAAGTTTTTTTGGGTGTCACGAAAGTATTATAGAGAGAACCGAAAATTTTGCTCTTTTTCATACTATTCTTTCTTGAATCACAGCTGGTAGCTGTGATTCTTGCATGTATCCAGTATTCATGCCAATAATCTTCTTTACAAATCAAAAAATGTGTTATAATTTCAGCATGTGCATGATACTACAGCAATGCTTTAGGAGGAAGGCAGAATGAAACAGGCCAAAAAACTGGTAGGAATTACTGATACAACTCTTCGTGATGCACACCAGTCTTTACTGGCAACTCGAATGAAACTGGAAGATATGCTTCCCATTGCCGAAAAAATGGATATGGTTGGTTTCCACTCTATGGAGGTTTGGGGCGGAGCAACTTTTGACAGCTGTATGCGTTTTCTCAATGAGGATCCGTGGGAAAGACTGCGCAAACTGCGTAAGGTAATTAAGAATACAAAGCTGCAGATGCTGTTAAGAGGTCAGAACCTAGTTGGCTATCGCCACTATTCGGACGATGTACTTGAGAGATTTATCAATAAAGCTATCGGTAACGGGATTGATATATTACGAATATTTGATGCCTTAAATGATGTTCGCAATATGGAAAAGGCGATGAAAGTAGCCAAGACAGAAGGAGGACATGTCCAGGCTACCATTTCCTATACTATTAGTCCATTTCATAATCTGGATTATTACCTGCAGTTGGCTCAGACTTTGAAAGATATAGGGGCTGATTCCCTTTGTATTAAGGATATGGCGGGTATCATTACGCCGACGATGGCTTATGATCTTGTAAAAGGTTTAAAAGAAAAGGTTCATCTTCCGGTGCAGCTCCATTGTCACTACACCAGCGGTATGGCGTCCATGTCATACTTGAAAGCAATTGAAGCGGGAGCAGATGTGGTTGACTGTGCGGTGTCTTCACTGGCTAACGCAACATCTCAACCAGCATCTGAAACGATGGTTGCGGCATTGGAGAATACTCCTTGGCAAACGGGGCTTGACCTGGAACAATTATCAAAAATAGCGGAGTATTTCAAGAAAGTCCGGGCTAAGTACAATAATTTTGATGTTGCTGATGGTACTGTTGATGCAAATGTACTGCGCTACCAGATTCCCGGAGGCATGATTTCCAATTTTATTTCTCAACTCCAGCAGGCTAATGCCTTGGATAAACTTCCTCAGGTACTGGAAGAAGTTCCTCGGGTGCGGGCGGATTTTGGTTACCCGCCGCTTGTTACTCCTTCAAGCCAAATCATCGGTTCCCAGGCGGTTTTAAACGTTTTGGCCGGTGAACGATATAAGATGGTTACCAATGAGGTGAAGAATTATATGAAAGGGCTTTATGGAGAGCCTCCGGCACAGATCAATGAAGAGGTCAGGAAAAAAATAATTGGGGACGAAAAGCCCATTACTGTAAGGCCTGCTGACCTCTTAGCTCCTCAGATGGCTGATGCCAAAAAGGAAATAAATTTTTATGCGGAAAGCGAAGAAGATGTTTTATCCTATATTCTCTTTCCTCAAGTAGCGAAAGTTTTTTTAGAGGAGCGGTTGTCTGGAAAAAGCAATGTCGACTTTGCTTTAGTCAATAAGGAAAAAGACTCCGATGTCCATCCGGTTTAGGATAGAATTACCTTTCCCCGGTATTTTTACCGGGGTTTTTATTTTTTAAAAACTTCCAGTAGGGATTTTGTTAGTGACTGGCGAATCTTTTATATTTGGGCTATGTGGATGAAATTTATTCTTTGTTGACAAATGTAAAGAAGGAGAAGACATTGAAGAATTTGAAACTGGTTATTATATTAACCCTATTTTTAATTTTAAATAGTAACAGTGTGATTGCTGACAGTGAGGAGTATTACACGCTATCGGAACCTTGGGTGTATACTATTACACATGAGGTTGAGTTAAGCAATCCTACCCAGGATATTATTCGGAATGTTAAGGTGACTATCCCCCTTATGGATCAGGATCAACCTGTATATCAAGAACTGCTGGGAGAAGAATTCAATCCATGGCCGGAAAAGATTCTGACAAACCAAGCCGGCGCCAGGCAAGGAGTATTTGCTATTCCGGTGATCTATCCCGGTCAAAAGATAACTCTTAAACAAAAATATGCCGTACGTAATTATGCGGCTACTTTTCATATTAGCGTGGGGCAGGTGTCTCCTGATTACGGTACCTATCAGGGTATACCCGATCGCTACTTAAAACCGGAGACTAAAATAGAATCCGATCACCCGTCCATTATTAAGTATGCCAAAGAAGTCGTGAAGGACGAAAAGAACCCATATATTATTGCACAGAAACTATTTGCAGATATTAATCTTTTTATGACTTACAAAAGTGATTCTCCTAATGCTAATAAAGGAGCTTTAAATGCGATTCGCACCGGGGAAGGTGTTTGTGAGGATTACACTAATCTATTTGTGGCTGCGGCACGATCCTTAGGAATACCTGCTCGCTGGAAATCCGGATATCTTTATCTTCCTAGGGAACACAACGGTTTTCCTTACATCAGGGAAGACGGCGCCTTAGATATTACCTTAATGAGGCACACCTGGCCGGAATTTTATCTTCCCCAGATTGGCTGGGTGGTCCTTGACCCCACCTTTACCTATAAAATCAGGTCGGGAAAACGGGAAGAAAAAGTAGTTGACTGGAATAAGTTTGCCCGGATCGAATCAAGTTCCCGACATATCTTTTTTGCTTATGGTAGTTATGATGACGATTATATTGAATACAAGTATACCGGTCCTAAACCCCAGGTAAAGTTTTCTGAGTCTATGGAGTTTGGGAAAAATATTTTTCCATTTCGTGATGCAGTTAACCATTGGGCAAAGGACAGTATATTATATCTAACCAATTATACACCTCGAATTATTGGAGGGTACGGTAACGGTCTTTTTGGGCCTAATGATAAGGTGACGAGGGCACAGCTTGCCGCGATGCTGAATCGGGCGCTATTATTAAATTACAATGTGAGCAAACCTCAGTTTTCCGATGTCAGCCCGGGCTACTGGGCTTATGCAGATATTGCTGCTGCAAAAGGAGCAGGTATTTTTGGCGGATATCCGGACGGAACGTTTAAACCGGAGAAATACGTGAGCCGTGCCGAACTGGTAGTAATTTTAGACAGGGCTTTTGATTTAGGTTATCCTGCAGCCGGCACTAACTTTAAGGATTTAGGGAAACCAGGATACGCTTGGGCTGATTCGAGTATTATTACACTTGCAGGAAACGGAGTTGTTGCCGGATATGAAGGAGGTTATTTCTATCCGGAAAGGAGTGTAACCAGGGCTGAATTTACGGTATTCATGTCCAGGGTTTTAGACGGTGCATTTAGGCTGCCTGTCAGATAACAAAAAGCTGTATAATTGTGTTTGATTAAACCACCAGAAGATAAACAGGTTCTTAGAACTGTACAGCTATCTGATAAACTGGTGGCTTTTTTAATAAAATCAAGAAAAAATTACTTA
>JAQVXR010000128.1 GCA_028709045.1 Desulfitobacteriaceae bacterium | reverse complement strand
AAAAGGATCAGTGATTTTAGTCAGATTTCCCAAAACATCATATTGAAAGCTGACGGGGTAAGTTCCAGTTTTTCTCTGCTTGGTCAAACCGGTGTAGTAAAAATCGTATTCCAAACCTTCTCTATAAACTCTGCTGCCACCGGTGTCATTCCATACCTGATATTTTTCTACCGCCCCCAAGGGATGGTAGTACCGGCTGATTCCATCATGATTAGATGCAGTTTCGAATACCCGGTTATTCCTATCATAACTAACGTTAGTGATTTTACCCAAATATTTTCCTGAAGATCTTCATGGGTGATATCTATTCCTGTATCCAGTACCGCCACAATAACCCCTTCTCCCTGAGATTGCCCCCATGCCTGAAAAACATTAGCATTAATCCCCATATCTTTTTTATAAAAGCTATCGGTCTGACTTTTCTTCAGGTTATTTTGGGGAATAGGCTGTAAAGTTTCTTTAGGCCCCAAACCCCACTGCTCTGTGAAATAGGGGTCGTTAATATCGCTATTTAAAGAGGCTGGCATCAGCTGATAGTCTGGCTGAATATACTCTATGTTCTCCTCAATTCCTTCCTCTACCATTTCCGAGAGTAAATCTTCCGACGTCATGTATTTCTCTGTAATCACTAAATCAAAACTTTGATTCCGACTTTTCACAATCTTTTTACATGTTTTTCGATTTCCATTTCAGCTTTTTCTCTTTCCCCAATTTGATATTTGACCAAGAACCTGTTTGTTTTGTTCTCCTCAGGAAACATATCTTGTCCCCACTGGTTTGGCTCGTTTAAACGATCTAGGGTGTCTGTTCCCTGGGCAAACGTCCTTTCCCCAGACAGTACCAAGGAAAAAGGACTTACTAATGTTAATGAGAGAATTCCTCCACACACTACAGCTTTTAAAATTTGGCCAGTGAAGATTTTCAAACACCGTCCCGGATGCTGGGAGAGCAAATCCGGAAAGCTTTGAAATTGTGTTATATCCAAACTGCCTCAATATGGTCACCACTGATAATTTTTTGTACAAAAATTATTGATAACCTAATGGCACTGAAGAATTGGCTCATCTGGAGATCATCGCCACCATGGTTTACCGCCTGGTGAAAGATGCCAGTGTAGAAGAATTAAAAGCGGTTGATTTAGGCGGCCATTATGCCCAGCATGACCGGGCTCTTTTCTACACAGATGCTAACGGGGTGCCCTGGACAGCTGCTTACATCCAGGCTACAGGCGACCCGGTAACCGACCTCCATGAGGATATGGCCGCAGAACAAAAAGCTCGCACTACATATGAGCACTTGATCCAACTGACTGATGATGCGGGGATCAAAGATACTTTAAGATTTTTAAGACAGCGGGAAGTAGTACATTTCCAACGCTTCGGCGAAGCCCTGGTTGATGTTCAGGAACATTTAAACAAAAAGAAACATTATTAATCCTGGACAGTGAAATAGATTTCAATATATATAAAAGGGCATGCCTTGGGCACGCCCTTTTACTCATTAATAACATGTTTCGTTTTTTTCTCTTGAAAAACTCTTTTTAATAGAATACCGAGCACCGCCAGGGAAAATAGTATCAGGAGCCCAAAGACAAAGGTCTTGACACTTCCCACCAGCATATCACCGACATAGGAATAAACAATGGTCGCCGGGAGCTGACCAAGGCCTGTTGCCCAGAAAAACTCCCAAAAACCCATTGATGTCAGCCCGGCAGCATAGCTTACTACATCAAATGAGATGAACGGCAGAAGCCGGGCAATGAGAATCGCGTACTTGCCGTGCTTTTGAAAAAAATCATCGACACTCTCCAATGCCAACTTACTGGTGAGTTTTTCAACGACTTCTCTCCCGTAAAACCGGGCGATAAAAAAGCAGAGAACTGCGCCTGCCATGGCGCTGGACCAGGACAAGGCAGCACCCTTTACCCAACCGAAAAGACCGGCATTGGCAAAAGTAATCAAAAATGCCGGAAGCGGTGCTGCCACAGACTGAAAGACCATTAAAAGAAACGAAACAATGGGAGCCCAAATACCAAAGGATAATATATATCCTTTGATGGCAGATACGTCCACCATGGAAAACAGAAATACTATCTTCTTGATGTACACCTGAACCGGCTGGACAAAAAGATAGACCAAAACCAGTACCAGGGGAACTGCAATTTTTATCGTGAGGCTTGTTTTTTTATTCAATTTTCTCCTCCCTTGTCACGCCCGGCTGTACATCCGGGACGGGCCATCCAACACATCCCAACCTGCTTCCCGAAAAATTTCCCGGCATTTGGCCACGGAAAACCCGCGGCTCGCTTCCGTCTCCTTTTCGGTATCCCTTGGGTTTGCGCCCTGCTCTGCCCAAAACAGGTTGGCTCCGGCCATCGCTCCGATACCGTTTGGTTCATGCGTACAATTCCCCAGAACATTAAAACCCGTTGCCAATCTAACCACCGCAAGTATTAATGCCATACGTGATTCGTTTACCATTCCCTGCGCAGCCAGCCTGGTACCGGGAATGGTAATGCGCCGGGCAGCCCCGCTAAAGACAGGATCCATCTCCCGGGCGAGAAGCGTTTTTTCCACCAGTTCTTCGACAGAATGCTCCGGCCCGACAGGTTCAACGCATGTGCCAACCAGCAACCCAGCTTTTTTGGCCGCCTTGACAGTTCTTAACCGTTTTCTGACATCGACCCCGGTGGAAATTCCTTCACCCAATCGAACTGCGTGATAGACCCCCTGAAAACCTACATCTCGAATTGCCTTAGCACCGTTATCATCAAAGTCGCCCACATTGGCCACAAGCACCGTTTCCGGCCGCAGCACTTCTCTCACAGCACAGCCGGTTCTTAAATACTCCTCTAAGCCCAAACTTGCTGTACTCATTAGATAAATTGCGTTAGCTCCTGACTCCTCGAACCCCAGGCATTTTTCAATTACCTGGTCGACAGGTAACACCAGAGTTTGGGGAAATATTCTGTTCACCACAGCAAAAGAACAGAAAAGACAGTTTTTGGGGCAGGGTCCAATATTAATGCCTACCTGGGCATGGACTTCAGCCTTCCCCTGCATGACATCTTCGCTCATTTTCCGAGCGGCAAATTGTATGGCATAAGATTCTTCTGAAATTTCCGGCACCAAAAACAACTCCCTTATTTCATCAGGAGTGATTTTACCTGAGTTAATTGCCTTTTCTATTATTTTTTTAATGGTCGTTTTCAAGTTTTTCTTCCTCCATGCTTGGCATCGTATATTTTTGTTTCAGGTAGTGAGCAAGACGCAACGCTGATTGCTCCCCCAAATCTAAATCCTCGCTGGGTAAATTCCCATAAAACAGCAAATCCCCCCATCTGTCAACATCACGCTTTTCAGGAAGCATGCTGGCCGAAAGTCCAAGGTATCCCGCAGCTTCCATGGTCTGTAATAACACTCTTTCCGAACCCCAGGAAATATTGCAAAACAGTTTTTCATAAGCTTTTTTTAAACCAATAAGATAATACCCCCCGTCAGCTGCAGGTCCAAGCACGACACTGCTTTGCGCCAACAGCTCTTGTGTCCTGATAATCAGGTCACAGCTGATGCCCGGTAGGTCGGAACCTAGAATGATGATTTGTTGAAAACATTTCAGCGTTTCCCGGGCAGCATGATACATACGCTCTCCCAGGTCCCGGCCTTTCTGTAGTTTGAATTCAAATCCATCAAAGTTCAGTTTCCTCAGGTTATCAAACCCCGCCGGTATTTCACCGGCAAAAGGAGAGAGAAAATCCTGTTCACTCCCCCCAGTATAATAAAGGAATCCCTTGCAACCTGTTTTTTTAAGTTCCCGGTGCATGTCATCAAGACACGCCCTGTGTACCAGGGCGCACTCAAAGGCTGTGAGTTTTTCCCCCAATCTGCTTTTTGTCCTTCCCGGCAAAGGTACTTTACTAAAAACTAAGACAGCTGTCTTCATAAATTACCTCCGGCTGACCCCCGGTAAATTTCCAGAATCCTTTCCGGGGACATTCCCAATGAAAAAAGCAGTTTTGCTAGCTGCATTTTATATAATGTCAACCAAAAGCCATGTTTTCGAAAGCGCCGGCTGCTGGTGACAATCTTTGCCGGTACTGAACAAGACTTCTGAAAGCGGCGCAGGACACGGGAGAAAGCTAAGTCTTCAAGAAAAGGGAAGCCAGGAAACCCTCCGGCTTCAAAAAATAATTCCCGTTCACAAAAAATTCCCTGATCCCCGTAACAGCTGGAAATAATTTTTACCCGCAAATGGGAAACAGCAGCCAATATTTGATAACGCAGACTGGGATCATCAAAAGCTAGCGTGCAGCATCCCCACCTACTGCCCCTTTCCACAGACCAGCGGATTTCCTTAAATACGCTGCTCTCCACCTTGGAATCGGCATGAAGAAAAAAGAATATATCCCCGCCGGCGTTTCTGGCACCCAGATTCAACTGCTGTCCCCGGCCTGGCGGTCCAAAGACGCAGGTTACAGGATAACTGCTGCAGATTTCCCTGGTCCGGTCGGTGCTTCCTCCGTCGCTAACAACAATTTCAACTGCGGGAATGCCGAGCAGGCTTTCCAAAAGGGAAGGAATTTGTTCCTCCTCATTAAGTGTGGGAATAATCACAGAAATCTTACTCATATTTAATGTCAAGGAGATCACCGTTTTCCCATGTCAAAACTTCCTGCCAGGTATTGACCATGAGGGCTGCCGCAGCTCCTGTCAATTCCCGGCATCCCCTGCTGCCGATTCTTTGGGACAATGTCCTTTTATTACGCAGCGTCCGGCAACAGGAAGAACCGAACTGCTCTAAAAATTTCTCATACAAATAAGGGGCAAGTTCTTTTCCCAACGGGTGCATATGTTTACGGGCAAGAATCCCCGAAATCATAACTATACCCACCAGAGCCCCGCAGGAGCAGCCGCTGCCCATCCCTTTTTCAAAGCAAGCTGCGGCAGCATAGGTGTCGGGTGAAAGATGCAGCTGCCAAATCTTATCCGCAGCCATCAAAACTGCCTCGCAGCAATTATACCCCTGTTCCATGGATTTTTTTGCGATTTCACGTGCCTGTTGTTCCAAAACATTTCCCTTCTCTTTTCCTGTTTGAGCGCAGCCAAAGAATACCTCCCCAGAGGCTGCACATACTGACCAAAAAAGCATACAGTAAGGAAGCAGTAAAAGCTAATGAACGGCTTACCCCGTAATGCGCCAATAAAGCTACATAAGCGCCTTCTCTGATACCGTACCCGTTTATTCCTACCGGAATCATTGCAGCAGCTGCGGTAGCCGGAATCAGGAACAGTGCCTTATCAAAAGCAACCTGAGTAATACCCAATCCTTTAAATAAATAATAATTGACCGCAACATTAATGACCTGAAAAAAAGCAGACCATATCACAACCTGGAAAACAACAAAGGGCTTTTTCCCCAAACAGCCTCCGTATTGAATAAAACTGCCTGCAAAATGAGCAGCTTTTCCATTGCCTCTTTTAAGAAAATTAGGAATTCTTCCCCACACAAGCACAGCCGCAAGAATAAGACTGACAGCTGCCAATATGATGAACAATACCCTGATATTGAGCAGGTTTTCCCCGGAAAAAAAAGAAGCGCCTAACCCAACCATAGCCAGCCCTAAGGTTGCCAGAACCCGTTCAACCACCACAGAACAGGCAACACCCGGAGTGTTGCCGGCATTTTTTCCGATAAGGAAGATGCGCATGGCATCACCGCCAATGCTGGAAGGAAGAAAATTGTTAAAAAACAGCCCCACCCAGTACGCATTCCACAACTCTCCTGCTGATACTCCAATCCCTTGGACTTTTAATATCAGGCGCCATTTAACGACGCTTACCCCCACGGCAGCCGCTATCAATAGAACATCAATCAATAAAAATAATGGATCGATACCTCTTAACGCAGCCCAAGTCTCCTGCCAGTCCAGAGAAAAAAGGAGCCAGCTGAGCAGTGCTGTCGAGACCCCTGCACGCAATAAAAATTTTCCGTTGAACTTTTTTATCATAAGACTTTACCCTTGTGTCCCTGGTCAGATCGCCAATAACCGTTTACAAACCGGAAAGCTCCCAGCCTTTTCTATGCCTGGGAGCCTGCAACCAGATTACTATTATTCCAGCGGCAGTGATGAATCTCCCGCCCATTCATAGAAGGAGCCATCATAATTCCGTGCTTTCTCAAAGCCTGCCATACGCATAAGCAATGCCATGTGAGCCGAGCGGATCCCCTTGGTACAATATATAATGATCTCGTCTTCCTTAGTCAGTCCGGCATTGGTAAATAACTCCTTCAATTCTGCAGTACTTTTCACAGTACCGTCTTCATTAAAGGTGTTTTCAAACGGAATGTTAATCGCACCAGGCAGGTGTCCTCCCCGTGCTTCGCCAAAATCCGTGGATCCGCCATACTCTTTTGCGGAACGGGAATCAACAATTTTAATTTTATCCTTGTTGACTTTGATCCAATCAACATCAGCATTCATACTTTCGTCATAAGGTGATAATGTACAGCTCACCGGTGTTATGGCAGGAACTTCTTGGCTGATTTCATTACCGGATGCGGTCCAGGCCGTCCAGCCGCCGTCCAGCATCTTAGCATCCTGAATGCCAGCCATTCTCAGTTCCCATACTATGCGGCCGTCTTCACCCCAACCCGGGAAAACAGTGCAGACTACGACCAGCTTTGACTCGTCTATGCCCAAAGCGCCGAGTGTCTCAGCCAGTTTTTCCTTAGGAAATACTGTTCCCCAGCCAGGCTCTCCCGATTTGCCTTCCATATCTGCTAAAGTCTGCCAGGGGGCGTGAATAGCTCCGGGAATGTGCCCTTTATGATAGTCTGTATCTTTTCTTGCGTCAATGATCACGACATCATTCAAATTTTCCTTCAGCCAGTCAACATCAACAAAATAACTACTCTTTTCCGCATCCATAACAGAAACAGTCTGCTGCGCCTGTTCATTATTCTGGTCAGTGCCGGATTCCTGCTGTGTTTGGCCGCAGCCGACTACAAAAGCATATACTGCAACCAACAGTATTACCCAGAGAAATTTTTTCATAGCCTGCATCCCTTTCATAAATTTTTAAGCATCTTAAATTTGGAAAAAATATCCTTTTAGTAAATATAAGTTATATGGCTTGTTTAGTCCAATTGAAAGTTTTTATTATCTGACGGCAAAAAATTAATTTATTTTATAAGTGCAGTTAAAGCCGCTGTCCCTGGCTCCTGCCAAGTTAATTCGACATAAAAAAGCGCTTGAAAAGTAAGCGCCTATTTTAACAGATTCTTGGCAGCTGTCCTCCTGCCATCATATCTACAACCCGGGAACCGCCGATCGTTGTTTGAAGAAATACTTTTCCGGGACGGCCTTCCGTCACTTCACCGATCAGCTGAGCATTACGTCCGTATGGATGTCCATGAAGCGCTTTGAGAGCCGCTTTTGCCTCATCCTTTGGCACAATGACCACTATCTTTCCTTCGTTAGCCACATATAATGGGTCAAACCCAAAAATTCCGCAGGCATTCTGCACTTCTTCCCGGACAGGCAGTGCTTCTTCAAATATTGTCATAGAAACCCGGGACGCCTGGGCAATTTCATTAAGTGTTGTCGCCACCCCTCCTCTGGTAGGATCACGCATTAC
>JAQVXR010000127.1 GCA_028709045.1 Desulfitobacteriaceae bacterium | reverse complement strand
GATACCAATGCCATCCCTATTACTTATCGTCTCTTCAAGGGGAATACACATGACAGCGAAACCATGATGCCGATACTACAGAAGACGCGTAAAACATATGGATTGGGAAGGGTCATTATTGTTGCTGATAAGGGTTTAAACTGCGGAAATAATGTTGCATTTCTTATGGCAAAAAGTGATGGTTTTGTTTTTTCACAAAAAATACGTGGAGCCAGTCAGGAGCTTAAAGATTATGTTTTTGACCCGGCAGGCTATGTGGAGAAAAAAGGAGTGGTAAAGGCAGCTGATTCATGGGGTGAGCAAGTTGAAAATCAGGATGTCCCTGCTTTTCGTATGAAATCCAGGCCTTACCCACAAAAGTTTTGGGTAACATATGCGGATGATAAAAAACGTCAAATCCCTTTAGATGTGAAGCAAATCGTTTGCTATAACGAACTGTATGCGAGACGGCAAAAACATAAACGGGCCGAGGTTCTTGAAAAAACACAAAAAATCATAGCCCATCCTAAACGCTACAGTAAAAAAGAAGCCGGAGGGGCATTGCGCTACGTTAAGAATATTGAATACGATCCGGAAACTGGTGAATGTA
The DNA here is from genome assembly GCA_028709045.1 of Desulfitobacteriaceae bacterium. GTDB lineage: Bacteria > Bacillota > Dehalobacteriia > Dehalobacteriales > Dehalobacteriaceae > JAQVXR01. The sequence continues at coordinate 7,068 of JAQVXR010000127.1, read as the reverse complement.
TAAATACTAAGCGCATCCCCTATTTGGATGTGGACAAGATTAAAGAAGATGAAAAATACGATGGTTACTATACCATTATTACAAGTGAGATGAACATGCCTGATCACGAGGTTGTTAAGGCCTACCACGGTCTTTGGGAAATTGAGCGAAGTTTTAGGATTACGAAAAGTAATCTTAAAAGCCGCCCTGTTCATGTTTCATTGGAACAAAGGATTGAGGCCCATTTCCTTACATGTTATATCGCATTATTAATCTTAAGGCTCTTATGCAAACGATTAAAGGGGAAATATTCACCCGAGCAAATAATTGAATCTTTAAAAAAATATCAGTCTTGTTTAGTTAAAGATAATGTCTTTAGATTAGCTTGCTATGATCATATTATTGGGGATATAGGTGATGCGTTAAATCTCACTCTAAATCGGCGCTTTCTAACAACCGGTGGAATCCGGCAACTTGTTGCAGATAGTAAAAAGAAATTCTAAAATATACAACATATTTCTGAAATAAAATAACCTTCACAGGCCACTGTTTTCAAGGCTTGCAAAGGTTATTTTTTAGTTTTCACTGTTAAAGTGAAGATTATACCACCTTTAGTGCGTGATCACTAGTCTCGACGGGGTTTTCCCTTCACCAACGCTTTGTATCAAAGCAGCGAACATAACCAATTTAATAAAATAACAAAAAGACCAACCGCAGTTACAAACGATTGATCCCGTAAAAACGTATGATTTAAAATAATCTTATCACTCAAGCTGTTAATAAAATGCTCTTTATCGCATCATAAGATTCTTTTAGTTCCTTTACATCTTCTTGATCATAAAATATCGGTTCGTATCTGGCGTTAAGACCTGCATTATATAAGAGTAAGAATTCTTTATAAACTACATTTCCCCTTTTTAATCTACGTGACTCATCAACCCGTTGAGAATGGTTATCAGGATGGAATGGCCTTTTCCTCATAGCATAATGCTTGTCTACAAGATGGGCAGCACCGTAATAAAACATTATTGCCAGCCAGTCACAGTATCTTGTAATATCAACTGCCATGATTGGCTCATTAATCAATGTATCAGTATTTTCAAACCGCCTTTGGTGTTCCTCTGGTTTCATTGCTTATCTCCTTACATAAACTTGGGCATCCGTAGGAATTCTCTTTAAATCTCTATTTGAGGGACTAACAATTCTAAAATCAAAAATATACTCTGTATCAAATTCTTTATCAACAATATCAGCAAAAAAATAGCAGTACTTCTTTTGTGTCATTATATCCAAAGCACTAGAAACCACCCAAAAAGCAATAGATTCTTCTCTTTGAGAGATAATTACTTTTTCAGTTGTCGCGAAAGCCAATAATCCATTGATTAGACGATCTAATAGTTCTGTTTCGCAGGTATCCTGACTCATATTATTACTCTCCCCAATAGTCCACCATGGGATATCAACAATACTCTGCCTAACGCTTTCCAGAAGATTATATGTATAATAACTCCCATCACCCATGTGTCTTCCCCACGGTGTTTCCAGCAAATTGCTTTGGTCTTTTGCTAATGTATATGGTAAAATATTCAATATAGAATCAGCAATAAGCCCTTTGTAACTTTGGGACAAAGCTAATGTAGATTCCATATCAATACCCCCTAAAGCATGGCCATAATCTCTCTAAAATATTCCAAATAGTCGAGAACCTGCTGCCGAACCGTCTTTTCTTCAGGCACAATAGTATTAAAATGAATGTTACAATGAAAGTCAATACACTTATGATTATCTCTAGCCGGCTTTAACGCTAAATTAAACAGGGCATTATGCTTGAAAAAACTAAATGAAGGCGCCACGGAAATTATATCTGCGCCAATTGCTGACTTAAGTTTGGTTCCACCTGCATAACATACATCCAATAAATGATTGTTTACATCTGTATCATCGGTGACAGAATTACCATCCAAGTTAATGCCATAAGCTTCAATCGGAGCTTCTTGAGTAGCTCTAATTAGATTCGTACAAGTCTTTGCTAAATAATCAGCCGCTTTCTCAATGTCCTTTCCAGGGAAATCAACTAACAGCCTTCTGCCTTCAAAAACTATCTGTGTTTGCAGTTTTGGTAAAATAACCAAAAGAACATCCGGTAAATCAGTAATAATTACCTCGTTACCTTCGAAAGACTGTTTAATAAAATCTCTTCTAATTAAATCTTTATCCAGTTTGTTAAAGACAACCGTAATGTTTGTCTTATTCAATTTCAGTTCTGTAAGATTCATTTCAAAATAGTCCTTTCTATTGTAACACAAAAATAGCCTGCCAAGAGCAGTTTTGTTTTACATTTATTGTCATATATTCCACCTATCTCCCACAATTCCTGCTGATTGTCACTATTTTTTGGGCTCCCTTACTGATACGTAGCCTCCTGATAAATAAGAAGATTCTATCATGCTCTAACCCTTCAAGTTGGCAAGGACAACCTGTTTCATAAGTTATCGCCAAAAAAACAAAAAGCCCGGGGGAATTCCCAGGCTCTTGAAGATATGATTTTTATTTATTTAGTTCGGCAATAGCTTTATCCAAGCTTCCGTTTTCAACTAATACCATGGCGCGGTTATGCCGATTCTGTCCATAGGGCCAGTACTCGTCATGAGACTTACCGGTAGCAATCTGAAGAATCGCCCAATATGTCCACAAGGCATCACAGAGAAAACGATTAATAATCAGAAGTCCATATTGTTTCTCATTAATATCGCTACCATAGTATTCCTTTAAGAAAAACTTTTCTTGCTCAGCAGTCAGGTCAGCCTCAATAACTAAAGCAGCTACATCAAACATAGGTTGATTCATCCCAGAATATTCCCAATCAACAAGATATAAATCTTTGTTATCATCCAACCAATTTTCGCAAAGAGGGTCGTTATGACAAGGAGCAAGCTCTTGAGGATTCTTTTCGAAAGCTGCTTTAATTTCATTTACTTTGGCAAGCATCAAATCTGAACCCTCATACATAGGTGAATTTTTTTCTTTTAGAATCTTTAGATAGGCATCACATTCTCTGAATATATTAAATTCCGCTTTAAACTGCTTTCCGCATGTATGGTACTTCCGAAAAACTTTTGCCGCCTTTTTCAAATACTCAGCATTGTTTTTGAAATCAGGAATGTGCAGCGTAATACAATCATCAATGTACTTACATACCTGGTGGCCATAAAACTCGTCATAATAAATAATGGGAGCGTTAATCCCGATGTCGGACATAATCTGGGCATTATGTTTTTCTGCGGGACGATCCAAGTACTCGTGAGTTCCCGGTCCTGCTACACGCACAGCATAGGTAACATCATCAACCGTCACTTTGAAGTTATAATTGGTAAGTCCACCTGGCAGTACTTCAATGGCACTAACTTTGGCATTTTTCTCAACAAACTGGGGAACCTTGCTGAGAATTTGAAAAATGCCTCCAATATGTTCCAAAGAAACTGCAGAGTCAATAATGATTTTGTTTTCCATTATGCTACCTCTCTCCTATTCTTATTATTTTGGCTTTGTTAATGTAATTCCTAAAATCATGGTAAAATATTCGTTTGAGTTTTCACATTTTAAGGCCTATTACTAATTGACCCAAATTATATTTTTTATGGGCATAGTCCAATACTGACCTTAACCAAAATCAAATGCAAATTTCATGCCGAAATATATATATTGGCACAAAAAAATATAAGCCCTATATATCAAGGACTTAGGCCTTTATTTTTAAGTCTGGAAACTATAAACAAAAAGCATCACAATATCATCAAGTCTCTTGAGACTTATTTCAGTCACCATTAACTTATTGCTGAAAATTAAAAGGGTAATGAACATCTATTCATCACCCTTTAAAAATGCAATTGAGCAAATCTATAAGCCGAGTTTTGTTAAAAGCGGTCATCTATCTAGGATACCAGTTACCTAGTACCTCCAGCAACCTTACCCGGGAACGGGACGGGCAATCCCAATGTCCCCCTATTCGGTCTTGCTCCAGGTGGGGTTTACCTAGCCAACCAGTCACCTGGCTGCTGGTGCGCTCTTACCGCACCGTTCCATCCTTGCCGTCCGGCATAAGCCGTCTTAGGCGGTCTACATGTCTGTGGCACTTTCCTTGAGGTCACCCTCACTGGCCGTTAACCAGCACCCTGCCCTATGGAGCTCGGACTTTCCTCAGGCAGGACCTTTCGGTACTCTGCCTGCGACCACTCAACTTACTCAATTGCCTATTAAGTTACCTTGGATAGCTATTGTAGCATTTTGTATAGGGAAATGCAAGTATCCTTTGTTAGGAGATTTTTGGGGCAAAGAGCAATCGTCCGCATTGTTCACAAAATATGTCTCCATTTTGAAAACGCGCCTGCCGCACAACTGCTGTCGGGACTACTGTCCGGCAACCGCTGCAAAAATGGCTTTCAGTAATTTTTCCCACAGGAGTTCCTGCGTATTTTTCCCGCTGCTCTTTAAACCAGGATAGCCATTTTTGATCGATCTGGGTGATCAGCTTGTTCTTATCTTCTATCACAGCTGTCAATTCCTGCTCCAATTCAATTTTTATTCTGCTATACTGTCCTTTTAGCTGGTTGAACTCATTATACATCACTTTTAATGCTGCGGAAATCTCCTTTGCCTCATTCTCCAAATCATCTTTTTCCACCATCAAAGTAATTATTTCATTGCTCAAAATATCATTCTGCTCTTTGGCGTCATCTAACTTTTGCTGAAGATTTTCCAGTTCCTTTGGATTCTGGACGGATCCGTCATAAAGAACTCCGGTTAATTCTTTTTCTTTTGCTTCCAAATCAACTGCCTGGTTTTTCAATTTCTTTAACCGCCGTGCAGTTTCTTTCAAACAGTCATTCTTCTCGGCCAGGTTCTTTTGTCCCGTTTCATATTTCTCTTTGATTAATCTTAGCTGAGACAATTGGGGAAGCCTTTTTATTTGTTTCTGAATTTTTGTTTCCCGTGCCTCCAATTCCTGAAGCAGGTACAACATTTCAATATTCATCCTGTTTCCTCCTTAAGAAAAAATAATGGATAGGGGAAACCCTATCCTAACAATACTTCCATGGTTCTGTAATTGAATTACTTGTCCAAACGGCAATATCTGCTTTCATCTTTGCAAATTCTTTTTTCAACCATTCACAAAGATGGGGCACAATAAAATTCTCTGTATTAAAATGGCCTGCATCGATCACAGCAAGCCTCATAGCTTCAGCATCCCGCGCTTCATGATATTTGAGATCTCCGGTAATATAACAATCTGCACCTTTTAGCACGGCTTGGTTTATTAAAGATGCCCCTGCTCCCCCGCAGACAGCAACCCGTTTGATCTTCCCGTCCAAATTTCCTACCACCTTTACGGCGCCAACGTTTAAACCCTTCTTTACCTGCACTGCCATTTCATGCAGCTCCAAAGGCATATCCAGTTCACCAATTCTCCCCAACCCTAGTCGATCTTTGTCCAAATCCAGCTTGTAAATATCATAGGCAACTTCTTCATAAGGGTGGCTTTCCAACATCCCAGCCAATGCTCTTTTTAACTTCCCTGCAGGAATGATAGTCTCCAGACGGTATTCCCGGACCTTTTCTAAGAATCCTTTAGTTCCGATGAAAGGATCGGTTCCCTCCAAGGGTAAAAAAGTTCCTTCTCCGGCAGCGGAAAATGTACAGCAAGAATAATTTCCAATCCAGCCTGCTCCTGCCTGGCAAAGGGCACTGCGCACCTGTTCCAAATAACCTTCCGGTACAAAAACCACCAGTTTAAATAAATCTTCTCCCACTGACGGCGCCAAAACCTCAATGTTTTTTAAGTTAAATAACCTGGCTAAATGCTCATTGATTCCCCCCCGGGCACTGTCTAAATTGGTATGGGCAGCATAAACGGCAATATCATTCTTAATTATTTTAGAGAGAATTCTCCCCATCGGCCGGTCAAAACGAATATCTTTAACCGGAGAAAAAATTAAGGGATGGTGGGAAAAAATCATATTAACTCTCTGAGAAACAGCCTCATCAACTACTTCTTCAGTCACATCCAGCACTACCATAAGCCGCTCGACAAGTGCTTCTGGATCTCCTGCCTGCAGCCCCACATTATCCCATGACTCCGCGAGATTGGGGGAAAATTTTGCTTCAATTATTCCTATCAGTTCTCTAACCATTATAGGCATTCCATCACCTGTTTCAGCATAGAAATCCGGGCGTTCACTTCGCCCTGCTTTTTTTTCACTCTGGAAGCATTACCATGCTCCATGTTACTCCCAATGAGTTCCAGTGAAGCAATTTTTTCTTGGAGAAACTTTTTCAAAAGAGTGTGTCTTTTTTTCATTAAAACCGGTCCTACTTCAATTTCTGCTTCAGTTAAACAGCATTCCCCCGGTTGTGCGCCAATTATTTCATAAAATAATCCGCCTTCAAACACCAATTCTTCATCAACAATATCCCAGCCATATTCCATAAGCCACCTTCTCAGCTGAGAAGTTCCCCGCATTGGCTGAAGTACCAGCCTTTTAACTTCCGTTAAGACATCCGGGGTTCCTGCCAATATTTTAATAATGGTTGAATCACCCATCCCAGCAATACAAATAGTATCTGCTTCACCTGGGCTGAGCACCTTAAGACCGTCTCCCAGACGCAAATCAACTTTTCTGCCCAACGCCAGCAGTTCCACAACCTCTTTTGCAGCATTTAACGGTCCCTGAGAGACGTCACTGGCAATGGTATAGGGGCTAATGCCCTGAGAAATCAAATAAGCCGGCAGGTAGCCGTGGTCAGTTCCTATATCGGCAACCACAGAACCTTTTCTAACCATGGAGGCTACAGCAGTCAACCTGCTCGAAAGTTTAATATTCATGAGAACCTCACCCACACAGGTAACCAGATGTTTAAGAAATTAGGATATCTTTCCCTTAAACATGGCATTTTATCCACTGTTGCCAATCGGTGCAATTCCGGCCGATTAGTTCAAGCAATAAAATTATAAAAATTAATAGTTACAGTATTCGTGCATTTAATGCTAAAATCCTTCCGGTAACAAAGGCAAGCCAATATAATCTAAAATAG
>JAQVXR010000126.1 GCA_028709045.1 Desulfitobacteriaceae bacterium | reverse complement strand
GGTATCCGTATAGTACCCTTTGCGCCTTCCCACCGATTCAAATCCCATCCGGGTATACAATTTTATGGCAATATCATTTGTCGGCCGAACTTCCAATGTCATCTTGTATGCGCCTCGCTTTAAAGCTTCAGCCATCATGTGCAATATCAAAATCTCCCCGACCTTTTTCCCCCGAAAGTCAGGATGTACTGCCACATTGGTAATATGGGCTTCGTCAATAATGATCCACATTCCGGCATATCCAATCAGCATATTATCCCTGAAACAGGCAAAATAATAAGCGAGAGCGTTCTGTAATAATTCTCCTAAAAAAGATTCCCTGCTCCAAGGTGTGGGAAACGAAACCCGCTCAATCTCTAATACTTGATCAAGGTGCTCCGGCTTTAGGGGCAGTAGTTTTGTTTTATCCATCACAACCGCACCCCCCATGAGCCTCAGCCCATTTAACCTCCGCCTCTGATAAACGCAAGTATAAAGGACTAATATCGTTTATTCCCACTGTTTCTCCCTGGATGAATTTCTCCCAGCCAATGAAAGCAACTTCCGAAGGTCGTAAAAAGTTCCTGGTATACTCGGCAAAAGCTGCGTTTGATCCCAACTCATCTTGAATGGTTTCCCGGTGAACAAAAACTCCATCCCCAAGAAAAGTAATTTTTTCATTTTGTAATTTTAGTTCACTTAAAAGCTGAGTTGGAGACACTGCCCGGTAAGGAGATATCCGGGTGATCACTCCCGCTTCTTCCCGGTAAAGAGCAGTATAAACCTCATTTTTTCTGGCATCAAGCACCGGACAAATCAGCTCCGTACTACCCGATAAGTTACGGCAAAGAGCATCCAGGGTAACTACGCTCACCGCAGGCTTCTCAAGTACTTGAATAAGCCCCTTCAAGGTAGCCAATCCAATACGCACACCTGTAAAAGAGCCCGGCCCTACGGTAACAGCAAAACAATCTATTTCCTCCAAAGTTATATCTGCATTCTTAAGCATGCTCTCCAGCATAGGCAGAAATTTTTGGGAATGAGTTTTCCCGGTATTCAGCCAACTCTCAGCCAAAACCCCCGATTCATTAATAACTGCTGCCCCTGCGATCTTAGTGGCTGTATCAATTGCCAGCAATTTCATTTTCAACAAACTCTCCCATCAACTTTTCCAACTTGTGCCCCTTGGCTGTAAACTCTATTATTCGATACTCCCGCCCATCATCCTGCCAACCTTTTTTAATATTAACTCTAATACATTCTGCCGGTAATAAGGTTTCGATCTGTTCCGGCCACTCTACCAACACTATTCCCGAATAGTTAAAATATTCATCCACGCCAATATCAAGCGCTTCACTTTCATCTGACAAACGGTAAGTATCCATATGATAAAAGGGAATCTCTCCATCATATTCATTAATGATCGTAAAAGTAGGACTGGTAATGTGCTCATTGATCCCTAACCCTATAGCCACACCTTTAGCAAACACGGTTTTCCCTGCACCAAGTTCCCCGCTTAAGGCAATTATGGTACCCGGGTTAAGATAAGCGGCAAACCGCTTTGCCAAAGCAATTGTTTCCTGGGGTGAATAGGTTTGAATAGTAAACAAGAAATATGCCCTCCAAAAAAATCTATCAATCTAATTATAACCAAAACGGCCTTTTTATAGCGGACACACCGTCACACTAAAAAGATTTATATCGCTCTCTCACCTGTTTCATATCTTCCCAAACCGGCCTCTTTTTGTCCGGGTCCCTCAGCAGGGCTGCCGGGTGGAATGTGGGCATAATTTGAAAACTCCCTTTTTGAACCCACCGGCCCCGGTCCCTGGTAATTCTGGCGTCAGGCCTGACAATTGTTTTGGTGGCCAACGCTCCCAGGCAGACAATTATTTTTGGTCGGATAATGCGAATCTGTTCGCGCAAAAATGGTTTGCATGCATCTACCTCCTCTTCGTTAGGAAACCGGTTCCCAGGAGGACGGCACTTCATAACATTACAAATATAGATATGCTCCGGAGGTAATTCACTGGCCGCAATAATCCGATCCAAGAGTTGGCCTGCCTTACCGACAAAGGGTTTTCCTTGCAGGTCCTCCTGTTCCCCCGGCCCCTCCCCGACAAACATCACTTGGGCGTTCCGGCTTCCTTTACCAAAAACCATGTTGGTCCGAGTGCGGCATAGGCCACAGGAGGTGCAATTTTGCAGCTTGTTTTCTAATTCTCCTAAGTCCATAAGATCTCCTCCGGATCAGTATTAACTAAAGTCAATTCGTTTTCCCAAATTGCCGTGTCCTTCAGCTTCATCTTAAAAGGCCGGCATCATATATGGCTTTAATGAATACCTTTTAAAAAAGCACCCTACCGGTGCTTTTTCACACTGATTCTCATATATTTTAGGCGGGTTCACCCATACCCTGGTAAACAACCTGCCCGTTGATAATCACCGTCTCAACAGTAGCTTCCGTAGAGAGAATGCTTCCGTTGCTGATAATGATATCAGCATCCTTCCCCTCCGCCAGGCTTCCTACCCGGTGAGAAATCCCCAAAATTTGGGCCGCATTAATAGTAATGGCTTTAAGAGCATCCTCCTCAGTCATACCCGCTCGATGCGCAAATATTGCACAGAGAGGAAGATATTGAATGGGCATAACCGGATGGTCCGTCATCAAGGCAACCTTTACCCCCGCTTGAGTCAAAACAGTCGGCGTCCGCCAAGTCTTGTCTTTCATTTCAACCTTTGCTCTGTTGGTAAAGTGAGGCCCGGAAACCACAGGAATTTTTCTTTGAGCCAGTTCATCAGCAATTTTGTGACTATCTGTACCGTGCAAAATAATCAAGGGCATATCAAATTCATGAGCGATCCGAACTGCCGTCATGATATCATCAGCCCGATGAGCATGAGCATGTAATGCCATTTCTTTTTTCAGTACCTTAACAACAGGTTCCAACGTAATATCCTTTTCTTTTGGAGTGGAGGCATAATTTTGAGCCTTCGAAAAAGTTTCCCTTAACAACCCTGCAGTAGCCATTCGGGTGGAGGGTGCTTTCTTTTGTTCCCCATAACTGCGTTTAGGGTTTTCTCCAAAGGCAATTTTTAACCCAGCGGGCTCTTTTACCACCATCCGGTCAGCCACATGCCCCCAGGTCTTCATGACCACAACCTGCCCCCCGATCACATTTGCGCTGCCAGGTGTGATTGCCACCGTAGTGACACCTGCCCGAACAGCATCAAGAAACCCTTGGTCTTCAGGATTTATACCATCCAGCGCCCGGAGATGAGGAGTAATGGGATTAGTCGTTTCATTCAGGTCATCCCCTTCAACTTGGTAAACTTCCTCTAAAATACCCAGATGGCAATGGGCATCGATCAATCCCGGCATGACCACCTTGCCACAGGCATTGATCACATCAACACCTTTAGGCACCAACACGCTATCGCCAATCGCCATAATCTTTCCCTGATCAATTAAGACAGCGCCTTTTTGATAGGTCTTTCCTTCCATCGTGATAATTTTTCCATTGATCACTGCCAGCATGCCGGGTCCACCTTTCCATTCTCTTTTGCATTCTGCATAGATAAGTATTAATTCTTCGAAAATACGACAAACCCTGCTGTTCGGCTCCGGGTTTTCTGGGAAAAGTTTTCGACAAACCTTATTTCAACTTACAGGAAGTAACCAAAGACTGAAAAAGCCGCCTGCTGGCCTGGTCCAAATGCCAGTTACATTCCGGGTGCCATTGAACTCCTATGGCAAAAGGATGTTCCGGTGCCTCGATCCCTTCAACCACACCGTCTTCTGCCCGAGCTGATACGATAAATCCCGGGGCCGATTGCCGGACAGCTTGATGATGAAAACTATTTACCCGATAGCTAAGAGCACCGATTATTTGGCTCAACTTACTATGCCCGTCAACCGCCACTCGGTGAGTAACATGCCATTTGGGCGCTTCCTGATCATGCTTAAGACAATTGGGCACTTGGGAATTTATATCCTGGTAGATAGTCCCCCCTAAGGCAATATTTAATACCTGAATACCCCGGCAAATAGCCAGGATAGGTTTCTTCATCTCAAAAAACTTCCCGGCTAAGTTAATTTCAAATTGGTCCCTCAAAGGCGTAATCTTTCCGACCCCTTTTATTGGTTCTTCTCCAAATAAAATCGGATCGACATCCGCGCCGCCGGACAAAATAATTCCGTCTAATAAAGAATAAATATTTTCCAAGGAAAACTTTTCAATCAGGGAAGGGAGTATTATCGGAACTCCACCACAAGCTTCCGTTGCTTTAAAATAATAATTTCGCACCATAAAACTATCGTTGGAGTAATCCTCACTGCAGGTAATCCCAATGAGCGGATGGGACATTCAATACCTCCTCCTAAAAGAATCAGGCTTTACCTTTGGGAAAGTACTCGATCTTTCTAAAAGGTAAAGCCTGACCTATTAAATTCTTTATACATCCAACAAACCCAGGCTGATTTCCAGCGCCTTGTTAACCTTTTCCATAATGTCGTTACTCAAAACGGTTACTTTGTGTTGAAGCCGGCTTTTATCGATGGTTCGAACTTGTTCCGCCAAAATCACCGAATCCCTTTCCAGGCCGGTTTTTTCCCTTGGCAGCTCCACATGTGTCGGAAGCTTGGCCTTATTGATCTGGGAGGTAATCGCCAGAATAATCGTCGTCGGGCTGTACTGATTGCCAATATCGTTTTGGACAACAAGCACCGGTCTGGTACCACCCTGTTCCGACCCCTGGACGGGTTTTAGCTCAGCGTAAAACACTTCACCACGTTTAATAATCATTTGGGTCACTCCGTAACCTTTTCATTACAACTGCCAAAAGCTTCACATTCCCCGGGAAATGCTTCTTGGGCTATGGCTAAGTTGATTTTAGCCATTTCTTGATAACCTCTTTTCATCTGTTCTTGCAAAAGATGCCTCCTGCGCTCTGCAATATAATATTTCATTGCTTCCCGAATAAACTCGCTTCGGTTTTTTTTCTCTAAGTTTACTAATCCGTCAAACTCCTGCAGCAAGTAATCCGGGACACTGATCATAATCCGTTTTAAATTTGGCACAGCCGCACCTCCAACAAATATATATCCCTTTAGCTATAAATATTATAGCCGAAATGCAATATCAATTTCAACAAAGCACCCTTTTATTTTCCAGGTAAATAATGGTTATTGCAGATTCGTTATACATTTGGCCGTTCTTTGCCTGTCCCCTTAATATATAGCCTTGGTACTCTCAGACTCAACATACAAATAATTTCGTAATTAATTGTATTTAACCTTTCGGCAATTTCTTCCACGGATATTTGTTCTTCTCCCTGGTTTCCAAAGATTACTGCCTCATCACCGATTCTTGTATCGGGAACTTCCGAGACATCCACCATCAACTGATCCATACAAACGGTGCCCACTACCCGTACCCTTTTCCCTTGCAGAAGAATCTCCGCGCGGTTAGACAGCATCCTCCCAAATCCATCCGCATAGCCCAAGGGCAAAGTCGCAATTACCGCTTCTTTTTCGGCGATAAATCTTCTTCCGTAACTAATGCTTGTTCCCGGAGCTACTTTTTTAACAAAAGCTACCTGTGCTTTTAAGGCCATTGCCGGTCGCAAGTTAATTTTGGATATATCAACCTCTCTCGATGGGTACAAACCATAAATAATAATACCTGGGCGTACTAAATTCAGGTGGGTTTGGGGGAGATCAATCACAGCGGCACTGTTTGCCGCATGCTTAAGAGGTATCTCTATCCCTTCCTTTTCTAACTCCTTCAGTATCTCTTGAAAATTTTCAAACTGCTGCCAGGTAAAGGTTTTATCCAGACAATCAGCAACGGCAAAATGAGTGAAAATCCCCTCTACAAAGAGCCAAGGCATATTGACAATTTTCTTGATCCCCCTAATCGTATCCAGGCCCGGCAAAAAACCGATCCGGCCCATTCCCGTATCAATTTTCAAATGCACAACCGCTTGTTTCCCCATTTTCTCTGCTGCTTTTGCGCATGCTTCTGCCATCTCGATCGTATATATCGATTGGGTAACATCATATTCAATCGCCGTCTTTGCATGTTCCGCCGGATTATATCCTAAAACCAATATCGGGACACCGATACCTTTTTCCCTTAGTTCGATCGCCTCACTAAGAGTGGCAACTCCCAGCCTGGTTGCACCATATTTTAATACCGTCCTTGTGACCTGTTCCGCTCCGTGACCATATCCGTTTGCCTTGACCACCGCCATAATTTCTGTTTCAGGTTTAACAATATTTCTAATTTGTTTCATGTTGTGAGCAATAGCGTTTAAATCTACTTCAATCCAAGCTGGTCGGCTTAACTTCATGATACTCTCTCTAACTCCTTTAATGCCATTGGCAGAAATTCAATTAAATCTCCGGCAGCCAGGCTCATCCTGCCTTTTACCCGGGCTGCTTCATCCCCGGAAAAACCATGGAGATATACAGCAACGGCAGAAGCATCCTCCGGCTTTAAACCCTGAGCCATAAAGGCACCAATCATCCCTGCCAGCACATCACCGGAACCTCCGGTTGCCATTCCAGGATTGCCCGTAGGATTGACAAAAAGCCTGCCATCCGGGGCGGCAACTAAGGTTTTTGCTCCTTTTAATACTACCACAACATTCCATTCCCGTGCCACCTGCTCGGCAACCTCCATCCGGCGATACTGGACATCTTTTACACCGATCCCAATCAACGAAGCCATTTCTCCGGGATGGGGAGTTATCACTACCGGGTAATTTCTCTTTTTAAGCAAATCTTGACACCCCGTTAAAGCAAAAAGAGCATCGGCATCAAGTACCGTGGGAGAAGGCAGGTTGGCTACAAAGGCACGAACCAGATCCTGGGTTTCTTTCTGTCGGGATAAACCGGGACCGAAGACAACGGTTTTTTGCGCAGCTAATTTTTCTAACTGATTCAAAGCGGAAAGAGCCAATGTGCCATCAACAGTCTCAGGCAGTGGTTGAGACATAGCTTCCGTAATTTTAATTTCCATAATGTCATTCATGCTTTTGGGTACCGCAGCTGTGACCAATCCCGCCCCGGAACGAACAGCAGCCGTCGCTGCCAGAGCCGCCGCTCCGCTCATCCCCGGGGCACCGCCTACCACTAATACGTGGCCATAATCTCCTTTATGGGTTTCCATCCTCCGTTCCGGAATCTTTTTTCTACACCAAGCGGAATCCAACAGACAACGGGTATAATTTTGTTTTTGCATTAATTTTTGGGGAATAGAAATCTCACCCACTGTTAAACTGCCTGTATACCGGGCAGCCGGTTCCAGCACTAAGCCTATTTTAGGAAGCCCAAATGTAACGGTGTAGGTCGCCTTGATGCATGCTCCCCTGACCGCCCCGGTATTTGCCTCCGCTCCCGAAGGTAGATCAACTGCTACCACCGGCTTTTTTGTCTCATTAACCAGATTAATTAATTTTGCTGCTAATCCTTGGACTGCTCCCTTAAAGCCGGTGCCAAAAATGGCATCAATCACAACTTGCGAGTACATCAAGCCAACCCGGGCAACATTGAGATCCCTCTCTGATAGTATCAACTGATAAGGTATGCTCATCTGCTTGACAGCCTTCCAGTTGGTTGCGGCATCACCCTGAAGTTCCTCCGGTTTACACAGGAGAAATACTTTTACATCGCTTCCGGCGTTAGCCAGATGACGGGCAACCACCAGGCCATCCCCACCATTATTACCTTTACCGGCAAG
>JAQVXR010000125.1 GCA_028709045.1 Desulfitobacteriaceae bacterium | reverse complement strand
TCGGGGTTTGAGATAATAAAGGAAATCACATTTCTGAAAGAATCTGAGTCTGTTAAGCATCACCACGAAAGGTTAGACGGAAGTGGTTATCCCGGTGGGCTGAAGGGAAAAGAAATACCCTTGGGAGCACGAATTATTGCGGTGGCCGATTCTTATGATGCGATGACCACCGACCGGCCCTATCGAAAAGGAATGCACCGTTCTGCTGCTTTAGAAGAAGTTAAACGGTGTAGCGGGACCCAGTTTGATCCGGAAGTCGTCGCTGCATTTGTCCGGGCATTTCCCAAGCTTGAAGGGGAGGGATTCCGTTTGAACTTAGCCTTGCAACAACAGAAAACGGAGGGATAAAGTGTTATACGAAGCAATCATTATTGGCATAGTGGCCGGATGGCTGGCAAAAGGCAGTTTAAAGAATCTGGCCCAGATAAAAATGAAATATATTTGGCTGGTACTGGGCGCCTTTCTCATCCAAGTTGGGATGGATTATTTGGGAGCCAAAGGCTTTGGGGAAATAGTCCGCTGGCGGCTGCCTCTGCATCTTCTCTCTTATTTAATGTTATTTCTTTTTCTCTGGCTGCACCGGGAACTGCCTGGGATCAAACTGCTGGCGCTGGGCTTTTTATGTAATTGCTTGGTAATTGTCATAAACGGCGGAGCGATGCCGGCAACAATCAACGGTATCGACCCGGAATATGTAAAAGGGCTTCAGGCGGGAGATTGGGTTACTTATACTGCGATTACGGAGAGCACCAACCTTCCCTGGTTGGGAGATGTATTGGTGCTACCCTGGCCGAAAGCCAAGGCATTCAGTTTGGGAGATATCTTTATTTCCGCAGGGGTGTTTTGGCTTGTTTTCCAGGTGATGAGAGGTGACCGGGTTCACGCCAGGCTGACTTCCGTGCGGAAAATGAAATTCTAGTATATTGAGTAGCACCGCTTTTAAAAGGGTGCTTTCATATTGTTAGTCCCTTGATAAGCTTGAATATCATAAGGGTTGGTGTTAAAATTATATGATGACATAGTATAATAAGGAACCGTATGGTTCCTTATTTCATTATCAGATTGCCGTGCTTTAATGTACAGGGTAAGCGATTCAATTATTTTGGAATCGGAGGTGGAGAATTGTTTAAGTTCATAAAAAACCTTCTGGATGATAATGCCAGGGATATCAAGCGATACAGCAAAGTAGTGGATGAGATAAACGCTTGGGAGCCTGAAACGGAGAAATTATCCGACACCCAACTTCAGGGAAAGACCGGAGAATTTAAAACGAGGCTTGCCAATGGGGTTGAATTAAAAGACCTTTTGCCGGAGGCTTTTGCCGTAGTGCGGGAAACTTCCCGGCGCATTTTGGGTATGCGCCATTTTGATGTGCAGATGATTGGCGGAATGGTTCTTCATGACGGGCGCATTGCTGAAATGAAAACCGGGGAAGGGAAAACTCTTGTCGCTACCCTTCCTGTTTACCTCAATGCTTTGACCGGCCGCGGGGTGCATGTAGTTACCGTTAATGATTATTTAGCAAGCCGGGACAGCGAGTGGATGGGGCGGATTTACCGGTTTCTTGGCTTGGATGTGGGCTTGATTGTTCACGGACTGGATTTTACCGAGCGGAAGGCTGCCTACATGGCGGATGTGGCATACGGCACCAATAATGAGTTTGGTTTTGATTATTTGCGGGATAATATGGCGATTCAACCGGACCACATGGTTCAGAGAGAATTGAATTATGCCATCGTGGACGAGGTAGACAGCATTCTGATTGATGAGGCTCGGACACCTTTAATTATTTCCGGTCAGGCGGATAAGCCTACCCAGCTTTATTATACAGTAGCAAAAATTATTCCCCGGCTGAAAAGGGATGAGGATTACAATATTGATGAAAAAGCCCGGGTGGTGACCCTGTCCGAGGAAGGGGTAGATCGGGTCGAGAAGATGCTTGGGGTGGAGAATCTTTATGATGATAAAAATATTGAGCTAAGCCATCATGTGAACCAGGCTCTAAAAGCCCACACCCTGTTTAATAGAGACCGGGACTATGTGGTAAAAGACGGTGAGGTCATTATTGTTGATGAGTTTACCGGCCGGCTCATGTTTGGCCGCCGCTACAGCGAGGGTTTGCACCAGGCCATTGAAGCCAAGGAAGGGGTCAAAATCGAGCGGGAATCCCAGACATTGGCAACAATCACTTTTCAGAATTACTTTCGCATGTATGAAAAAATCGCCGGAATGACAGGCACGGCAGTGACCGAGGAAGAAGAGTTCCGGAAAATTTATGGCTTTGATGTGGTAGAAGTGCCCACCAATATGCCGATGGTACGGAAGGACTATCCTGATGTGGTTTTTCGTTCCGCCAAGGGGAAGACCAATGCTGTGGTGGAAGAAATCGGGGAGAAGCACCAGAGTGGCCAGCCGGTTTTGGTTGGAACTATTTCCATTGAAAAATCTGAAGAACTAAGTGAAAGCCTGAAGCGCAGGGGAGTTCCCCACCAAGTTTTAAACGCCAAATACCATGATAAAGAAGCTGAGATCGTAGCCCAGGCAGGTAGGTTAGGCCAGGTGACCATTGCCACCAACATGGCCGGCCGGGGGACCGACATTGTTTTAGGCGGGAACGCCGAATTTTTAGCTCAGGCAGAATTGAGAAAATCAAGCGAAAATGATGAAAAAGAATTAGACCGAATGATCGAAAAATTTAAGCAGCAGACCGAGGAGGAAAGGAAAAAGGTCGTATCCCTTGGCGGGTTGCATATTATCGGGACAGAACGTCATGAGAGCCGGCGCATCGATAACCAGCTTCGGGGCCGTTCCGGCCGTCAGGGCGATCCTGGCTCCAGCAAGTTTTTTATTTCCATGGAAGATGACTTAATGCGTCTTTTCGGTTCCGACAATGTCACCGGCTTAATGGATAAACTGGGGATGGATGATACTATGCCCATTGACCACTCCTTGATTTCTCGGTCTATTGAATCGGCGCAAAAAAAGGTGGAAGCGAAAAACTTCGATATTCGTAAGCATGTGCTGGAATATGACGATGTGATGAACCAGCAGAGGGAAGTTATTTACCGGCAGCGCCGCCAGGTTTTGACCGGGGAAAATTTAAAAGATACTATTCTTGACATGATCCATGATGTTGTGGAAAAAACGGTGGCAGCCTACTCCGGGGGCAGTCCTCATCCGGAGGAATGGGATCTGGACGCCTTAATAGATTCAGCAGGCGTATTCTTGCCTGATCATGATTTAAAGGCTGACGACCTGGCCCAGATGAGTAAGGATGAGATTCCTCAGTTTCTCGAGGAAAAAAGCCTTGAATATTATGAAAAGAGAGAAGCCGAACTGGGATCGGAAACCATGCGGCAGTTGGAACGTCTGGTTATTCTCAAGGTTGTGGACAGTAAATGGATGGATCATCTGGATGCCATGGACCAATTACGCCAGGGGATCGGCTTAAGAGCGTATGGACAAAGGGATCCCCTTGTGGAATACAAATTTGAAGCTTATAACATGTTCAACGAAATGATCGGGGATATTCAATCAGAGGTAATTCGCTACATGATGCGGGTCAATGTGGTAGAGGCTCCTCAGGAACGTAAGAACGTCGTGGAAAATAAGAATGCGGAAGAGGGGCCGAAAAAACCGGTGCGCAAACATAAACAGGTAGGGCGCAATGATCCCTGTCCGTGCGGGAGCGGGAAAAAATACAAGAAGTGTTGTGGGAGGGATATTAGTGCTTGATGATTTAAAAAGTATCTTAGAAGAGACAAATCAACGCCTGGTAGAATTGAGGGCTTCTCTTTGACTTGGCCGGCAAGGAAAAGGAAATTGCCGATCTGGAAGAAAAGACATTTGAGAACGGTTTTTGGGATGACAGGGAAAATGCTCAAAAGGTGCTTCAGAGGATTACCGGTTTAAAAGAAAGAGTGAAACGCTATTATGATCTGGAGGCCAAGCTGGAGGATATCCAGACCCTTTGGGAACTGGGACAAGAGGAAAATGACGAGTCGGTGGAAACCGAGATCAGCACATTGTTGACCGGTTTTATCAAAGCCCTCGATAATTTAGAATTAGGACTTTTACTTTCCGGACCATATGACAGTCATAATGCCATTCTCGCCCTCCATGCCGGTGCCGGGGGAACAGAGGCTCAGGATTGGGTAGAGATATTGATGCGCATGTATACCCGCTATTGTGAGCGGGAAGGATTTAAAGTGGAAGTGATGGATTACCTTCCAGGAGACGAAGCAGGGGTAAAAAGCGTTACTCTTTCTGTAGAAGGGCTGAACGCTTTTGGTTATCTTAAATCGGAAAAAGGCGTGCATCGTCTGGTGCGCATTTCCCCCTTTGATACTAACGGAAGAAGGCACACTTCATTTGCTTCCATGGATGTGCTGCCCCAGGTGGAATACGACGATGAGGTGGAGATCAACCCGGATGATTTGCGGGTCGATACTTACCGCTCGGGAGGAAAAGGCGGCCAGCATTTGAATAAGACGGATTCTGCTGTACGGATCACTCATATCCCCAGCGGCATCGTGGTTCAGTGTCAGGATGAACGGTCACAGCACTCCAATCGGGATAAAGCCATGAAACTGCTTAAGGCCAAGCTTTTGGAAGTTAAGCGCCGGGATCAGGAGGAACAGATGGCGGAACTGAGGGGAGACCAGCAGGAGATCGCCTGGGGAAGCCAGATTCGCTCTTATGTTTTTCAGCCCTACCGCTTGGTGAAAGACCATCGGACAGGGGTAGAAGTGGGCAATGTGGATGCGGTAATGGACGGGGAACTGGACGAATTTATATCCGCCTATCTTAACCGGTTTCGGAGAAAGGACTAACCCATGAGTGGGAGTGGATAAATGCATGAAACGTTTTTCCGGAACGCTTTTCCGGGATTTGCTGGGCGTAACGGTGGGCAGTTTTATTACTGCCCTCGGCTTGGCAGCTTTTTTAATTCCTAACAAAATTGCCGCCGGCGGTGTCAGCGGCTTGGCAACTATTTTGTTTTATGTTTTTGGGTTCCCGGTAGGGGTAACCATGTTTGTCATCAATCTTCCTTTGCTCATTTTATGTATTAAAGAATTGGGCATGCGTTTTGGGATCAAATCATTGTACGGCACATTTGTCATCTCCTTTTTTATTGATTTTCTTGCCGCCTACATAACACAGCCTTGGACCAAGGACCCACTTTTGGCTTCAATTTACGGCGGAGTGGTGACAGGCTTAGGTCTGGGTATTGTCTTTCGTTCCCGGGGAACTACCGGTGGGACGGATTTAGCAGCGGCACTAATTAATAAATTTCTGAAGGTAAGTATGGGCTTTTCTTTGCTCTTTATTGACGGCCTGGTGATTGTCCTTGCCGGGATGGTCTTTAATTTAGAAATTGCTCTTTATGCTTTGATCGCGGTCTTTGTTACCAGCCGGATGATCGATTTGGTCCAGGAAGGTGTTGCCTATACCCGGGCGGCGCTGATTATTTCTGACAAATATGAAATGATGAGCAATGAATTGCTGCGTCGGATGAACAGAGGTGTTACCGCACTTCAGGGCAGAGGCGGATATACGTCTATCAAGCGGGATGTTCTTCTCTGTGTGGTAAGCCAGTCGGAGGTGACGACCTTGAAAAGCATTGTTTATAATGTTGACCCTCAAGCCTTCGTGATCATGGCTAATGCCAGCGAGGTTTTGGGGGAGGGATTTAAAAAGTGGAGTTAATAGACGGAGGTACATGCAAAATGAATCAGGACACGGTAAGAATGTTGACGGAGAAGGCCAGGGAAATCAGAAAAGACATTATTTCCATGCTGGCGGAAGCAGGGTCGGGCCACCCGGGAGGATCTCTCTCGGCAGCGGACATTTTAACGGTGCTTTATTTTTATGAGATGAAGATCGACCCCAAGGATCCGCACTGGCCGGAGCGGGACCGTTTTGTCCTTTCCAAGGGGCATGCCGCTCCGGTGCTCTATGCGGCTTTAGCGGAAAGAGGCTATTTCCCTAAGGAGGAACTGAGTACATTAAGGAAAACCGGGAGTATACTGCAGGGCCATCCCGACATGAAAAGGGTGCCGGGAGTGGAGATTTCTACCGGGTCGTTGGGACAGGGCCTATCAGCAGCTAACGGCATGGCGCTGGCTGGAAAACTGGACGGGAAAGACTACCGGGTCTATGCTTTAATCGGTGATGGGGAAAGCCAGGAAGGGCAGATTTGGGAGGCGGCGATGCTGGCTGCCCATTATAAGCTGGACAACCTGACAGCGATTTTAGATCATAACGGCCTGCAGATCGACGGAAAGATAACGGAAGTGATGTCTCCAGAGCCGCTGGATGAAAAGTGGCGTGCTTTTGGTTGGCATGTGGAAGTGATTGATGGCCACAACATGGAAGAGATCGCGGCTGCTTTTGCTCAGGCGAAAACCGTTAAAGGCAAACCGACGATGATTATTGCGGAAACAGTTAAAGGGAAGGGCGTTTCTTTTATGGAAAACGCCGCCGGCTGGCATGGAGCGGCCCCTAAGCCGGAAGAAGCAGAAAAAGCGCTGGCGGAACTGAGCCGCTAAGACAGGAAACGGAGGCAGATAGATGGCTAAGAAGGTTGCAACTAGAGAGGCTTACGGGAAAGCACTGGTGGAGATGGGAAAAAGTAATCAAAATATTGTGGTGTTGGATGCGGACTTGTCAAAATCCACCAAGACGGCGGAATTTGCCAAAGTCTATCCGGAAAGATTCTTTAATGTGGGCATCGCCGAACAGAATTTAATGGGTACGGCGGCAGGATTAGCCGCATCCGGGAAAATACCTTTTGTCAGTACCTTTGCCATGTTTGCGACAGGCAGAGCTTTTGAACAGATTCGAAATACCATTGCTTATCCTAAATTGAATGTCAAAATTGCTGCGACCCATGCCGGGATTACAGTGGGGGAAGACGGAGCCTCTCACCAGGCGATTGAAGATATTTCTCTGATGAGGTCCATCCCTAATATGACGGTGATCGTGCCGGCAGATGCCGGGGAAGCCGAAGCGGCTGTTAAAGCTGCCGTAGAAATGGACGGCCCGGTTTACCTGCGCTTAGGCCGGTCCGGGGTTCCTCTCATCACTAAAAAAGAAGGGGATACATTTCAAATCGGCAAAGGGATATTGCTGAAAGACGGTAGCGATGTTGTCTTAGTGGGGACCGGCATTATGGTAGATGTCTGCTTGCAGGCTGCTGAGACTTTAAAAGAGGCGGGAGTCAGCGCAGCGGTATTGGACATCCATACGATTAAGCCTCTGGACAGAGATCTCTTAGTTTCCTTGGCGCAAAAAACCGGAGCGGTGGTGACGGCGGAGGAACATAGTATTATTGGAGGACTGGGCTCTGCCGTAGCGGAGGTGCTTGGGGAAAACTGTCCCGTGCCGATGAAAAGAGTGGGGATCAAAGACGAGTTTGGCCAATCCGGAGCGCCCGGGGAACTGCTGGAGAAATACTCGTTAACCCCGGCGGAAATTGTATCAGCTGTGCGAGAATTAATTAAGCGCAAGTAATCAGTAAAGGTTATTTAAAGGTGTTGCCGATATTTTCCGATTATGTTAGTATAGAAAACAGTATTCAACTAATTAAGATAGTATATGTCAATAAAAAACAAATAAATTTGTTGGTAACAAAGTCTTCTGAGGAAGCATCATTCTTTAGAAGACTTTTTATATCAATAAAACATAGAAATAGACAGCAACCGACAACATAATTTAGAAAAAAATTATAAATTCCCCAATGTTTTAAGGTAAAATAAGAGAAAGTGGAAAGTGTGGAAAGTGGAAAGTGTGGAAAGT
>JAQVXR010000124.1 GCA_028709045.1 Desulfitobacteriaceae bacterium | reverse complement strand
CTTATTGGCAGCAGCATCCAGTTTGCAAAATTTCGCTTTTCCTTGATATTTCTCCGCCAGCGCCGCTACACCAGGCATCAGTTCCTTACATGGCTCACATTTCGGGCTCCAAAAGTCAACAAGCACAAACCCCTTGGCTTTTAACACTTCCTCTTCAAATGTAATCTTATCAACTTCGGTCATCTTTTCCCCTCCTAATTGATTTTTAGAATTGATGCTATCTTCGTTTTAATCTCTTCCTCGGTTAAGTTACCGGTTACCAGGTCTAAAATTTCTCCCCCATGGAAAAACATCACACTTGGTATCGTCTTAACTCCGTATCTTTTTGCCACCCGCTGATTACGATATGTATCAATCTTTACTAATTTAACTGCGCCGCCATATTCATCAACTACCTGCTCTAATTGGGAAATGGCCAAAATGCTTGACTCATTCTGGGGCGACCAAAAAGTAACCATTACTGGTTCTTTGGCATTGAGCACCCTTTCTTTAAAACCTTCCTCTTCCGCCAGGTACTTTTCCGCAGCAACAGCGGCTACCGCGCCATCCGCCGCTGCTGTAACAACTTGGCGCAAATACTTCACCCGAGCATCGCCCACAGCATAGACACCGGGAACGGAAGTTTCCATCTCTTCATTTGTTATGATGTATCCCTGGTCGTTTAAATCTATTTTACCTTTCAACATTTCAGTTTTCGGTACTGTTCCCACGAAGAAAAACACCCCGTTAGTCTCCATTTCAAACAGTTCGCCGGATTTAATATTTTTAACTACAACCCTTTCAACCAGCCCATCACCTTTGATTTCCTCCAGCACTGAGTTCCATATCCACTTGATTTTTGGATTGGCAAAGGCTCTCTCTGCACTGGCCTTGTTACAGTCCAATATTCCTTCATCATGAATGACAATAATCGTTACTGTTTCAGCAAACTTAGTCAAATACATGGCTTCTTCCACTGCCGCATCTCCATTGCCTACCACTACCACGTCCAGATCTTCAAAAAAATCGGCATCGCAAGTGGCACAATAAGATACCCCCTTACCTCTAAAACCATGTTCACCTTTAATGTTTAAAGAACGCGGCTCGGCACCCGGTGCCAGGACAACAGTCTTTGCCAGATACTCATTTCCACTCTTAGTTTTTATCAGCTTGGTTTCCCCTTCCACTTCCAGATCAACAACTTCTTCACGAACAATCTCCGTTCCAAAGCTTTTCGCGTGGTCAACCATAGCTTCCATTAAAGCCGGACCGGTTGTTCCTCGGGAAAAACCGGGGTAGTTTTCTAATTCTTGGGTGGTGGATGCTTGGCCACCGGGTTTTCCCTTTGTTAAGATTATTGTTTTCAGCCGTGAACGCGATCCATAAATCCCTGCGGCCAACCCCCCCGGGCCCCCACCCACAATTACGATATCAAAAATTTCCGGCATACTGCATCCCCCTTTGCTAATCTTAGAGCTTACCATATAACAACCCATGAACAAGCATACAACTTAAACACCGTTACTGGTAAATCAGTGATGTGTATTCTGTATTTTAGTAACATACTTCTATGTAGTTTCAATAATTCCTTCTGTCAATGAATAATATAATAGCTATTTAATAAAAATTTTTAATTTAAAAATGTATTCTATTTTTTTAGAATTCAGTCATATATGAGCTTTTATCAGTAAAAAAAGTATCTCAAACTCGGAGATTGACCCGATTTGAGATACTTTTTATAAGTTCTTTGCGAAACAAAAACTATTATTATAGCAATTCTCTTTTTATCAACCTAACAAATGCATCAATGTGTTCTTTGGCACAAGCATCTGCCTTTGCGATATCCCTTTGTTTCAAGGCTTCAGCAATACTGGAAAGAGTTGTATAAAACAATGCAAGATCAGTAAGATTGTGTTCGGAGTAAACCCATAGTCGCTCAGTATGCAAATGCAGATCGGATAAAATATCAACTAAGCATGGGTTTTCGCAGCTTTTAAATACTGTTTCATGAAAATTCTCATCTTCAGTGATAATGGTTTTATAATCCTTGTGAATATCATAGTTTTTAATTCTTTCAACAATCGCTTCCAATTCAGCGATCTTTTCGTCTGAAATTCGTTCCGCTGCCATCCTGGTTGCATAACCTTCCAGTTCCCTGACTACCTCAAAAACCGATTTCATATAACGAAAGTCAATGGGAGCGACTTGAGCGCCGTACCTAGGAATAATGTTCAAGAGTTTCTTGTTCTTTAGTTGTTCAAAAATTTTCCGTACCGGAGTCCGACTTAATTCAAATTCATTAGCGATATCCGCCTCGTTTAACACTTGGCCGGGATCATAATCCAGGTAAACAATACGTTTCTTTAATATTTCAAAAATTTCTTCAACAGCCTTAGTTTTTTCTACCACAATTAAAATCCCCTTATAAAATTTTTTTACCTTACAATTATTAAACAGATTTTTTTAAATCAACCTTAGCCTCAATTAATTAAAATCTCTAAAAAACCTAAAGTTTTTCAATTTAAATATATTATTCGTTAAACGTCCAAAAATGTCCTTCCTATTTAAAAAATAATTTCCCGGCTAATCAAACATCCGGGAATAATTATTTGAAGCATCTAAAATTTTCACCAATGCATACTCATCACAATCAGGAAACTTCGGACAATTGATACACTCTTTCCATACTTTTGGGGGTAGTTCTTTATTGTCAATCTCTCTAAAGCCACATTTGGCAAAAAAACCCGGTTGGTAGGTCAGGGCAAATATTTTTGGTATACCTAACTCATTTGCCTCTTCTTCTAAAAATCCTACCACCCGTTTTCCTATTCCCATTTTTGCGTATTCCGAAGCAATGGCAAGGGAACGTATTTCCGCCAGGTCTCCCCATAAAATATGCAATCCACCGACTCCTATCACCTGACCATCCGTTTCCGCTACTGTATATTCTCTCAAACACTCGTACAATGAGCTGCGCGACCTTGCCAGCATTAATCCTAACTGAGCATATTTATTAATCAGCTTATGAATGGCTTCTACATCCGTCATCTTTGCTTTTCGGTAAATCATAATGTCTTATCCTTTACGTCTAATTAATATGCATAATTATACCACTTGTTTAATGTTTATACAATCCACAGAAAAATATTTAACCTACATCGGCAATCTCCTCGTTATTAACCCATGCCAAATGAATCACTATCACTTTAATCGTTTCCAGTGAATGGTCTTCAGTTCCCTGCAGTTCCGCATTCTCCTGCTTTAAGATCCTCACATAATCAACAATTTCTTGGGTAATCTTTTCACCCGGACAAATTAGGGGAATCCCCGGGGGATAAGCCATAATTCCTTCAGCACTGATCTCTCCTGCAGATTCTTCAAATGGCACTGCCTTTGTTTTATGGTAAAAAGCATCCCGAGGTGAAATCTCTACTTCAGGAATTTTCGGCAAAGGTGGCAGATAGCGAATTACCTTATCCAAAGCAGAATTCAATGAGATTTCTTTTAAAGCAGTTAACAGTTTCCCAATTGTTCCCCGGTTATCACCTACAGTAATAAGAAAAATCACGTTATACAAATCGGAAAGTTCTACCTGAATTTGGTATCTACTTCGGAGCAATGATTCCATTTGATATCCGGACATACCTAGTTCCGCCACATTTACCGTAATCTTTGCCGGGTCAAAACCAACACAGCCATATTTACCGACAACGTTTTCACCAAGTAGTTTATAACCCCTCATTTGATTAATTTCCCTTCGCACCCACCAAGACAACTCTAAAACGGTACTCATTAAATCACTGCCCTTTAGCGCCATCTGCCTGCGGGCTAAATCAAGGGACGTCAGCAGTACATAGGAAGGGCTGGTGGTCTGCGTCAGATTCATCACTGCTTTTACTTTAGATGCACTAATAAGTCCTTCGCGCACAAGCAAAATTGATGTCTGGGACATGGACCCTAAGAGCTTATGGGTGGAACTTGCCACTAAATCTGCTCCTGCTTCAATAGAGCTAATGGGAAGGTCCTGATGAAATTTAAGATGAGCACCATGGGCTTCATCAACAATTACTGGAACGCCATACTCGTGGGCAACCTGACAAATTTTCTCCAGATCAGAAACAAGTCCATAGTAAATGGGGTATACCAGAAAAACCGCTTTAGCATCCGGGTTGCGGCGCAAAGTATTTTCCACGCTATCCGGGGTCAAACACATGGTAATCCCAAACTCCGGATCTAGTTCAGGTTCAATGTAAATTGGCACAGCACCGCTGAGGATCAAACCTCCAAGAGCTGACTTATGCACATTGCGCGGAAGAATAATTTTATCTCCCGGTTGGCATACCGACATGATCATTGACTGAATTCCTGACGTAGTACCGTTAACAAGAAAGAACGCTTTATCTGCACCATAGAGTTCAGCCGCAAGGTTTTCCGCCTCTTTAATTGCCCCCACAGCATTACAAATGTTGTCCGTATCCGGGAGACAAGTCAGATCCATCTTTAAGACGTTTTCACCTACAAAATCAACAAATTCCGGAAGACCTCGTCCCTGCTTGTGACCGGGAACATGAAAAGGAATAGTGTTCTCTGAAATATATTTTTTCAATGCATCAAATATCGGTGCTTTCATTTGTTTATTATGCATTTCAGCCCACCTTCTTAAAGGTAAAACAAGCAGTTCCGCAAGGTCTTACCTAGAATATAATATCACTATTACAACACAATAATTTGAAAAATTCAATATTAGTTTTCGCCTGCATTATATAATTTTTTTCTTGTTGATGTTACCCATTTAAAAACGTTCAATATCCTGTAAATTGGGAAAGCGCAGCTTCAAGCCGCGCTTTAAAAGAAGACTGATTTTTAACCAATGATGCTAGAGATCCTGAAAACGGTCTTTCAGTTTTTGCATAACATCCGGCATCGTAGTATATTCCATTTCGTTCAAGCCTAGTCTATGGGGTTCAAAAGGACCCATACGCCTGATATAGTTAGCCACGTCATTTGCAAGTTCACGGGCCTTATCAAAGCCAACATCAGCAAAGAAGTCCTGCGGCCCCACTAATTTACCTTCCGCCAGTTGAAACCCTAACCCAACAACTCTGGGAGGACCGTCAAAACGGCTTGGTACGGCATTCTTCATGCTTACAGGCATCAATGGTCCCATATGACTTCCTCTCATCCAACCGGCAACTAAATGAGGCTGAGCAAAGGGTTCCAATACCTCTCCCACTGCCGGAAGCCCGCTCTGACACCGAACGATACACACCGGATCGTCTTTACCAACATAACGCCCAGCCATGAGGTTAAGCCGCTGAGTGGTAGAAGTCGCCGCGATTTCTCCTGATTTGGTATAAATATTTTTGATACAGTAATGACTTGGGGCCCCAATAAATACCAGCATATCATAAATTTCTTCCGGGCAGTCAAAAACAACCTTTTTGTTTTCCATTAAGTCTTGGACCTCAAATTTAAAACCGGCATGCATCTTAGGGTCAATTACTAAACCAATGGTATTAAACGGATCGGCAAAAATTTTATAAAGAGGCAGATTCCACGCACCAGGCTCCGTTTTATCCGCCATAAAAACACAAATTGGTTCAGATTTTCTTTCTTCAAATTCCATTTCAGCAACCCCGGGCCCCATTCCTTTCACATTTCCTGAAAAAGCATCAGCCAGAAGATCCTGGCCAGCACCGTACAATTTTAACTGTTTAGCCACCTCAGTACATGCAAGAAAAGTTTCCCAGGCGAGTTTGTGAATTTCCTCACTGTCCACACCCTTTTTATGGGTCATGATCAAATTTATGTCATCTCCAACCGTTCCCACAAAAAAGTCAATTAACTCTTTTCTTTCCGCCAGCACCTGATTGGCCTTCTTTAACAGTTCCGGGTGTACCGTAGAATGCCCAACAAAACCTCCCACGTCAGCTTTGATTACGCTTAAAGTGATTTTCTCCCCCATGATTAACTGATAACCCCCCCTTATAAGGCTAGATGTTAATTATGATATACTATATGCCACCTTATTCTTTATGTGTTATACAGTTTCCTCTTTTTTTCTGCAAATAATGCTATTATATTTGGTTATATTATTGTATGCACTTAAATCACAGGACATGACTAGTTTCTCGAAATCTGGTAAACTAATACTAACATAAACCATCTGAGCTGCTAAAAATTTGGAAGACCGTTTGCAATAACGCCTTCTAACAAAATTAAATTTTATCCGTCGAAAAAGTTTTTCTCCCCCAAAAAGCAGATCTCAGAACTAATATTGTTGAAAATAACAAAGGAGAGTGGATTATGAAGTATTTCGTCAAAAAAGGAAAGGTCAATACCGATGCCACGCTAAACATTGCAGTTGAAAGGGCAAAAGAACTAGGCATCAAACACCTTGTAGTTGCGTCCTGTTCCGGTGAAACAGTATTAAAGCTTAGCTCTTGCGATTTAAACGTGGTTTGTGTCACCCATCAGGTTGGTTTTAAAAATCCAGGAGAAGATGAAATGCCTCAAAATATGAGGGAAAAACTTGAGGCAGCAGGAATTAAAGTTCTCACCACCACCCACCTCTTTGCTGGGGTGGATAGAGCACTGCGTTTTAAATTTCAAGGTGTTTACCCGGCAGAAATTATTGCAAGTACCTTAAGAATGTTTGGCCAGGGAATGAAAGTTTGTGTAGAAGTTGCAGTTATGGCATTAGATGCCGGATTGATACCCTATGGAGAAGAGATCGTTGCAGTGGGAGGCACAGCTGTAGGTGCAGATACGGCAATGGTTTTGACTCCGGCGCATTCTGCTTATTTATTTAATACCAATATAAAAGAAATCCTATGTATGCCGCGAGGATATTAAAAAACAGCATGCCGCAACGGTGTGCTCAACTATCGAGAAAGGGTATCTAAGTTTTTCGCTTCCACAAACTTAAATACCCTTTTCTTTTATAGGGAATGCACTTTTTTAACAAATGAGCGCACTAAAACCGGCGTACTCGGTCTCATTTATATTAAGAAGATTATCATTATTGCACTGCAATTTATAATAATGCCTGAGGCAAAAAATACCAAATAACCCAGGCTAGAATAAATGCGTAAATAATTATTTCACTTATAATCAGAAACGAGTTACTATGGTACTTACCTTCCATCGTCAGTTCCCTCCTCTTTTTCCAACCTATCTAATTCAAGTGGATACTCTTTTTCCATCACTTCCCTGCTTACTTTTCCGGTCAGCCATACCCTGTTCATTGGAAAAAAATCCGGAGAAAAATGAACAGTGTAAATGTGCCAGGTAAAGATAACCAGAATGGCTAGTAAGCCTTCTCCTTGGTGAACAAAATGAGCGCTTTCTATCACCCATCCCGGCATAATACCTGCGGCAGCACCAGGAAACCAGAGAATTAAACCGGAAAGGATCATCACCGGGGTACCCCAGTATTCTGCAACATAATCCAACTTCTCCTTATAAGAATACTTTCTAAACCGGGGACCTTCTTTTCTAAGCCCAAAGTAATAACCAATAGTATCTGCCAAATCCTTAACATCCTGCCAGGACGGCAGCATAGACCCGCTCAATTGACGCCTTGAGCCCTTTATTAAAAGATACACCACATGGTACAAAGCACCCGCCGTCATTAATACGGCTGCCCCCAAATGGATAAAAAAAAGAGTTTCAAAGTTCCCAAAAATTTTGGCCACTGCTTGGGCAATCGGACTGAAAGCAAACTTGATTATAAGCCCTGTAACAGCCAGCAATGTGAATGCCACCATCATCAGCCAGTGCTGGGCGCGCTGATGAATATCCCAGCGGTCATACAACTTAGCTGCTGT
>JAQVXR010000010.1 GCA_028709045.1 Desulfitobacteriaceae bacterium | reverse complement strand
AAGATAATGTTGTTAAATACCCGCTCTCCATTAAACGAGGAGGTAGGATGATGTCAAAGCAAAAAAAGAAAAAACGAAAGTTAAAGATTTCCCGGGTAATTCTCCTGACGCTTATATTTCTTGTCATTATCGGCGGTGGTACTGCCTTAGGTTTAGTCATTAGTGCAGCCAGTAGTCTTCCGGATTGGAGTGCAGCGGACTTAGAGGCAGAAAAGACCAGCTTTATTTATGACATGAACGATGAATTGATGATGCAGCTTCATAAAACAGAAAACCGTACTCCCGTCGAATTGGAACAGATACCTACCTATTTAGTTGATGCTTTTATTGCTACGGAAGACGTGCGCTTTGAAAAGCACCACGGAATCGATGTAAGGAGAATATTCGGAGCCCTTATTGCAGACGTGAGAAACCGCAACTTTTCCGAAGGTGCAAGCACAATTACCATGCAACTTGTCAGAAATGCGATTTTAGAAGATCAGGAGAAAAAAATCGAGAGAAAAATTAAAGAAGCATTACTGGCGATACAAGTAGAAAGCAAGTACACTAAAGAAGAAATACTTTCTATGTATTTGAACGAAATCTTCTTTGGTCACGGAACACATGGGGTTCAAGCGGCAGCGCAAGTCTACTTTGGTAAGGATGTACAGGATTTGACCCTTGGTGAATCTGCTATGCTCGCCGGATTGGTACGAAATCCGCGGACGTATTCACCATTTCTAAACCCTGAAAATTCACTTCGTATTAGAGATACCGTTCTGAATAATATGGTTCGCTACAATAAAATAACCTCGGAGGAAGCAGAGGAAGCGAAGAAAGAATCTCTTCAACTTGCCGATTACAACCAGCGGTCGGTATACGCTTACCCATGGTTTACCGATTATGTGATTGATGAAGCTGAGGAACTGCTGGCAGATGCCGGTTATGAATCAAGTCAATTATATACCGAGGGATTTCGCATTTATGCTACTATGAATCCGGAAATTCAAAAAGCAGCGGAAGCCACCTATGAAGGTGATTCCTTTTTCCCAAAAAGCAATTCCGCTGACCCTGTTCAAAGTGCAATGGCCGTTTTGGATCCTGCAACAGGTGAAATCCGCGCTCTTATTGGCGGTAGGGAACATGTGACAAAAAGAGGCTTAAACCGAGCAACTGATATGAAACGTCAACCCGGATCCGTCATTAAACCTATTGCCGTCTACGCACCGGCATTGGATAAAGGCTACACGCCTGCCAGTGTCGTTGATGATGTTCCGGTTGCATTTGGGTCTTACAAACCGAAAAATTACGATGGCCAATATCGGGGCTTAATTAGCATGAGGGAAGCTGTTCAGTATTCAGTTAATGTCCCGGCAGTGAAATTCCTCAATCAAATGGGGATAAGCGAAGGCTTTAACTTTGCCAAAAATCTTGGCCTGCCTCTCGACGACAAGAATGACAAGAATTTATCCTTGGCTTTAGGCGGTCTGACCCACGGGGTTTCTCCCCTAGATTTGTCCGCAGCTTATGCCGCATTTGATAACCAAGGAGTATATATTGAACCTCATGCAATTACAAAAATTTGTGACCAAAAAGGAAATACGATTGTCGATGTCACTGCCAAAAAGCATATTGCCATGTCGGAGCAAACAGCTTATTTGATGACCGATATCTTAAAGACTGTTGTTGATGCCGGAACAGGGACCAGAGCCAAAATGAACCGGCCGGTCGCAGGTAAAACTGGAACAACTCAGCTTCCGGATAAAAAAGGATTTCAAAACCGCACAGGTAATAAAGACGCTTGGTTCGCCGGTTTTACCCCCGAATTGGTGGGAGTAGTTTGGATGGGCTATGATGAGGATTATGACGAGAACGGTAAAGCCCAATATCTAAATAGAGTATATGGAGGGCAATACCCAGCAAAAATCTGGAAATCAGTAATGGATAAGTCTTTAAAAAATGCACCGGTCAAACCCTTCCCCGTGCCAAGTGGAATCGTTTCTAAAGCAATAGATATTAAATCGGGGAAACTTCCCAGTGATTTAACACCTGATAGATTTATCAGGACAGAAATCTTTTCCAGTAAAAATGTACCAACTGAAATTTCGGATGTTTGGGTAACCGCTTCCATCTGTGCAGAAACTGGTCTCTTGGTAAATGAATCCTGCCCGGTTAAAATTTCCGGGGTATTCTTAAAACGCCCCGAGCCTTATCCAAATACAGGTAAAAAACCAAATGACGCAGACCTTTCTCTGCCTAGCGGCAATTGTGCACTCCACACAGGGGTTCCGGTCGGAACAAGTACTGACCTCATAGCCGTTTGCACCGACCCCCGGCATGGAGGCGCACTATTTTTGGCTAACACCCCCCAATCCAATGAGGATGGGGGGTGCCCCCAGGAATTTGTTGTCTTCATCTCTCCTGAATCTGATGAAATTCCAACCCACTACTGTGACTTAGAAGACCATCAAATTACCCGGGAGTCCAAAAGAGACAACAATAAAAAAAATAACGACAAAAAAGATTAAACCATTACATAATACAAAACAAAAAGCACCGTCAAGTGCTTATAGACTGTTGAAAAGGGTATTTAAGTTTAAAAACTTAAATACCCTTACATATGAAATGGTGCTTTTTTTGTTTGGCCTAAGACTTCAGGCTTACGACAGTAACACCGGTACCGCCCTCATTAAAGCCACCTAATCTGTAGGACTTTACCTGCCGGTGGTTCTTTAAAAAGCTGGTTACGGCATCTCTTAAGGCACCTGTACCCTTTCCGTGAATTATACGCAGGTCATTTAACCCTGCTACTAACGCATCATCCAGGTATTTATCCATTTCTTCCAACGCCTCATCAACAGTTTTTCCACGCAAGTCCAATTCATTGGAAATACTTTTTACCTTTTCCATCCGCATCTGGCCTGTCCTGGCCTTTCCCGTTTCCTGTTCTTTATTTTCCAGTATTCTCAGGTCATTTAACTTCACCATAATCTTCATAATGCCGGCCTGAATAAAAAGTTCCCCATCCTGATTCGGTTTGGACAACACATATCCCTTTTGATTTAATTTTGGGATTTCTACCAACTGTCCAGGAACTACTTTCTTTGGTTTTTGGCCTAAATACTTTTTCTCCGGCAGAGAAGCACTGATAACTTCTGCCTTCTCCTTTAACTTTTCCCGCGCCTTTCGTAAAGACTCGTTTTGTGCCTTCTGGGCTTCAGCTTCTAGAGACGTCTTGAGGTCTCGAAAAACCACTTCAGCCTCTTCCCGGGTTTCCTTAAGAATGCGCAGACTTTCATTTTGGGCTTTTCTGATGATTTCTACTTCCCGGTTATAAAGCTCTGTTTCTTTTTCTGCCATGCGCTGCTTCATCGCCTGGAGTTCCCTGCGCAGAATTTCCGCTTCTTTTCTTTCTTGTTCACTGACACGCTGGTCCATTTCCAGGTTGGCAATCAAATCTGCCACCTGAACCTGATCTCTTGTTAAAAATTCTCCCGCTTGATTGATTACTTCATCAGGCAATCCTAATCCCCGGGCAATTTCAAAAGCATTGCTCTTTCCCGGAATACCCATCAAAAGCCGGTAAGTGGGCTTAAGGGTTTCAACATTAAATTCCACACTGGCATTGACTATCCTAGGATGGTTATAGGCAAAAGCCTTTAGTTCACTGTAATGAGTTGTGGCTATGATTTTTACCCCGATCTTTTGCAGGTATGCTAAAATAGCCATCGCCAACGCAGCACCCTCCGTAGGGTCTGTACCTGCTCCCAACTCATCCAATAAAACCAGCGTTTTGCTATTGGCCTTTGATAAAATTTGCACAATGTTTACAAGGTGAGAAGAGAATGTGCTCAAGGACTGTTCAATGCTCTGTTCGTCTCCAATATCGGCGAATAACTTTTCAAAAACACTTATTTCCGTACCTTCATCTGCCGGTAGGTGCAGTCCGGCCAGACCCATCATAGTAAGAAGTCCGACAGTTTTCAGGCTGACTGTTTTCCCTCCGGTATTAGGACCGGTAATTACCATTGCATCAAAATCTTTACCCAGATCAACATCGATCGGAACAACATCACCTTTGATCAGCGGATGCCTTGCCCGGATCAAACGGATATTCCCATTTGAATTTACCTTGGGCTTTCCCCCATCCATAATCTGACTTAACCTTGCCTTGGCAAAAATAAAATCAAGTTTACCTAGAATCTCTAAAGTCGCTGACAATTCATGATGGAACCCGGCGACCATTTTGCTCAGAGCTTTCAATATTGCGATAATTTCTTGTTCTTCCCCGGTTTTTAGCTTCTTTAAGTCATTATTTAATTCCAGCACCGCCAAAGGCTCAATAAACAGCGTCGCACCGCTAGCAGACTGATCATGAATCATTCCCGGTACCTGTGCCCGGTATTCTTGTTTAACGGGTACTACATAACGATCTCCCCGGATGGTAATGACATTATCCTGAAGGTATTTAGAAGTGTGGGGGCTCTTAATAAACGAATCCAGCTTATCCTTGATCCGCTCCTGAGTGGTCCTTATTCTCTTCCTTAAGGAAAAAAGCTGATCGCTGGCAGTATCCGCTATTCCTCCATCTGCCGTGACTGCTTCATTAACGGAAGTTTCTATTGATTTAAAAATGCCCAAATCACGGGAAAGTTCCATTATCAAAGGATAACTGCCTTTTAGATTAGAGAAAAATACCTTGGCCTTACGTGAAGCAGCGCAGGTACCGGCGATATCCAAGAAATCCTCCGGCTCAAGAATGGCGCCCAGCGCCGCCCTTTCCACTTCCTTCCTAACATCCCTGACACCACCCAAAGTAAAGCCAGGGTTGAAACGCAATATCTCCTTCGCTTCTGAAGTTTCCTCCAATGCGGACACAACTTCATCCGAATCG
Organism: Desulfitobacteriaceae bacterium; assembly: GCA_028709045.1. Taxonomy (GTDB): domain Bacteria; phylum Bacillota; class Dehalobacteriia; order Dehalobacteriales; family Dehalobacteriaceae; genus JAQVXR01. The sequence goes on along the minus strand of JAQVXR010000010.1, from coordinate 26,695 downwards.
CTGCTTGGCACCAGATTTTCCGCCCTCTCTTTTCCCAGAAAAGATCCGCAGCAATCTGCCAGCATTTGAATTACTTTATTAAACTCCAGTTTTTTTAGTGTTCTTCCATCCAATGAGTGTCTACTCTCCTCACCTTTTTTAATCTAAAATTCCACGGAAATAATGGCCTTTAGTAAATCCCGCCGGAGAAAACCGGCTAAGTTCATCCTCCAGTACCTTAACGTCAAGTTTTTCCCCTCTGCCTTCTTGGTAAGCATCGCGAACATGCCGATAGGTTTTCACAATTTCGAAAATAGCTCCCGGACTATATCGCTCCCCTTCAATCCTTACCACTCCAATCCCGGAATCTAAAAATTTATCTAGATGTTCTAATAGGCATAATTCTTTCGGATTAAAAATATGCATCCGACAAAACTGATCTGTTTCTACCGGAAATATATAATTCATCCTGTCTTTCAACCCGTAACTCCCTTTGTGGCAGCTCCGTCCGCAGGATACCTCCGTCTTTTTCCCACCTAAAACCGCCCCCACGGCGCAATATTCACTGATCATCATAGGCAAAGCCCCGTGCACAATACATTCTAGTTCCAGAGCATCCTTCTTCATGCTGCCTATTTGTTGAAAAGTCATTTCCGGAGAAAGTGTAACCTGGGTCATCCCTTCAAGTTCCATAACCTTTAGAGCCACATTATTAAATATGTTCAAACCGAAATCACCGTACAATGGTTTTTCCCAGTTAAATTCCTTTACAGCCTGAATCCCTCCCACATTACCTGTCATCAGAGCCTTAACCCCGGCATCTCGGGCTAGATTAAGCATCTGATGAATTTTTCCTTTTTGAGATTCATGGAAAATGCGGGGGAGGACGTAAACAACCTGACATCCGCTTTTTTCTCCCTTGCCGACAATATCCCGCAGTTGATGGAGGTTCAATCCGGAATTGGGTTTAAAGACTTCCCCCCCGACATAAAGAATATCGGCACCGGCTTTCAAGGCAGCCAGTGCTTCTTCAAAACCGCTGACCCGGGCACTAATCTTCAGGTTCCGGGTCCTTAGTTCTCCGTTTTTAAATGACCATTTCAGTTGTTTATCAATATTTAAACTTTTAACCACCGGGTGATAATATTTCTGCAAACGCATTTTTTCAATACTATCTGCCAGTGAACGCCGTAAAGAATTTAATTCGCTGGCCGGGAGCATTATTCCCTCATCAATGTCAAATTCTACTTCACCCAGTTTAAAAGAAGTTTCTCCCAAGCGGTTCAGCTGTTTTAAAATATCCGCCTGCTGAGTGGGGTGCTTTTTAGCCTTTTCTACCAGGTACTGTGAAGAGTTGAAGCTTTTGTTACCTTCATCATCCCAACCCTCAAGGATAATTGGTTCTCCTTCCCGCGCTCTCACTCTTATATTCAATGCTATTCTTTTTTCAGGGTGCCTAAAAGATTCCTGAGCTCTTTCCATCAGTTTGGCATCATTTGTTTTAAACACTCTGTCCCCCGTCTTAGGGTTCCCTGCCACATTGATGGTAACAACATCTCCCGATTCAGCCTCAGCTACTTTCACTCCACCACGAAAAATTTCATTTATCACAAAACCCTGACGCCCGCCTTTGGTGACCCAAATCTCCACCCCATCACCAACAGCTAAATTTTCTTCTAATTTAACAGATGCCGTTTTCCCTTTCACTTTTTCAATTCGTCCCAATTTTATCCCCCGGTTGTTCGGCCGCTTATAGCTCATTAAATCCCTGCCCGGGTGACCTAAAAGATAGCCTGTGGTAAAATCCCTGTTGAAAATCTGTGATATCTCTTTTTTTTCCTCCTGGGAAATAAAAAAGTTATCGGGATCATCCTTTAACCGGTCCAAAACTATCCGATATATCCTTACCACTGTTGCCACATATTCCGGTCTTTTCATCCTGCCTTCCAGCTTTAAAGAGTTTACCCCGGCATCAGACAGTTGGGGCAATAGTTCTAAAGAGTTCATATCTCGAGGGCTAAGCAGATGTTTTCCCGTTTCGTCACCGGAAAGCTCCCGGCCTTTTTCATCCACCAAAGTATAAGCCATGCGGCAAGGCTGGGCACACTTTCCTCTGTTTCCGCTTCTTCCGCCAATTAAACTGCTCATTAGGCACTGGCCTGAATACGAAATACACAAGGCACCGTGGCCAAAGACCTCCAGTTCGGCTTTGGCAGACCCCTTTATGGCTATAATATCCTTCAATGATAGCTCTCTTGCCAGCACCACCCGGTCAATGCCCATCTTTTCTAAAAACCGTACCCCTTCCCCATTATGCACTGTCATTTGAGTACTGGCGTGGACATCCAGATGGGGGAACACAGTGCGAACCAAATATGCCAGGCCGATATCCTGAACAATAATCCCATCCACTCCGAGTTCATAAAGTTCCTTAACATACTCTATCACACTTTTTAACTCAGCATTGTCAATTAATATATTTACAGTAACATATATCTTTACATTGCGCAGATGAGCATATTTAACCGCTTTAATCATCTGCTCTTGATCAAAATTACTGGCCGAAGCACGGGCGCTAAAAGATTTCCCACCTAAATATACAGCATCGGCTTCATTTTCTACTGCTGCCACCAGCGCTTCAAAACTGCCTGCTGGTGCCAGAAGTTCCGGTATTTTCAATTTTTAACCACTCCAGCTTTATTGATTACTTTCTATTATATCATGGACAAAAAGCTGCTTCCACCAAGGCACCGCCTCGCTTTGACCAACTAGACACTATCTCCCTCATGAGAAAGTCCCGGCAGGAGTATTCCCTTAGCCCGGGACTGAATTATTCAAGTACTTATGTCCGATATGTTGTTTGCAAATTTATATTCGGGAAACACGGTCAAAACCGGCACCGGCTAATATTCTTACACCCTGCTTTGCTACCTTATCTAAAAAAAGATTTAGTCCAATGCTGTCACTGGCCATATGGCCGGCAATTACCACATTGATATGATGCTTCTCCGCGTTCTTTCTGTGCTTTTCACTAATGTGCATCCCAACTACAGTTCCCACACCGGCAATGGCCAGTTTTTCGTAAACATCCTCAGAGCCCCCCGTACCTCCCGTCATATCTACAAAAACTTTACCTGCAGACCTTTTTCCGGTCCCTAAAACAATAGTTGGACCTGCTTTTCTTTTTGCCGCATTTTTGTATTCGGGAATTTCCAATAAGAGATCAATGACATCGTCAAGAGTATCAGGCTCTTTTTCCAAAAAACAGTTGGTAAGAAATTGGGTAACCATGTTGTCCGCCGGTGTATGTACACACATTAACGGTAGATCCAAAATACGTGCCGCATCTACAGTCCGGTTATGATTCAACGGCATTAACGACCTTTTTACCTCTGAAATCCGGGAGGAAAGAATCCCCTCAGCCACATTGATCGGCACTCCCATTTCTGAGAGAATCCCCTCCTGAAGATGCATCACATCATACAGACCGGCGAGAGCGTACCCTTCCGGATGATGCGCCAAAACCAAATCAATCTTTTCTCCCTTTTCCCTCAACCTATCCGCTAAAATTATTTCTCCAATCTCGACATCAATTCCGGCAAATATGGTGGAAACTTCCTTCTCGGGGTCACCGTTGAGCATTCTGGTATCACTGTAGGGATTTGTTAAACTAACAGTGTCAAAAGACTCCTTCTTTTTTTCCTCTAACTTATCCCACTTTTTTTGCACCCTCTTTAAATCTTTTTTCGGCGCAGCTTTACCTCGTGGGTCCGCCTCCATCCCGGCTTGAACAGCCAGTTCATAGATTTCTCTTAGCTTCATAATTAATCCTCCTGGTATCAAATTATCTCATTATATTACTTTCCTCAGATAAAAAGATTAATTTATTTGCGGGAGACAAAAACGTTATCTTTTACATAGAAACGTAACAAGCTCTCCGCTCCTTGAGTAAGGCCAATACGTGTTGCCTCTCTTATTTTGACCTCACCTAAAAGATCAGGATCAAAAAACTTAACCGGACCATCAACCGCACTTGTCCCGTTTAGAGTCATGCCGATACCCATTGCTTGAGCCAGTTTACCCGGACCGCTGCACAAGTCCTTCAAATTTTCCTTTTTCCTGTTCTTTTTCATTACTTCGATCCCTTCCAAGGGTTGCAGTGCCCGGATTAGTACGGCGGCAGGAATATCTTCCCGGTGCGTTGTTACATTGTAACAGTAATACATGCCATAGATCAGATAAACATAGGATATCCCGGCAGGACCAAACATAACAGCGTTTCTTTTTGTTTTACCCCGAAAGGAATGGCTGCCCGGATCGTTCACTCCTAGATAAGCCTCGTCTTCCACCACGATGCCGGAAAATTTTACCCACGGTGAATTGTATTCCATTATTTTTCCTAATAGTTCTCTCGCTACTAATTCAGTCTCCCGAGCAAAAAAATCAAAACCTAACTGTATCAAAACTACCATTTCTCCTTTTGGCAACTTTATAAAGCACAAAGATTGGCCCACAAGGATCTTTTCCAATCTGAAAAGCGCAACATATGTTGCGCCTTCCTTAACTGCTTTTGTGTATTTTGTCCAGGACTTTTAATTCTTCAATTATTTTTTCATAGTCTTCCCGAATTTTGCTTAGTTCATCTGCCAACTGTAAAGCCACCAATACAGCAATTTTGGTTTGCGTATACGAAGGGTGCTGTCGGTTAATCTGTTCCATTTTTTGAGAAACGTACTTCGCCAGCATCTCGATGTATTCGGGTGGATCAGTTCCTTTTAATACATATTCCTGGCCCAATATATCTACTCTTACTTTGCACCCTTCTTGTGAATTCACATATCTCCCCCCGTATCACAACCTATGTTCATTATTTATGTTTTTGATAATTTCGGCATAAAAACCTGACTTCCTGCTGAAACTACCGCAATTCGACCCCAAATTTTGCAAATAATTCACTTTTTGTTTGGTCAAAAACTCGAGTCACTTCTTCATCAGTAAGAGTTCTGTCAACAGCCTGAAAAGAGAGAGAATAAGCCAGGCTTTTATACCCTTCCGGAACCTGTGCCCCTTTATACACATCAAACAAACTGACACCCGTTAAAATCTCTCCTCCCTTCGCACGTATCATGGCACTTACTTCTTCCGCAGCAAGAGACTCGGGAACTAATAAGGCCATATCACGCTGCACTGAGGGAAACTTGCCGAATGGAATGTACCGAACCACATTTGGAGAGGCATCTGCCAACGGAGCCAAATCAATTTGCATAATACAAGTTTTTTCTTCTAAATCATAATTGTCCTGTACGCGAGGATGAATCTCACCAATGTACCCAACAAGGCAGTTATTAACATGAATACTTCCCGCCCTGCCAGGATGAAGAAATGGAGGAAGTTTTTCTGCCTTCAACCGCCAATCCTTTATCTCCAAACGATCGAACAGAGCGGCAAGCACCCCTTTTAAGAAGTAGAAATCAAGAGTCTGAGCCTGCCAATTCCAGCCCCGATTAAGGGAACCGGACACAAGAGCACCTAAAACCTCGGTTTCTTCAGGTAGTTTTTCCGATCCCGGCATAAAAATCCTGCCACACTCAAAAATTGCAAGATCAGTTTTTCTCCTACTGGTATTAAGAGCTGCAGTTGCTAAAAGCCCCGGAGCAAGAGTAGTACGCATGATCCCCTGTTCATCACTTAAAGGATTTTTTACCTTAACCGTTTTCCTTAAAGGGCAATCCTCCGCCAGAATTATCTTATCTAAATCTTTCCGGTTAATAAAACTGTATGTAATGACTTCGACTAACCCGACACCTACGAAAAAGTTTTTCACATTATCAGCAAATTCCTGGAGCCTTGTCTTTCTTCCTTCCGTTGTAGGCCCAAAAGGCAATGTGACAGGAATCTGATCATAGCCATTTAGGCGGGCTACTTCTTCAATCAAGTCAACTTCCCGTGTAATGTCTTGTCGGTAAGGAGGAATAGTAACAATCATCTCTTCTCCCATGATTTCAAAGGAGAAATGAAGTCTTTCCATAAAGGAAGTCACTTCTTCCCGGGTAAGGGAAGTCCCCAGAATTTGATTTATCCGGGCAATACGAAGCGGCACTTTAAGCAATTCAATATCTTGATCGAAAGTATCAATCACGCCATTAACAACCTGTCCTCCGCAGAATTCGGCCATTAACTGGGCGGCACGGTCACAAGCGTTTTTCACATTGGAGACATCCAATCCTTTTTCAAACCTTAAAGAAGACTCAGACCTAAGTCCCAACATCCGGGAAGTACGCCTGATGGACACAGGATGAAAACGAGCAGCCTCTATCAATATGTTTTCTGTTTTTTCCGTAACTTCTGTATCCAACCCGCCCATCACCCCGGCTACCGCAACCGGTTTTTCTCCATCACAAATAAGCAGGGTATCACTCCCAAATATCCTTTCCTGCCCGTCAAGGGTAAACATTTTTTCCTCTTCATAGGCACGGCGCACAATAATCTTATGCCCGACCAGCCTGTTATAATCAAAAGTATGGAGAGGTTGGCCCATTTCCAACATTACATAATTAGAAATGTCCACTACGTTGTTGATCGGCCGGATTCCGGCAGAACGTAAGAAGTGCTGCATCCATTCGGGCGAAGGTCCTAGTTTCACACCTTTCACCACCCGGGCTACGTAGCGATTGCAAAGCTCTTCGTCTTTCACTTCTACCGATGCGATATCATTGATGTTTTCCTCTGTTTCCTTAAACTCAATTTTGGGTAAGGTTATCTCTTTTCCGGAAACAGCGCTGACCTCCCTGGCAACGTTTATCACACTTAGGCAATCTGACCGGTTCGGAGTTAATTCGAATTCCAAAACAGCATCATCAAGCCCTAAGACTTCTACTGCATCCTTTCCCACCGGAACATCCGGGTGGAGGATCATAATACCGCCTCTGGATTCTTCTGAAACATAGGTTTCATCGATTCCCAATTCTTCTCCGGAACAGAGCATGCCATAAGACTCTATCCCTCTCAATTTCGCTGCTTTCATTTTAACTCCGCCGGGCAGTTTTGCTCCTACCAGGGCTACAGGTACCTTATGCCCCTCCCTAACATTTGTTGCCCCGGTCACAATCTGCACTGTTTTCTCCCCCATGTCAACTTGGCAAATAACCAGCTTGTCCGCTTGAGGATGGCGGGTAATTTCTTTTATTTGTCCCACCACTACATTTTTAATACCTTTTTCCAAAAATTCCACATGCTCAACGGCAAGTCCAACCATAGTCAACTTTGACGCAAGTTCCGCCGGACTCAAACCAGAATCGATATATTGTTTTAACCATTGGTATGCGACTTTCATTTTGATTCCTCCTAAAACTGCGTCAAGAAGCGCAGATCATTTTCAAATAGCAAGCGCATGTCATCAATGCCATACTTCAATAAAGCAACCCTTTCCACCCCCATGCCGAAGGCAAACCCACTTACTTCCTCCGGATTGTAACCGGACATTTCCAGCACTCGAGGGTGAACCATCCCGGAACCCAATATTTCCAACCATCCTGTATGGGAACAAACCCGGCAGCCTTCTCCCCCGCACATCATGCAGGAAATATCAACCTCGGCACTTGGCTCGGTAAAGGGAAAGTAGCTGGGGCGCAGTCTGATCTGCCGGTCTTCTCCGAACATTTGGCGGGCAAAAGTCAACAACGTCCCTTTTAAATCTCCCATGGAAATACCTTTGTCAATTACCAAGCCTTCCACCTGGTGAAACATCGGTGAATGGGTAGCATCATCATCTCTCCGGTAAACCTTCCCCGGGCAAATAATTTTTACAGGTACTTGTGGTACCGTCTTTTCCATGGTACGCACTTGAACCGGCGATGTATGAGTACGCAACAGCACCTCATCAGATATGTAAAAAGAATCCTGCATATCCCGGGCAGGATGTTCCGGGGGAATGTTCAGCGCCTCAAAATTATAGTAATCCAATTCTATTTCCGGCCCCTCACTGATGGTGTAACCCATCCCGAGGAAGATCTCTTTAATCTGATCGATAACCAACGTAATCGGATGCTTTCGCCCGATAAAAATGTTTTGACCCGGAAGGGTGATGTCAATTGTTTCTTTTTTAAGTGATTCTTGTAGTTGTTGTTCTTTTAACTCATTTCCCCGCACTTCTAAAATCTTTTCAATGTCAGATCTGACTTGGTTTGCCGCCTGACCAACTTGCGGCCGTTCTTCCGGGGAAAGACTTCCCATCCCGCGCAGTACTGCTGTCAGTTCTCCTTTTTTCCCAAGGTATTTAACCCTTAAATCATTCAGTTCTCCGTAACTGGCAACTTTATTCATCTCTTTTTCTGCCTGCCGACGGATAGCATTTAATTTTTCTATCATTTTCTTGCCCCCTACTATAAACTTCGCAATATAAAAATACCCCCCAATCCCTAAAAAGGGACGGAAGGTTATCCCGCGGTACCACCCTTGTTAATCCAAATTGGATTCACTTATCAGTATCCAATGAATACTGCTTATTGATAACGGATAAGAGCCGGCACCTCCTACACTAAACACCTTTCTGGCGCTTATTTCAAAGGGCTGTTCATGGGGGAATCTTAACCCTGCTTCCCTGGCGCCGCTTTCAGTCTGTGGCAAGCGCTTCCCTGTAAGAGAGCATTATAGGTCTACTGTCCCAATCATCACATTTTATGTTCTGTTATTCCGGTTATTGGATAATCAACCTCCGGTAAATAATGTATGCAGTAATTGAGCCGGTTTGTTCAAATAATCTCCAGAAAAACTCGGCAGGTACAGACATCTATCCCACTACCTTTCTGTAAATTATTGAAACCAGCTATAGTATATCATACGCATTGGAAAATGACAAGAATGTCTACTGTTCCTTACGCTGCCGTATGGTCTCATATAATAAAATACCTGCTGCCACCGCCACATTCAAAGATTCTGCCTGGCCTAATAGAGGTATTTTAACAATCTCATCAGCATTATCCAACCAGAGCCGATCCGGTCCCTGTGCCTCATTACCTAAAACCCAGGCCACAGGACCATTCAGGCAGGTGTTGTAATATAATTTTTCCCCTCCTAAATCAGCTACCAGTATCCGAAATCCCTTTGCTTTTAAAAAAGCGCAAACTGCTGAAGTATCTGCCACATTTACCACAGGGAGGTGAAAAAGGCCGCCCATACTAGCCCTGACCGCTTTAGAATTGTAAATATCTGTCGTTCCTTTCATCAGGACTGCTGCTCCCGCCCCTGCTGCACAGGCTGTCCGAAGCATTGTGCCCAGGTTTCCCGGATCCTGTACCCCATCAAGAACCAGAATCACACTATCCTTTTGGATTTTTAGATCTTCCAACTGTAACGTCATTGTTTCCGCCACAGCAATAATTCCCTGAGAATTCTCCGTTTCAACAACATCATCAAACAGCTTATCATCTACCTGCCACGCGGAAACCCCAGCATCGTCGATCCAGTCTAAAAGTCTTCTTCCCCGCTCATGCTGAAGGAGCTTTTCACTGTACAGAATAAACCGAATCTTAAAACTTCCGGTTACTGCTTCTTCTACCGCCCTAACACCTTCAATTAAAAATAGCCCATACTTGCCCCTGTGCTTCCTCAGGTGGAGTGACTTAGCCATTTTATAATATTGATTTTGCCTTGATACTATCATCCTATTCATGGCAATTTTCTCTAGGACCTCCTGTATTCTAATATAAATCATCAAGTCTCCCTGATGACAAATATATTCCTGCGTCCTTTTTATTATGGTTAGGGATATTAAAATAGCTGAGAATAATCTCAGCTATTTTAATTATTTTTGATTTTGTTTTGCAACTGAGACGTATTCCTGAAACGCCATTGAATCATTAACTGCTAAATCTGCAAGCATTTTTCTGTTGATATCCACGCCGGCATTTTTTAAACCGTTAATCAGCCTGCTGTAGGACATTCCATTCATCCTGGCAGCAGCATTGATCCTGGTAATCCAAAGTCTGCGAAAATCTCCCTTTTTCTTTCTACGGTGTGCATAAGCGTAAGCAAGTGATTTAAGCACCTGCGCATTAGCAACTCTAAATAGTTTTGATTTTGCTCCTCTGTACCCCTTGGCTAACTTCAAAACCTTTTTATGTCTTTGGCGTTTGGTAACACCTCGTTTTACTCTTGGCATAACTAATTACCTCGCTTCCTTTACAGGTGATTATTGTGTTATTAATTACATATAGGGTAACAGCTTTTTGGTTTTCTTAAAATCAGCGGCAGATACCATCCCACTCTGTCGCAAGTTGCGTTTTCTTTTTGCACTCTTTTTCTCAAGAATATGGCTCTTATAAGCTTTTGAACGCTTAATTTTTCCGGTACCGGTAACCTTCAAACGTTTGGCAGCTCCCCGGTGTGTCTTCATCTTAGGCATAAAATGTCCTCCTTCTTAACTCTGTTTTGGTGTTAAAATCATAGTCATATTTCTTCCTTCAACCTTTGGCGGCTTTTCTACAGCAGCAATTTGTTCCATCTTGGTAGCCATTCTTAAGCAAAGCTGCCGACCATTATCAGGATGAGTAATCTCGCGACCCCGGAACATGATGGTTACCTTTACCTTGTCGCCACTCTTTAAAAACTTTTCCGCGTTTCTCGCTTTAGTTTCAAAATCATGGTCTTCAATATTTGGACGGAGCTTAACTTCTTTAATGCTTATGATCTTCTGATTTTTTTTCGCTTCCTTTTCCCGCTTGCTCTGTTCAAAGCGATACTTTCCATAATCCATAACACGGCAGACCGGCGGCTTTGCTGTGGGAGCGACTTCAACCAGGTCCAATCCCACTTCACCAGCCATTTTCAACGCCTGTTTAATAGGGATAATACCCACTTGCTCTCCTTTGTTACCGACAAACCTCACTTCCGGAACTCGAATTTCCTCATTGATTCTTAAGTCTTTACTAATAATATCTCACCTCCAAAAATAAATAAAAAATAAGCGAGTGTACAGAAATACACCCGCCAATAATCGATAAACATTTGCTGGTCATAACCTTATGAGCCAAAGCTATAAGGTGAGAAGCGGATGACTTCTTCTTAACAGCTATATTTTTTTGCCATATAATTTTAGCATTTTATTCCCGATTCGTCAAGACTTTTTTAACTTAATTTCCTGCTGAAGATCAGAAATAACTTGGGCTACAGGCTTTGCCCCCAGGTCACCGACACCCAGTTCCCGGACAGATACGCTGTCTTGGGCTATTTCCTTATCCCCTACTACCAACATAAAAGGTACTTTTTGAGTCTGCCCTTCCCTAATCTTATAACCAATTTTTTCGTTGCGCAGATCTGCTTCCGCCCTGATTCCGGCTTGGACAAGTTTCTCCGTCAGCTTAACAGCATAATCTGCCTGTTTATCGGTAATAGGGCATACCCTAGCCTGAATCGGTGCCAGCCACAAAGGAAATGCCCCGGCATAATGCTCGGTAAGAATCCCAATAAACCGCTCTATACTGCCGAAAATAACCCGGTGAATCATTACCGGACGATGTTTCTGTCCGTCCTCACCGATATAAGTCAGATCAAATTTCTCCGGCATTTGAAAATCAAGCTGGATGGTGCCGCACTGCCAGGTACGTCCTAAACAATCCCTCAAATGAAAATCTATTTTAGGACCATAAAAGGCACCGTCACCTTCATTTATCTTAAATTCCATTCCTTTCTCTGTCAACGCTTGCCTTAAGGCATCAGTAGCTATTTCCCAAACCTCCAAAGAACCCATCGCCTTTTCCGGGCGAGTTGAAAGTTCAACATGATACTCAAAGCCAAAAAGCTTGTAAAAAGCATCCACCATATCGATAACATTTTTTATTTCATCTTTGATTTGGGAAGGAAGCATAAATATATGAGCATCGTCTTGGGTAAAGCAGCGTACCCGCATCAACCCATGTAAGGCTCCGGACAATTCATGACGATGTACCAACCCCAGTTCACCATATCTTATGGGAAGCTCCCGGTAACTATGGAGCTTATTTTTATAAACAAGCATCCCTCCCGGGCAGTTCATTGGTTTAACAGCAAAATCCTGTTCGTCAATTCGGGTGTAATACATATTTTCCTTATAATGATCCCAGTGTCCGGATCTTTCCCAGAGGCTCCGATTGAGAATGATCGGACTCTTAATCTCCTGGTAACCCCATTTGGCATGTTCCTCACGCCAGAAATTTTCCAGTTCGTTTCTGATCACCATGCCTTTGGGCAGGAAGAAAGGGAATCCTGGACCGTCTTCCATTATTTCAAACAGTTCAAGCTCCGTTCCTAACTTGCGGTGATCTCTCTTTTTGGCCTCTTCTATGCGCATCAGATGCTCATCCAGGAGAGACTTTTTCGGGAATGAAGTACCGTATATTCGCTGGAGCATTTTATTCTTCTCACTGCCCCGCCAGTATGCTCCGGCCAAACTCAAAAGCTTAACTGCTTTAATTTTCCCCGTATCCGAAACATGGGGACCAGCACAAAGGTCTACGAACTCACCCTGGCGGTAGAGGCTGATTTCTGCATCCTCCGGAAGACCATTAATCAATTCAACTTTGTAGTTTTCCCCATTATCATTAAACAGTTTCAGCGCTTCAGTCCGGCTCAATACCTCTCTTTGATACTGATAAGCCTCCTTGGTAATTTTATTCATTTCCTTTTCGATAGCTGCAAGGTCCTCAGGTGTAAAAGTATGCTCAGAGTCAAAATCATAATAAAACCCGTCCTGAATAGCCGGTCCAATGCCCAGCTTGGTCCCAGGAAATAACCTCTGGACAGCCTGAGCTAAAATATGAGAAGAGCTATGTCTGAGCACCCTCTGCCCTTGTTCATCATCAAAAGTGAGGGCAGAAAAACTGACATCCTCATTTATCTTTGCATCCAAATCTACCACCCGGTCATTTAATTTGGCGGCAAGAGCACTTTTTGCCAATCCCCTGCTGATTGACTTAATCACTTCTATTACCGGGACGCCCTGAGGATATTCTCGGATTGACCCGTCCGGAAAAGTAACATTAACATTCATCTTTTCTCCTCCTATTATCAATAATAAAAACCTCCTCACCCCGCTAGGGACGAGAAGGTTCCCGTGGTTCCACCCTAATGAAAAGCACATGCTTTCACTTTAAAAGACATTTAACGGAGTTACCCGGCGGAACTTACTTCTTGACGTTTTCAAGTTTCAGTCGGCTGTTTTGGGGTGGTCTTCCCTGTGTGCTGTACTTAAAGACGCTTGCAGCCCATGGCGCCTTCTCTCTGAAAGAAACATGCAGGTACTCTCCCCAGCATTACATTTTGCTATATATAACCACATTATACTGCCATCTTTTGTGTTTTGTCAAACAGGAAGCAATAGCCAAATAAACACTGCCTGTACCAATCCAATTAAAAATCCCAGTACCGCCCCAAGATATACAATATGACGCAGTTCGTTTGCAGCGACATCTAAAATAATCCGTTCCAGCTGCCTCAAATCAAAGGAATTAATTTTGTCCTCCACCATTTTGGCAAAATCCACATCTTCTTTAATTTTTGCCGGCAGTTCAAGCACCATTTTTCGCATGAGGGGCGGCACTTCTCTATGAAGGGTATCTGCCGCTAAAGTGACTATCATTTTTTTTATGGGACTGGGAACAAGAGGAGGAATCCTTTCATTCATCCGGTCGGTTACCGCCCGTACTATTGCCTCAATCATTTTTTTCTGCAAGCCTGCTTGGTTTAATTTGGAGACAACATCATCCAGAGGGAGAAGCTCCGTACCCACCACTTTTCCCACACTAGCAGCAATCTCACTGCGCCGTTTGGGAATCAGTCCTTGAATCTTGTATTTAAAAACAGGTACTACAACCGGAATGTAAGGTCGAAAAATTAGCTTTATCGCTAAAATATTTGTCACCCAGCCAATCAGGGCACCGACAACAGGAATGGTCACAAGTTGAAAAAAAATCATATTTTTCTCCGTTTATCCTTAGAATAATTTCCAATTCTCAGAATACCATTAGAATAATTTAGACGCAAGAAAAAAGCACCATTTGCCGGTGCTTGCAATAGAAATTATTTTCTTTTAGACGTTTAACTAATGTTTTTTTTGATTCTGCCTGCCACAAAGAGGGCAACCATAACAGAGTACCGCTCGTTCTCCAAAAACTCCTTCTATTGTCTTCACAGTGTTAACAGCTTTACATGACTCAGGAATATGCATCACCACTTCTTTTGGGGCAATAGTAATCAATGCGCTGATCAGCAAATCCTCATAATTTATTTCGTTATCTACCATCTCCACAATACAACCTTCCAGAAACTCGTTATTCACTACCCGATGGTTATCATCAAACAGTTGAAAAGAACCGCTGGCCAATAAAAGAACATGAATTTTTTCTGCTCTTGGTTCCTGAATGTCAACAAAATATTTTAGAAGCATAATAAACTCGTGATATTCTTTCTCCAGCATTAATTCATCTACTGCCTGCTCCAAAACATGATGCAAATCGTCCACATAATCCTGCAGGCGAAATTTAATAAAACCATCGATATTAATTTTGGAATTCAGAGAAAGATAATCTAAAACCTTGTGTAAAATTTTACTTTTTCGGTTTAATCGATACATATAAAAATCGTTATCGCCCGGTCGCAAAGAAGCCTCTAAAATCTTTACTGCTTTTTCTACCACGTTTTCTTTTTCTTCTTTGGTTAAATAATAATAATGCTCTCTGATAATATTTCTGAGAATTAAATTTTCCCAGTGATTAAGTATAAAGTCTGAAACAGCATTAGCAACATAATGTTTTAATACCATTTCCTGTTCGGGTTTTACAGTTCTGCCCATAGAACAATTTAAAAATTTATAGTTGCCCAAACTGGTTTCAGCTAACGATATATCAATTCCTTCGTGGTGCAACATATCAAATTCTTTATCCAGTTGAGAACGAATCAATTCAAAACTTTGTGAGGTTCCAATACTGATTGAGGTTGCCATTTTGTCACCCCTTTCTTGCTTACATGTATTATATGTGTGGGTTTTTCGTTGTATACTGGGGGAAAAATGGCTAAAAATCTAAAATAGAACAAGCATTATATTTTAGAATTCAAAGTATAAAATTGATTAAAAAAATTTGTTGTACAATGAAGAAATTCTAAAATTTATTACCTTGTTTTACCGTAAACCTGCTAAAAAATAAACCGCCTGGAGGGCGGTTCTTCGTAACCTTTTTCAAACTAATCCTTTTTTAAAATGAATACCGGATTGACACTCCAACCGTCTCTATGCTGAGGAATGGTTGCCACAAGTTCCCAGCCTTCGCTTGCCAAATCATTCAATCTCTTTTCCAGTTCCAGGGCATTCTTTTCGTTGATCTGTCTAATCCTGTCAATTAATACTTCTTTAAATAGCTCCACTTTATATTCCATGGCAGCACCTCCTAATTAATTATTAATTCGCCAGAATAGCGTCATTTTCCTTTTATTGTTATATTTTACATTTTATGGGTTGTATAAGTTGGAAAATCTTTTCCTCACTGATTTAGTGAGGTCTTTGCATAGAATTGCCCCGTCACTAGACAATATAATTTGTCTTTTTAAGATTTTCCAGAGAATGATACTCTGCTAAACCAGGACAAACTATAAATGAATACCCGGGGTGGAAGGAGCTGTATCACGATGGTTTATAAAAAACGTAATAAAATTGAGACTCCACATATGTTTGCCGCCGGTTTTGCTCAAGCCAAGACAAATAATGTAAACGAAGTTGCTGAGGAAATATCAAAAGCTTTTCAGAAATCGAAAACAAAGTAATCGATCCGGATAATAACCTATGATTGATTTTATAATGCAGGAAAAAGGATAAACAATAACTGAAAACCCCGGGTTATTATTTTTTTCAATTAATACCATGAATTCTTTGGAAAGGTTATGGTTAAATTATAATAACGACAACACAAAAATAGAAGGTGAGTAAATGAGAAAAACTTTTACTAAAGCAATCATGCTTTTCTCAGCAGCTCAAATTTTGTTCAAAGCCTTTAATAAAATTTCCGAATCGTTTTTGACAATTTCAAAAAGGCAAAATCATCAAAAAGACCCGTTGCATTAATCTTTAATGAAGCCTTTTGATGGGACACATCAAAAGGCTTTTAGCTTCTCCATCTGTCCCGGAACCGACTCCGGAAGCTTTTACCTTGGCCATCACCCACACTCCAGATCTATAAAATAATTAATATTTTTATTTTTTATCAGTGTAAATCCTGCTCGGATGCCCAAATTGAAAAAAACTCAAGAAGCCTTGTCCCGGATCAGCAGAACCTTTAGTGTATGAAAAAGAATATGCAGATCAACCAAGGGAGAATAGTTCTTAGCGTAGAGAAGATCAAACCGGAGCTTGTCCTCTGGATTAGTACTGTATTTACCTGAGATTTGTGCTAAACCGGTAATACCACCACGTAATTTGTGCCGGTAATCATAACCCTTGATTTCCCGATTAAACTGTTCCACAAAAAATGGCCGTTCCGGACGGGGTCCGATTAAACTCATATCCCCTTTTAGAACATTAAAAAGTTGAGGCAGTTCATCCAACCGGGTAACCCGGAGGAATCTCCCCACCCGGGTAGTCCTGCTGTCATTCTGACCGGACAGTACAGGACCGGACTCAGCCTCCGCATGATCCTTCATTGTCCGGAATTTATAGAGGTTGAAAATTCTCCCATCCTCTCCCACCCTTTCCTGCTGAAATAAAACCGGCCCCTGTGAATCAATCTTAATTAAAACAGCAATCACCAACATTAACGGCATGGTCAGAACCCCACCTAAAAAAGAAACCACCAGATCCATCGCTCTTTTAATCAACCGATCAAAAGGAGAAAGCAACTTCTTGTTAATATGGAAAACCGGAATATCATCGACCTGATGAATCCTAGCCTGGGCAATCAAGATTTCATAAAAATCCGGAACCAGATTCACATCAATCCGGTGAGTCAAACAATACTCAATAACCTGAAGCTTTTTTTCTTTACACAAACCAGGACAGACAAAAATCGTATCGACCCGATATTTGTCTAAGCATGCTGCCAAGTTCTCATATTTTCCGATAAAAGGATAACCGATGTCCCTGGACTCATTGAGAGAAAAGCCATCATAAATAATTCCTGTGACCTGGAAAATCTCCCGGTTACCGTTTTCTGCCTTGGAGGCAATCATCTTTGCCTCTTCCGGATCACCAATCACAATCACTCGTACCCGCCCGTGCAATTTTGTTGCCAGCTTCCAGGCCAAGTAACGCCAAATTCCCAAGAGAATGACGTGTAAAACGCAGGTGAGAACCAAAACCGTTCGGGGAAAGGCAAATTCCCGCAGCATAAAAGAAAATGCCGTATTACCGGCGCCGATAAATATCGCCACCCAGATAATGCTGGAGAAAATTTCGCTCCACCTTTTATAAACAGTTTCATATAGCCCATAAATCAGAAACAGAACAAGCCCTAATACTGTAATCCAGGGAATAAGTTTAATATAGGAGGGGAAGTTGGCCTCAGGGAACTCCCCCTGGTAGCGAATAAAGAACGCCAACACATATCCCAATTGAATTAGGGCCATGTCAATGATGATCTGGATCAGTATGTAAAACCTCTTCCTCCCCATAGTCCTCTCCTTCTTTTATATCGGGTTTAGATTCAGATAAATTAGATTGTAATACAGACTCTTACTTCAATTATAAAAATTTGTTTTAGCGTTACCTAGTAATTTCAAAATCTAAAGCCTGTCTTCATAAGCTGAGATGCAGCTCTTTCCCAAGAAAACATCCTAGCCCGGTCTCGTCCTAATTTAATCAGCCTCTTCTGAATCATTAAATCTGAAAGAACACTGGATAGTCCTGCACCAATATCTTCAATATTATATGGATCTACGAAAATTCCTGCTTCACCTACAACTTCCGGCAAAGATGACGTGTTGGATACCACTACCGGTGTACCACAAGCCATCGCTTCCACAGGGGGAAGGCCAAAACCCTCATATAATGAAGGATATGCTAACACATCCGCCATACTATACACCACAGGCAGATCCGCTGAATCAACAAACCCAGGAAAAACAATTTGATCTTCCAAGCTAAGATCCTTTACCCGTTCTAAATCCTCCCGGTACTTCCACCCCTTTTCCCCGGCAATCACCAGTTTGTGGGGCAAATTAGTTTCTCGTCGCAAGAGACCAAAAGCCTTAATTAAACGGCCCAGATTTTTCCTGGGAGAAAACGTGCCGACAAATAAAATGTATCGTTCAGGAAGTCGGTATTTTTCCCGGACCTTAAGGCATTCTGCGGAATCAGTAACTGGTTGGAATTCTTCTCCCACCCCATTATAAATTACTATAATTTTCTCCTCCGGAACCCGGAGAACTTCTATTAAGTCTCTTTTTGTAGACTGCGAAATGGCTACTACTCGGTCGGCCCGTTTTACCGAAGATGCAAAATGTTTTTGCCAGTAAAGAACCCGGGACTTTTGGTAAGTTGCAGGATATTTAAAAACCGCTAGGTCATGAACGGTAACAACCTCTTTTACATTACTCCCCAATCCCCAAGGTAACTTAGTATCGGGGGCAAAAAAAATATCAGGCTGATATTTTTTGATTGACGAACTGAACCCAAATATTTCGAAAATGTTGCGTCTGAAAAATTCTTCTTTCCGGAAACTTTTATGATTAAAAGATACATGGTTCTTTCTTTCCCATTGGTCTATATGAACACCCTGGGAAAGATAAATATTAAAAAAATGTTCCGGCTGCTCAATCAGTTTACTTACCAGGTTTATTATATACCATCCGATTCCGGAGTTATTTTCTGATACCTGAAGGGCATTAACTGCTATCTTCACAATGACACCTCAATTATTCTTCTTGTTTCCTATGTACTTCCAGTATAGTTTCCCCGGTTGCTCTACCCATTTCCTGTAATCATTACAGGTATTCTTCTCTGTTTTCTTCTTTTAACTTTTTTAACAGTTCTTTGATATCTTGAACTTTTTCCCGGGCACAAACCAGCAGTGCATCATCAGTGTCCACTACCAGAAGGTTCTGGACACCAACCAGGGCAACCAGCCTCCCGCTTCCTTCCGCAATACAACCTGTGGAGTCAACATTAATTACGTCCCCTTGGAAAATGTTCCCTTGGGAATCAGGCTGGTGAACTCTCCCAAGAGCTATCCAGTTGCCCAAATCATCCCAACCGAAATCCCCGGGAACAACAAAAACCCGATCAGCCCTTTCCATAATACCATAATCAACCGAAATATTTTCCAGTTCCTGGAATTCACGGGCCAGAACTATTTCTTCTTCGGAAGTACCTAACGCCGCTTTAATTCTTTCTAACGCGCAGTGCAGATCAGGCATGAACTGTTTAATCATTTTCCGAATCACAGAGATTTTCCAAAGAAACATTCCGGTGTTCCAAAGATACTGTCCGGAATTTAGGTATGCTTTTGCTCTATTCAAATCAGGTTTTTCTATAAAACGTTCCACACGGTAGATACTGTGTCCCTTAAAAGTTCTAAAATCATTTCCTAATTTAATATACCCGTAGCCGGTTTCCGGACGGACGGGTGGAATACCCAGCGTAACCAAACAGTCTTCTTTTTTGGCCAGCTCAGCTGCCACCTGCAAATTAGCAAGAAATTTATCTTTATGCCAGATCATGTGGTCCGAGGGGAAAACAGCCATTACCGCATCCGAATTGACCCTCTCCAAATAAACAGCTGCAAGACCAATACAGGCAGCCGTATTCTTTCCAATAGGCTCAATAATAATATTCTTTTCAGAAAGATGCGGAACCTGTTGTTTGATGGTAGAAACATACTCACGGCCGGTGACAATAAAAATCTTTTCAGCCGGTACCAGTTTTTCCAACCTGCTGACAGTAGTCTGGACTAAGGTTTGCTCACCTAAGAAACTCAAAAACTGTTTAGGTAGCTTGGCACGGCTTCTCGGCCAAAGTCGCTCGCCTCTTCCCCCGGCCATAATTACCGGAAAGATCATGGGCATTCCTCATTTCTTTTTATAAATCATCATTACGCTGTATAATTTCCGGCCAGAACTTCCCGGTAAACAGCCCGGGTTTCCCGTGCGGCCTTTTCCCAAGAAAATTTCTTGACTTGTTCCAAGCCTTTAATAACCATGTCCGTTTTCCTTTTTTTATCAAAAAGAACCATTTCCATAGCCCTGCTTAACTCTTCAGGATCATATGGATTAACTAAAACTGCGGCCTCTCCCACTACTTCGGGAAGAGATGCTGCTCGTGATACGATTATGGGAATCCCAGAAGCCATTGCTTCCAAGGGGGGAAGGCCAAACCCCTCATATAGTGAGGGAAAAACAAAAAGATCAGCCCCTTTGTAAATTAATGGTAGGTTTTCATTAGAAACATAATCGGTGAAAACCACCATTCCTTCCAGTCCAAAATCCCTCAGTGCCGTAAAAATCCCGTGGAACTGCCAACCACGCGCTCCGACAACCACCAATTGATGTTTCAAGTCAGGGACTTTTTTCAGCAGTATACTGAAGGCTTTAAACAGCCCAACCAGGTTTTTTCTGGGTTCCAGAGTCCCCACAGTCAATATATATCGCCTTGGGAGATCATAATCTGCCCGCACTTTTTCCATCCCGGAGATGTCTTTAATTTGATGAAAACGCTGATCGTTTCCCAGGTAGATAACCCGGATTTTTTCCGGATCTACATGGTGGTATTTTATCAAATCCCCCTTGGTATGCTCAGAAACGGCAATAATTCGACGCGCTCTATTAATAGATGGAGGCAGGAGAACATTAAGAGGCAGCCTGTTTTTCCAATCCGTTGTTTCCGGAAAAACCCGATGTACTAAATAATGAACGGTAATTACCGCCGGAACCCGGGAACCCAGGGGCAGAACAAACATAGGGGAATGAAAAAGTTCAATTCGATACTGCCTGAGAAGGCGGGGAAGAACAGTCTGGAGCCAGATATTCCCCATCAGTTTCCCACCCCCAACCAACATACAGTTTTCAGCCGGATCAAAAACAATCTCTCGATTGGAAAAGAGAACAAATTCATCTTCTGGCGCACAGTCCGTCAAAGCCTGAACCAGTTTTTTGTATACTGCCCAATCCCGGTCTCAATTCCTCTTAAAGGCCGGGCATCAATTCCAATGCGCATAATGTTATTAACCCTTTCTTTTCTTAAACCATTTAAAGTAGTAAAATTTTGGATCCTTTGAAAAGAAATAAAAAACATCGGCAACTCTCAAAAATTTATTTATGAAAGGCACACTTGATGTAAACAATAGTTTTTTTAAGGACACTTTAGAAAAACAAAGTATCGGTTTTTTTAACGGTGAAAATTTGACTCCCCTTTTCATAAGTACGTCAATACCCAGCTTAATAAAATTCACACCTGCATAGCAGGAAAAATACATGCTGAACCAAACTCTGGGATTGCACTCCAAAACTTTTACCGAACCGTCCCTTTGATCATATCGCATGTCAAAGTGAGCAATTCCATGAAAGCCGGTCTCCTTGGCAATCTTTTGTCCTAGGGCGAAAATTTTTTCATCGTTAATAAATTCCAATCCTAAATCTGTCTGTCGCTGAACGGTCCAAGCGACCACTTCTCCATGAATACTCAAAATGCTTAAATCCACATCGTACCCGGGTATATATTCTTGAACGATATAGGGAAATTTATGTTCCCGGCTTATCCTGTAAAATAATTTCTCAGATTCTTCTTCAAAGATAATACCGCTGCTTCCCTCACCTTCCACAGGTTTTGCAATCAGCTGGGCATATGAAAAGCACTCCGGCAAATCATCGTCCGCCCCGGTCATGAGAAATGATTTTGGGGCTGCTGCCCCTATCTTATTAAGTAGCAACCAAAAATCCCACTTGTCGTGCAGCCGCTTGATTAGCGGAAATGAGGAAATGGGAAATA
The DNA here is from genome assembly GCA_028709045.1 of Desulfitobacteriaceae bacterium. Lineage (GTDB taxonomy): Bacteria > Bacillota > Dehalobacteriia > Dehalobacteriales > Dehalobacteriaceae > JAQVXR01. The sequence goes on along the minus strand of JAQVXR010000010.1, from coordinate 4,779 downwards.
ATGGGACCAGATCATTTAGGGATTCTTGGTATTTACTCACATAATAAACAGCAGACAGGCATAGGGGGAGGAGAACATCAAATTGATGATCTCTTCTAAGCTCCTGAATTAAATGAAAGATGGAAGGATTAAATGAAGAAAAATCTTCATCAGGCACTTCATAAAACCCGCGGCAGTACTTGGAAGACAAGGCAAACCGGCCCAAATCCTTATTACCTATTGTAATGTTTTCTTTCATCCCGCTTTTTATCAGACACTGCAGCGTCATCAAGTAAAAATCTGCATTGGTGGAAAGTATCAGCAGCTTCACACTAATTTCTCCTTTGATGATTACTCAAACCTAAAACAATCCTCGTGCTTAAACAACAAACCCATACATAGCCCGGTAAACAACCAAAAATGTCTCCAGTGTACCGTATCAATGACAAAACTCAAAACCAGCATTCCGACAAAAATAGATAAAAGCATTGGAAAAACACTTTCCCTGCTACTCAATGAACCAAGCAACAGTCTTTTAAACAGAACCACTATAAAAACCACCAGGCTGAAAATGCCAATCCATCCGTTTTCCCGGAGAGTCCTAATATAGAGGCTGTGAGCAGCATATCCTAATTTATCATTATATTGACCGGGACCGATCCCCAAAAAGGCTGAAAGAGCGACCAATTCTTCATCAACCGATTGTTCCATACCTCCCGTTTCATCTCCCAGCACAGAACTATCCCTTAATCCCCTTTCTTGGGCAGCAAACCTATTGGCGTCATAGGATTGAAACCCGAACCTGGACCAGAAAAATTCCCAGCTACCCGTAATGGTTAGAACCATACCGGCAATGATTATAGCTCCTAACATCGCCCCCAGGTACTGTTTCCACTTTTCCAAAAACACCGTCCGAAAAGAAAACAACACATAGATAACAGCAGAAATAAACGCAGAAACCCAAGCCCCTCGAGAAAAGGAAAGCACTATTCCTGCAATAATCAGTGATGTAAACAACACACCCGATCTTTGATACTCACCCAAATTAATTTTCCACATACTAATAATAAATGCCGGGACCAAAAATGCCGCGAAAACATTAGGATCTTTAAAACCGCTCATCATTCGGGTGTTATAGTAGACAAAACGCTCTAAAAGACTCATATCCCAAAGAAATGAAATAAAACCCAAAGCCAGGGCCGCCAGAACGGCAGCCATATACCCTTGAATTACCAGTTGAAATTTCTCCCGATCCGAAGGGTAAACCGACCAAAATACGGCAGTAATAATTAGATATACTGTAACTCCAAAATAAAATATACTACTGTTAGATAAGCCTGCATAGACCAGGGAAATTAGGTTAGCCAGGATCAAAAGCCCCAACCACACTACCCCCGGTATCTTCCACCCGCCAAGCCAAGGAAAACCCTTTTGCATCAAGCCCGCTCCGATTAAAACAACCATTAACAAATCATAAGGGGCGGGCTCCACCTGAACAAAAAACATGGAAAATACAACCATAAAAATAATTATTTTTTCGAGCATCTAATTACACCTTTTTATAAAATTTAGGATTATCGGTCGGTACAGTTAATTTGACCCTACTATCAGCATCTTAAAAACATGTCATAAATAATTGCCATTTCCTTAAGGACTCGATCAAGGGAATAATTCTCAATCCTTCGGCGACCTGCTTCTCCCATCTTCTCACGCAGCAGTTTGTCATCTGCCAGTCTTTCCAGAGCCCGTACCAGATCCGGGACGCTGTTTAAAGAAATCAGCAATCCTGTCTCCCCATCCTTGACAATATCATGGTTACCCCTTACATCGGATGCTACCACCGGCTTTCCGCAGGCCATTGCTTCCATCAAGCATTTGGGCAGTCCTTCATGTCGGGAAACCAGGGTAACAATATCTGAACCACGGAGAATCTCCGGAACATCATTTCGAAAACCGATAAAATAAACGCGAGGAATGTTTTCCCCCGACACCCTTTTTTCTAAGTCGGGGCGAAACCGCCCCTCCCCCACAAGCACCAGGTGGATCTTCCGGTTTCGTTGGGCTAGGACCTGCCAGGCATCCAAAAGAAAACTGTGGTTCTTTCGTGGTGTGATATCTGCAACACAGGTCACCACGATATGCTCCGCTGGAATACCTAAGCTTTCCCGACAACCGGAGGATTCCTCACCGCTATAGAAGTCGGAAAGACTTACCCCCACCCCATGGACAAAATATAATGTTTTTCCGGGTATAAAACCCATTCTTTTTCCGGCTGCAAAATCCTCCTCGTTCATCACAATCAGTCCATCTGTCCACCGAGCCGCCAATCGTTCCGCCGGATAATATACCAACCAATTCACAAAAGGAGCTCCCCGGAAAAAATGAAACCCGTGGGCAGTATAAATTACTTTCTGCCCCGATATTTTCGCCAGCCAGCGACTGTATAAACCGGCTACAGGCGTATGTACATGCACCAGTTCGAATCTTTCGTTGTCCAATATCTCTTTCAGCAGCCGGCAGGAAGCCAAATTGATCCGGCTGATGGGAACTCGGCTAAACGGGATCTCCCAGCACCTAACACCAATGGCCTCAATTTCCTCCCGCCTGCCTTCCGCATTGGAGGCTGCAGCGTGTACTTCATATCCCCTGTCCTGGAGAAGACGGATAAATGGCTTATGAAAGTTGGCCAGATGAGTATACATGGTGGCCACAAAGAGAATTTTTTTTGTCATATCACAGAAGCACCTAACCCAACAACAGTTTTTTTTATTTTATCAGAAAATAACTGTTCCGGGGGGGATTTATCACATTATCAGTAAATTTTAATAATTAAAAGGAGTTTTTCTGATTACGTCAAATTTATCTATGTTAAATCTCGATACTATTTCTAAAGAATTAATCCGTTGCTGGGGGAGGAATTATGCTTTGAATGTCAAAAAGGCTGCAGGGACAGTAACAATTTGGACCTCCCTCTCTAAAATCTTCGGTTATATTCGTGAATCGGTCATTGCCTATTTTTTTGGCGCATCAACAGTAGTGGATGCTTTCCTGGTCGCCAGCCTTATTCCCAATACACTGGTGGCAATCCTGGCCAACGGTTTTCCGGCAGCTATGACCAGTCTCTATAAAGAACTCTACGCCAAAGATAAAAAAATGGCCTTGCGCTTTGTCTCTCTTCTGTCCGGCCTTTTTATCATTACCGCTGTTTTACTGATCATCATCCTTTGGTTTGGAGCACCTTTAGTTGTCCGGGCACTGGCTCCCGGGTTTTCCCACGAAACATCAACCGTTACCATTCGCTTAGCAGTAATGCTCCTGCCGATGTTGTTTTTATCATTGATGGGAAAGTTCGCATGTAGCCTGCTATATGCCAATGATATCTTTGCCCTGCCAACATTTGCCACGGTTCTTCTACCTAATATAGTGCTAATAGGTGCTATCGTCCTGACAGCTAAATTTTGGGGAATCAAAAGCATGGTCTTGGGGTTAATTCTAGGGTGGATGCTAGCCCTGCTCATCCAGTTTTTTAGACTTTACCGGATAGGTTTGAGAGTCAGGGTGGCTTGTTTTTGGCGGGACTTATATATCAAACGCTTCGGCCTTCTGATTGTCCCCGTTTTATTATCTTCCGGAATTACCTATGTCTACCTGTTTATCGACCGTATTCTCGCTTCAGGATTAGCGGAAGGGAGTATTTCCTCCTTAAATTTTGCCGGAAAAGTTTCCATGCTGCCGGAAAATATTTTTGCCTTTAGTTTAGGAGCAGTGATTCTCCCTGCCTTGAGCGCCCTGGCAGCCCGCCATTCTTACGAAGAAATGGCAGTAATGACCAGGAAAGGCTTTAACACCATGCTTTTTTTGGCAGCACCCTGTGCTGCCGGCCTCTTTGTGTTGGCTGAGCCTATTACTCGGTTGCTTTTTTTCCGAGGGGCATTCGATGAAACAGACCTGGTCATGACAGCCAGCGCCCTGATGGCCTTTTCTTTAGGTGTGATGGCTAACTGTATCAACCCAATTATGATTCGCACCTTTTTTGCCCTGCAGGAAACACGTGTCCCGGTAATTACCTCCATCATCAGCCTGGCAGTAAAATTGATTGTCAGCCTGATATTGATCCCGTCCCTGGGACACACAGCCTTAGCCCTAGGTGATTCGGCAGCGGTTTCAGTCTGCACTGTGGTTCTTCTGATCCTACTGCACCGGCGCCTGCCCAGCGGCCTGGTTAATCCCAAGCTCTTTTTTTCCTGGGGAAAAATATTTCTCGCTGTCGGGATGATGACTGGAATGGTCTACCTGGTAAATATCAAACTTTCCCTCCTACTCTCAGGTAGCGGAGGCACACTGATACGCCTTGTTATTGCAATTTTCACAGGAGCGGCCGGCTATGCCGGACTATCCCTAATATTAAAAATTAAAGAATTTGACCTTTTTCTGGATTTTATCCACAGCCACCTGAAGAAGAAAAGTATAGACTAAAGGTAGTCACCAGTATGTTGACGGGGCGCTGGGTACTCCTCACGTAGCATCAGCAGTGGAGGCAATAGCCGATGCTTCTGTCGCTACTGACGCTTTTTAGGCAGTACGAGGGTATGACTATCTGCAGAGTTTGAATTCTGCAGTTAGTCGACTTACTTTGAGTATCAGGGAAGTCACTAGCAAATATCGGTTGAATTAAGTTAGAGGGAACTTGCTATAATACAAAAAATCCCAAGGGCTTAAACCCTTGGGATTTTTCATTTTTTCTGGTGGGGCTAACTGGATTCGAACCAGTGACTTCTTGCATGTCAAGCAAGCACTCTA
>JAQVXR010000123.1 GCA_028709045.1 Desulfitobacteriaceae bacterium | reverse complement strand
TACTCGGCTGTAAATTGTCTTTTTTGCATTTTTTTGAACCTCTCCGTCCGGCAGTTTTTCTGCCTTTATTATATCAGGTTCATTTAGTTTTGTAATTTCGTGTCTTAATTTATGGGTACATTATAGCATATCGACCGCTGTGATTTGTGCGTTTGTGGTTTCTGCAAGGGTTATTGTCTGCCCACCGGTTCCGCAGCCAATGTCTAATATTTTAGTTTTTTCATTCAAATGAGGAATATAGCCCAGCGCTTTTAATGTTGCTTCTCTGCTTCCCGGTCCCTGATGTTCGTTATCCTCGTGATACTCTATGATTAATTTTAATAAATCCATTTTAAAATCTCCTTGTAAAATACTTGTTTCATATAATATAGTAACTATCTCACCGACAATTAGGATTTTGACATAAGCGTTGCTCCTTCTCAATCAGCGTAAGCGCAATCTTCAAAGCGGCGATTCTATTCTTTTGTAATGTATGTTGGGAACTGCCAACAACAAATTTTCCGATAACTTTCTCGGCACGGTTCAGCGCGTCTCCCAAGGATTTATTAGCTTCGTTAAGTGCTTCACACTCAAACGGCCTACCCGTATCGCCGTCAATCAGCTTCAAAGCAATGTCGGCGGCTTTGACGTAGGAGTCCAATAGAGTCTTCTGCCAAGAACCTTCTTTTAGCTTGCTGGATGCCTTTTCTGATTTGTTTCTTAGCGATAATATCGCGCGGTGCGCTTCGCCCAACTCTTTTGGTGTAAAGTCTGCTATAATCATCCCCACTTACTTCAACTCCTCAATATTTTTTCCATCGGCTTGCCTTTTGCCAATTCGTCAACCAATTTGTCAAGCCACTGATCTTCTGCATAAGAGGGTCTTTGATTTCCTCGACGCGATGCCCGCAAATCACGCCTGTAATTTTGGCGGCGTTCGGATTTATTTGCGGGGCTTCGTTAAAGAAGATTTCGTAATCCATGTCAGCGCAAGCGTGTATAGTGCGAGTATTACCGTTGCCGCGATCCAGTTAAGTATCCCGCGTTTGAACGGAAGCCCATAATAAGCGCAACAAGGATAATAATAACAACGTAGGGTGCCTTGCTTTATTTTTGTGTAAGCCACAGATAAACTTGAAAAGTAGCTATTTTACCTATTTGAAATATGTTCAGTTAATAATTTCGCCCTTGTTTTTGGCTAATTTTTCGCACCATTTCGCGTCGCTCCTTAGTTGTCAATTTCGCCCACTTTGTTTCTTCACCAATAATTCTTAAAGGTTCTTGCCTACATCAAATGAAGCTTTTTCCATTTGAGAGCTGCATTATTTGTTAATATAACCAGCACATCATAACGTTCTTTTTTAGCCATTAGTTTTCCTCATCCATTGTCTCAAGCAAAAAGCTAACTGGGCGGAAGCCATCATTACATGAAATCATAGCTGACTTTTTATTCTTCATCCAACCATCATAGAAGTCTTCGCCACCATGAGCAAGAGTCATTACAAATGAGGAAACACTATCCCATGCGCTATCGCAAAAGCCCTCTGGCTTCTGCCAGCCACTAGCAATGAACACTTGGCCCTCAACCATATCGCAGGTATGAGTGATTGGGTTTTCATATTTTTCAATTAAGTCTTTATAGCAAGCCGTCTTCATGACAGTTATTTTTACTTTCTTCATTGCGTTCCTCCTATCTAGGAAATTACTTCACCATTGACCTAATCTGCTATTTTTTCTTCTTGTCGCCTTTATTAATAGCATCCAAAAATTTGGCAGGAGATAATTTGCCCGTGAAGAATCAATTTGCCAAGGGCAAGCCTTTCTCCTTCCTTGCCGCATCGATTACCTTTTATAATTATTTCAACAAAGCTTTTCTATATGCGTTAATAACGTGGTAACTTGTTTCAGCCGCCGGGATTCCTATAATAAATATTATCAAGAGTTTCTTAAGATTGTGCAGAAGCTCTTTTTATATGGTATAAAAGCGCTATTTATCGCAATATTGGTAGGAATTTAGTTGACTGCGCCGAAAAATATTTAGTGATATGTGATAAACTGACCGGTTCAATATATAAATATTGGCGCCCACGTTGGTAATTACTAATGTCTAGGAGAGAAAAACAAAGAAAACAATAAGATATTATAGGGAGGTAATTTGTCATGGAAAGCAGAATAGCTCAGGCTATTGGTTTGAAGAATTCTTCCATAGCTGTGCTCTGGACTAATGAGAAACCAGTAGAGGGATTACATTTCCGGGAAGGAAAAGAAGGTTGTGTGGGTACAATGCTGACTGCTGCTTTTAAAGGAAGAATCGCTTTTTTTGACCGAGGGACCATAGGGTGTTCTGGAGGTAGAGCGGGATTGGGATTTGGATCCATTAGTACTAAAAATGATTTTCCCGTTGGTGGCATTGAATACTTGCTCTCTACTGGTAACAAAGAACTATATAAAACGGAGGAAGGCCGAAAAATAGCTGAGGCTATGCCTATATTGGCGGAAGGAGAGGGATTGAGCCTTTCTCGCTTTTCTAGACACAATCTCGTGAGTGTATCATGAAGTTTCATAGCTTTGCGCCTAATTACGCATTTATTCCACGGTCTCTTGACATGGGGTCCCCTACACCCTCTGGACTCCATTGGGGCCTATCAAGCCAGTCGTAGTAACCGCTCCGGGAAACTTTAAGTAGTTTGCACATTTTCTCCACAGAATGCCCGGATGTATGCGCTTTGATAAATATATATCTATCAGTAATTGGTGTCGCTAGTTCTGTGGTTTTATGAAAATGGCTACGGACTTTTTTAGGATATCTACCGTATCATTAGCATTCATGAGGTCTTTTTTGAGCTTTCTATTTTCGGCTTCAAGTTCGGCTAATCTTTTAGCAAGGGAATTATCTGGTTCTGTACTTGCTTTTACCCAACGCCTAAGTGCTGGTTGGGAGACTCCTAAGTCTTTAGCCACAGCACTTATTGGTCGACCTTTTTCCACCACCATTTTTACAGCACTGGACTTGAATTCTTCGTCATATTTATTATTGTTGTTGCCCATTTCTAACACCCTTTCGTGAGTTAATTATACAATCACGATTTGATGTCCGTCAAAGTGGGCATGAGGCAGTGAATTTGGCATGGGGCGCCTTAGTTTTTGCTGAGTTGACTTACGTTAATCCCTATCAACCTTTTTCTAAACGATACTTATGCTTAAGAGCATCAGTTACTGTTTCAATAATTGAAAATCCAAAATCCCGCTTTGACATTTCTATCGAAGACAAGAACTTCTTGTTTCCTTTGAAAGACTTCCATAATAGTGTCTTATCTTTTTCATCAAAATTTATCTTAAACAAGAGATTGGAGAGAGAAACAATCAAAGATTTCTGCTTATCATCAAACTTCTTTTTACTGAAAGCTATGTATTCCTTCAGATCACCTATGTCGTATTTTGGTTGCAATCCAGTTATCGGATTAACCAACAATTGAGTAGAGGAATTCATCAGATTTACATAAGAACCCAATTCATATTGCTGTGCCTCTGTCATTAAGTTGTAGTCCAGGCCAAATGCTCTTGTTCTTTCACTTGCACGTTTGAGTTTTTGGCTTTCATCTTTAATGCGGCTTATTCGCTCATTAATTTCTACAATAGCAAGTTCGTATGATTTAACATCACGCTTGCTGATGAGGGTGAAAATCTCCTCAAGACGGTTCTGATCACTTTTCCCTTTCCATAGCAGAAACCCGCTGCCCACAAGTGCAACTCCGGCAATCGCCCAACCGACAGGTCCGGCACGGGCCAGGAATGCCTTTCCAGCAGCCATTCCTCCACCACCGGCCGCAAGCGCACCTCCGCCCAACCAAGCTAATGCCGCGTTGGTAGCTGCCGCGCCACTCAATGTAGATATGGCTGTTCCTGTTGAAGCAATACCGAATGTTGTCGCAATTCCCATTGCGGCAGTAGGGCCAAGAGCCGCAACTACGATTCCGGCACCTAGACCAGCAGCACCTTTTCCAGCATTTTTTGCGACGGCATTTTTGTAATCTGATTCAATCTTTTCTGCTTGCTGCTTCCAGTTCAGACGGATTTTTTTCAGTTTTTCATACTCTAATCGCTTCTCACCTGGAACATTTCTAATTTCGTCAAAGAGTTTTTGTATGGTTGTCAATTCATCATAAAGCTGGCTTGTGAGTGTGCCCAACTCGCCAATTTTATCATTTGTTTTCTTGATAGCCGATTCTGCCTGCTCTTGGGCAAGTTTTAACCTCGATTTTTTCTTGCTCATTGTTTGTTACCCCCAAAATATAAATCTATATCGGATTTTGTTCTGAGTATATTATTATCTGGGACCTTTCTGAGTTCTGCCAACCGGACAGATTTCTGGAATGCCTGAACATACATATCACTATTCTTAAAGTCGTCAACAAAATCTACAAGTTCCTTATCATCGTATAACTCGGATAATAATGAGAGTCCGCTCAGATAGTTTTCTACGATGGTTATTTCTCTTCCTGCAAACTGAGCTTCAGACTCAGCTTTTCGTATTACAACAACCCGCTTTGCTTCGCCATACAATGAAATCGTGAAACGGCCCACCCCCACTATGTTAAGCCGAAGGAAAAATTCAGTCACATTGAAGGTACCACCTCCGGTTATGAAAGCCCGTATGGTTGCATCGCCGAGATCCATCATGCAGAAGGTGCCGTGCGCTATTGTAAGCATTCTTTTTACGGTGGGATTTGAGAATGGCTCACAAGCTATCCACATAGCGGATGCCGAACGTTCTTCTTTCCCTGTTGTTACGAAATATTTTACCAATCGCCTTATCGCATATACCAACCTGACAATGATTTCATTGATAAAGACTGGAATGACTTGGGTGGCTTGAAAGCGGATATCGTATCCTTCTTTGTATATGCTCAGAGCCAACTCATTTATTGTGTTGTCAAACTGTGAAACGGGAATGTTCAGTTTTCTCTTTATTGCAATAATATCATTCGTCCATGCCCAAAACGGAGAAGGTATTCCCATACCTCGACCTTTACTGCTGGATGATCCAGATATATCGGAAATCAAATGGCCAAACCAGTTGACGAAACCACAAAATAATTTTTCTGGAACATTACTGCCGTGAAGTTCAAATTTTCCATCAGCATTCTGTAAAGATATCAGTTCTCCACCGGAAACAAAGTGCGATTGATTTGTAAACTGATCTAATATCGAAAAAAACAAACCAAGCAAAGTCGGATTATGGCCAAGTGATTTGAAATGATGATTTGAAGGATTCAAGTCAAATACTATACTTCCAGCATCACCGGCTCCGCGCTGGTCATATGGAATTTTAAATTTCTTCTCAAGAAAGCCAATTGCTGATGACAGTGAATCATTTCCTTTGCCTTCCCATCCGCAAAGTTTAGCGAAATCAGTTGTCCGATTTGCAAACCACTTATCAGTAACATCTCCAGCCGGTGACTCTCCAGGTTTTCCAACCAGGAAAATATCAATGATGCCAAACAGAACTCCTGAACTTGCAGCCAACGCATAATCCAACTTATCACAGTTCGGTCTGAGATTCTCAACTGACTTGATTGTCTCTTCCAGTCTCTGTATTTCAGTTTCCGCAGATATTAATGCAGTTTCGATGGAAGATGTGAAGCTGAACCCATCGTCAGCAACACTCATTCCAAGAATTAATTGATTTGTTCCTTCTACATGATTCATGCTTTTATACTCCCTCCTTTTCTTTTAGTTTGCGTTATATCCGATTATCTGGATGAACCTTATTTTTAGGGTATCGATCTTCTTGAGGGTAAAGCCGGGGAAGTCAATATATCCAACATCCAACCCGACCACTCGCGGGGCTATGACATCTAACCTGACCACTTGACTATCAAATACCGCCCTTATGGACTTGTTTCCGCGAAGCGATATTTTCATGTTTTTCGCTCAATGGGTTTTGCGCCCATGTGTGGTAAAAGCCTTGATATATAAGGGCTTTTAGCTCTCTCATTCTTTTACCCTTGTTATCAATACTACCGTCTCAACGTGCGGCATCACATTAGTCTTATACAATTTAACAAATGAAATATAGAAAGAGGTAAAATTTAAAATTGCACCCCCTCTTTACTCTTTAATGAAATGTCTTTACATAGTATTTCTACAAAATGTGATATTCTACTATTTCAAAACCGTTTGAAGATCCCTCTTAGGATTAATCGTATATTACATTTTTTCCTTCATCACTTAACTTTTTTAAAGCTGAAAGCATACTATTTATTTCTTCATCCGAATGCCTTTCCCATGAACCTAATTCAGCAATTATTTTCAAAGGAGATTTAGACCTGTAAGAACGTGTTGGATTTCCAGGAAACCTTTTATCAGTTAGGTTCGGATCATTTTCAAATTCACCTAATGGTTCTACTATATAAATTCTTTCTTTTGAACTAGATTTCGCTAATTCAGCACCCCATTTAGCAGCATCTAATGTAGCAGTAAAATAAATATAGTTAGATTTTTTATTTTGGTAATTTGACAAGTTTTGTGGTTCAAGCAAATCAACATATTCAACTTTTGAAGATGGGAATAATTTTTTTAATCCCTCTAATGTATCTAAGGCGATAATTTTCCCACCGTGAAGAATAGCAAATAAAAAAATCGATTAAAGTAAAATTACTTTGATCGATTTTTTCAGCCTATTTCTTTTAGTAACTGGTATTCACTTTTAAACTTTTACACATTTTGCGGTCCTTACTACTACTCATCAGTATATTCAAATATTCCATCTACAGTCGTATTAAATACTTTAGCAATATCAAATGCAAGTTTTAGAGAAGGATTATATTTTCCTTTTTCCAAATGTCCTATAGTTTCTCGTCTTACACCTACTAATTTTGCTAAATCTCCTTGGTTCATATTAAACTTTGCTCTGTATTCTTTTATTTTTGTTTGTAATGCCATTAGTCTTCGTCACCAACTTCATTAAACTCTGAATTCACCAAAATTCCTGTAAAAACAAAAATAGGAATTGCAAAATTCATTGCTAAGCCAGTTGCTATATACTGAGCAGAAATACTTTGAGTTAAAGCTCCATATCCAGCAATTAACGCAGAAATTGTAATACTTACAAAAAAACTTGGAGATGCTGCTTTTTGCACATTCTTTTTAAATAATTCATCTGGAATAACACTAAAATATCTGAAATACACTAGAAATCCAAAAAATCCAAAGAAATAAAAATTTCCGGTTAGACCTATTAATCCTATTAAACCTAAAAACCCTAAATGGGGTGCCGGGGGGACGGGGTTGTTGACAGCAAGCACCGTACTTGATGGGAAAGTTGTATACTTATTGATTGATCACTTCCATGAAATCAATAATATCCGTGAAAATTCTCAGATTGAAGCAGCTGAACAGTATAAGAATTTTTTGCAATGTTTATTTTTTATCCCAGCTTGTCCCTGATGCCTACTGTTAACCAGCTTTTACTCCGAACGCCCAGGTTGACAGTCTCCCTACGGGAGACTTAAAATGAAATTGTAATATCGTGGAAGAAGTGTTGCCAGGGCAAACCACCTTAGTTAGAAATTATAAAATAAAAAAAGAAGGTATCAGTTAATAAAACGCAAGGGAGTTGTCGATAACCCCGTCCCTTTGGCAACCTGCATCAATGAATACGACGAGTCACTTGTCCGACGGCTGATTGAAAAGGTCACCGTCTACGAGGACAAATTCACAGTTGAATTCAAATCCGGTGTGACGGTAGATGTGGAAGGATAGGATTGAAAACGAGCAAGGTACTCTACGAAATGACATAGGGTGCCTTGTTTTTTATATTATTGCTATTATTCAACCTGCCCTGGCAGTTTTCTTTTTTCTTTTG
>JAQVXR010000009.1 GCA_028709045.1 Desulfitobacteriaceae bacterium | reverse complement strand
GAACAGAGATTTGGTGTTGCCCATAAGGAGAAAATCAAAAGTCTTAAACAAAATGTCGATGTGTTGACATTGTCGGCAACACCCATTCCCCGTACGCTGCATATGTCACTGCTGGGAGTACGTGATATGAGTGTAATTGAGACTCCACCGGAAGACAGGCAGCCTGTGCAGACATATGTTATGGAATATCAGGAACGGGTAATTAAAGAGGCAATTATGCGGGAGCTTTTACGGGGAGGCCAAATTTACTTTGTCCATAATAGAGTAAATAATATTGACTTGGTAGCAGATCATATCATGGAACTGGTCCCGGAAGCAAAAGTGCTTGTCGCTCACGGTCAGATGCGGGAACATGATTTGGAGATGATCATGCTGGATTTTATTGAGGGTAAGGGAAATGTACTGGCCTGTACAACAATTATTGAGTCCGGACTTGATATATCAAATGTTAATACTTTAATTGTTGATGAGGCAGACCGCTTTGGCCTTTCTCAGCTTTATCAATTAAGAGGACGGGTTGGACGGTCTGAAAAACAAGCATATGCTTATTTTACTTACAGAAAGGAAAAGATTCTGAGTGATGTTGCTAAAAAACGGCTGACAGCAATTCGAGATTTTACAGAATTGGGTTCCGGATTTAAAATTGCCATGAGGGATTTAGAAATCCGAGGGGCAGGAAATATATTAGGTCCGGAACAACACGGACATATTCTTGCCGTTGGTTTTGATATGTACTGTCGGCTGGTGCAAGAAGAAGTTGATAAACAACGTTACGGAGAAGAATTTACATCCGAAAAAATCAGTCCTCAGTTGGAACTAGACCTGGATGCTTTTATCCCGGATGCCTATGTTTCCGATACGGAATTAAAAATTGAACTATACAAAAGATTGGCTTCGGCAAATAACTTCAGTGAAGTAAAAGATTTGGAACTGGAAGCAGAGGACAGGTACGGGGTGGCTCCGGAACCGGTGCGCAATTTATTTCGATTGGGGCGGATTAAGGTTCTTGCCCAAAAGCTGGGTGTATCATCTATCGCCCAGCAGAAGGGTTTTGTTCATATCCGCTTTGTCTCCGGCCGACAGATTTCCGGGATGGTTTTGGCAGAGTTAGTCCATGAGTTTAACCGGAGAATTTCATTTGGCGTGGCGGTGGATTTAGAAATAAAAATAAAGGCTGTCGGAGAGAAGCCTCAGCGTATTTTGAACCTCATAATTAAGATGTTGGAGAAGTTAATTGATTTAACTGATAAGGAATCTCGTGATATAATGGAATTATCTTGACTGGAAGGTTGTGAAGAAATGCGTCGTTGGGTCGTGACATTTTTTGTGGTTCTGGTGGTTGCTTTGATAGTGACAGGGTGTGGGGAGAAGCCAATTGCTGAAGTAAACGGGGAAACCCTAACCAGAAAGGAATTTGATATTCGGGTGGACCAAGCCCGTGTTTATTCAGGTCAAATGGGTGTTTCCTTTGAAGGAGAACAAGGGCAGGAACTTTTAAAACAATTAAAACAGAATGTACTGAACCAGTGGATTGATGAAACCCTGGTTATGCAGTCAGGCGAAAAAGAAGGTGTGACAGCCGGTGAAGACGAAGTAGGAACTTTTCTTGAGGAGAGAATTAAAAAATCTTTTCAAAAGGATGAGGAATATCAGGATTGGCTAAAGGAACAGCAAATGACGGAAGAGGATCTTGAACGAATGATCAAGTATCAGCTAACCGGACAGGGATTGTTTGAAAAGGTCACTTCCCACGTCACTATTGACGATGAGACTGCACAGAAACAATTTGAGCAGGATAAAGAGAGCTGGGAAAAAGTAAAAGTATCCCATATATTAGTTGAGGCGCGTAAAAGTGAAGCATCTGAAGAAGAATTAACCAATGCCAAGAATAAGGCAAAAAATATTATTGGAGAACTTAATGAAGGAGCGGATTTTGCCAAATTAGCCCAAAAATATTCCGACGATCCGGGCACAAAGGAGCTGGGGGGGCTTTTAGATATGGAATTCAGCCCATCGAGCCTGGAACTAGTGCCGGAATTTGTCACGGGTGCTTTTGAACTAAGTAAAGTGGGCGAATACTCTCATGAGCCGGTCCAGACTGATATTGGATATCATATTATTAAACTGGATGCTAAAAAAAGTTCTTTTGAAGAAGTAAAGGAAGACGTGAAAAAGTACTTGGCTCAGGAAGAAAAAAATACAGTTTTTCAAGATTTCATGGATAATTTCCGAGAAAATTCTCAGATAACCAGCAATCTTTTTGAAGATAAAAATGAGAAGGACAATGAGAAAAATTAATAAAAATTAGATGACGAAATGCAGCGGATGTCCGTTGCATTTTTCCTTCTCTTAGGATGGGTTTTGTCGTTATAATGTTAAATAGTTTGATTGATGGGAAAAAATGAATAACGAGCAGGAAAAAGTTATATACTATCACTAAAGCCACCTGACCCTGTACGATAAGCAAAAAAGGAGGGAAATCCGTTTAATGAAAGCTACAGGAATCGTGCGCCGGATTGATGACTTAGGGAGAGTTGTGATTCCCAAAGAGATACGCAGAACATTAAGGATCCGTGAAGGTGACCCGTTAGAGATATTTGTTGACCGGGAAGGAGAGGTAATTCTCAAAAAATATTCACCTATCGGTGAACTCGGCGATTTTGCAAAAGAATATGCTGATTCCCTCAGTGAAGCTATTGGGCATATTGCCTGTATTGCTGATCGTGATGCGATTATTGCAGTGAGTGGCGCCCCCAAGAAAGAATTTTTAAACAAGTCGGTTGGTTCTGCAGTTGAACGTGTCATGGAAGACAGGCGGTCCATACTGCTAAATAACCCGGGTGAAAATGTTCGCTGTGAAGACTGCGCAATAATTGCCAGCGATAACGAGGAAGAATGTTGTAAGTTTTCCGCGCAAGTTATTGCACCCATTATTTCTCAGGGCGATCCGATTGGGGCGGTGATAATCTGCAGTAAAGAACCAAACATAACCATGGGCGACATGGAATTGAAACTTGCAGAAACTGCGGCAGGATTCTTGGCAAAACAGATGGAACAATAACTAGACTTTAAGACCATAATGTGTACATACTTAAAATCGCCGTTGGCGATTTTTTTTTAAGTTGCTAATTTTTGAAGGTGCTGTTAAAATATTGTCAGTTGTTACCAGGTTTTAACGCCAAGTTTGAGACAGGAAGTGATAGCTTTGACCGGTAAAGGTAAGTACCCTCTCGATGATTTAGTAGAGGTAATGGCAACTTTAAGAGGGAACGGGGGGTGTCCCTGGGATAGGGAGCAGAACCATGATTCTATTAAAAAATATCTGGTAGAAGAAACATACGAGGTAATAGAAACAATAGACGAAAAAAATATGCATAAATTATGTGAAGAGTTGGGAGACTTATTATTACAAATCGTTTTTCATGCCCAGATGGCAAGTGAAAAAGGGGTTTTTAACGTCAATGATGTGATTAAAGGTGTAGTTGAAAAAATGATTCGGCGGCATCCTCACGTTTTTGCCGAAGGGCATGCAGAAAATTCTGAGCAGGTTTTGGAAAAGTGGGAAGAAATTAAAGCTGAAGAACACGATAGACCGAAAAGGCTCTTGGATGTTCCTCTCGGCTTACCAGCTTTGCACCGTGCGCAAAAAATCCAGGAGAAAGCGGCTCGAGTTGGATTCGACTGGCCCAATATAGAAGGGGCTTGGGAAAAAATTACGGAGGAAATGGCTGAACTGCAGGAATCAATAAACATAGGAAAAGGTGAAAAGGAAGAACTGGGAGATTTACTTTTTGCAGTAGTTAATGTTGCCCGCTTTTTGCATGTTGATGCCGAGGAAGCAATGAGAGAAACAGTGGACAAGTTTACCAAACGATTTTCTTATATAGAAGATTATGCGAAGGCTGCGGATCGTGACCTGAAAGAATTATCATTAAATGAAATGGATCAGTTGTGGAACGAAGCCAAAATAAATTTATTTTGAGGAAAAATTGTGAAAAAGAGTGAATTAAGGAAGGATTATCAAGGATTATAGCGAATCTGTAAAAAGTCATCATCAACCAAATATATAGGAGGGATTTGTTTGAATAAAGCCGATTTGGTAAATAGTGTGGCGGAGAAGGCTGAAGTAACAAAGAAAGATGCTGAAAAAGCTGTTAACGCAGTTTTTGCCAGTATTAGTGATGCTTTGGCAGCCGGTGACAAAGTTCAATTAGTTGGCTTTGGCACATTTGAAGTTAAGGAACGGGCTGCTCGGGTAGGTCGTAACCCACAAACGGGTGAAACAATAGAGATTTCTGCGGCAAAAGTGCCTGGCTTTAAAGCCGGCAAAGTATTAAAAGATGCGGTTGCAGGGAAATAATGCAAAGATCAGGTTCCTGTGGGGAGCCTGATTTTTTTATACTAGCGACTTTTTCTTAATACCATTTTCAGAGCGGATAATGGCATGTGCTTTTTGGAAGTGAGGGGATAAACAATGAGGTTGGATAAATTTTTAAAAGTTTCAAGACTGGTAAAACGAAGAACGGTAGCAAAGGAAATTTGTGATGGAGGTAAGGTTTTGATTAATGGGAAAACAGCAAAAGCCGGAAGTGAAGTAGCGGAGGGTAATATCATCACCATTTCCTTTGGCGCAAGACATATAAAAGTAGAAGTAGCGGCAATACTCGAATCGGTTAGGGCTGAAAAAGCCAAGGAAATGTATCGGGTTTTAGAGGATGTGAAGGTAGATTTGGACGGCTGACTCAAGGTATAATGCAAATCCATCCCGGAAAGTCTAATACCTGTAAAGATAATTTGGATGCCGGGAGGGACTAAATGTGAAAAGTAATCTTTTTAAAATTTTGATAGGTATGCTTATTTTTTTAATGGCATTGACAGTTGCGGGTTGCCCCGCCCAGGGGAAAAAACCCCAGGAACCGGATGTAAAACAACGGACGCAAGTTTATAAAGAAGAACCAACAATATCTCTTTTTATTAATGAAACAAATAAAACAGAACGAATAAAACTCGAAAAATATTTAGAAGGTGTTGTCGCCGCAGAGATGGACCCAAAGTGGCCGGACAATGCCTTGGCTGCTCAGGCTATTCTGGCCCGTACTTTTACCTTAAAGAAAATTAAAGACGGCGGAGTAAAAGCACACAATACCGATGCCTCAACTGATGTAAAAGAGTTCCAGGCCTATGACCCAAACAGAATAAATGATAAGGTGCGGGAAGCGGTCAAAAAAACAAGAGGAGAAGTACTACATTATCAGGATGAGTACATTAACGGCTGGTTTCATGCCGACGGCGGTGGGGCAACTGCATCTTCAGCTGTTGAAGGCTTAGCCTATAAAAAGGAAAAAACTCCGTATATTCATAGTGTGAAAGACCCAGGATTTGTAATTACTGTTCCGGAGAATAAATCCTGGACGGCTGTTTTTTCCAAAGAGCAAGTACGAGAAGCGGTTAAGGATACTATCGGAAATGATCCGGGAGATCTACAAGAAGCATCGATAGTGGAAACGGGGCCTTCCGGCCGGGCCACTATAGTAAAAATTAATGATATATCATTAAGTGCACCGGCACTTAGGTTGGCTCTGGATAACGAAAAGATGAGGTCCACTTTACTTGAAGAATTTAGCGTAAGTGATAAGGGCTTAGTTATCAAGGGGAAGGGATATGGACATGGAGTGGGTATGAGCCAGTGGGGTGCTAAAGCACTGGCGGATCAAGGAAAAAACCCTGAGGAAATTGTAAAGTACTGGTTTAAGGATGTAGAAATTAAAAAACTTTGGAAATAAAAGCCCCTTAAAGTGGCTCAACTGTGTTGACTTAATACCCTTTCCAAGGGAATACATCTTTTTCAACAAACAGCGCCCCTCAAAGGGGCTTTATTTTTTGGTCTACTGTTATTATTAGTTTCATAAAGATTGGTAAGAAGTCCATTGTGAGGAGGGTAATTATGCCCGAAAAAAAATTACACCAAATTTCCTTGGTTAACCGAGAAGAGTTTAGGATGAAGGGAGTTGCCAAAGTAGAAACATTTGATGATGAGGTAATTATTCTTGAAACCAATATGGGTCCGCTTTCTATAAAGGGAGAAAACCTGCATATCAACCAGTTGAATTTGGAAACCGGTGATTTATCTGTTATTGGTCAGGTAAAAGCCATTCAGTATTTGGAAGCGCAAGGAATGAAGGCGGCAAAAGGAAAAGGAAAAAACATCTTAGACAGGCTGTTAAAGTAATGGCTCTGGGGTGAATCTATGGAATCATTGGTATACCAGTTAATTGAATTTTTTCTTGCAATTACAATCGGATGTATTATAGGCGTGGCCTTTGATGTTTACCGCATTTTAGTAAAAAAAATCAGGCCATCAAAGCGGGTTGTACCAGTATTGGATTTTGTTTGGTGGGGGATAATTACATTACTGGTGTTCTGCATTTTACTGCAGGTTACTTGGGGAGAAATAAGATTTTACCTTATTTTGGCCCAGGTAATAGGGTTTATTATATATTTAAAAAAACTTCGTTCTTTCCTTTTTCCTTATTTAGAAAAGATCATTAACTTTCTGGAAAAAATAATTAAATATTTTGCCAGGGCAGTCTGGATGTTGTTTTTAATTATAAAAAAAATAATTTTGTGGCCGTTGGCCATTCTTAGTTTCTGTCTATTCAAATTTATGGAAGTATTTCGAAGGACAGGTAGAATATTTCGTGTCCTTCCCCGTTTTGTATGGAAGTTAATAAAAAAATTTTTTTCCCGGAATAGGAGGAATTAGCCTTTCCCTCGAAGAATATTTGTACAAAATTTGTAAATAGTTTGTCCACAATATGTGGATAAGTTGTGGATAAATTGTGGATTGGGTTTGGACAATCCTTGAGGCAAAGATGAAAATTGAGATTAGAGGCGTGGAAAAGCTTAGTTTTCGCGAACGGCAGGTCGTTACGCTAAAAGAAATGGGCCGACCCACCGAAGAGATTGCAAAAAGATTAAATATCAGCGCCAGTTCAGTGGCTACTCTTTATAATAGGGCTAAAACAAAGGGCTACGAAGTAGTAATTGTGATACCCGGTGATGCCTTGGGGATTTTTGGCACGGATGGGGAGGATATGGGAGATGGGATCTAATGGAAAGTATCGGGTAAAGAAAAGATTTTTTGTGCTTTTTTTAGTAGCAGGATATGTGGTTATTAGTTTTGGCCAGCAGTTTTCTAAAATTAATTCTATAGACAAGGAAATTAACGACTACCTTCAGGAAAAAAAGGCACTGGCTCAAGAACAAAAGACGCTTGAGAACGAAATTAGTCTTTTGCAGAATAAATCTTATATCGAAAGAATTGCTAGGGAGGATTTGGGACTGATAAAGCCGGGTGAAACCCTTTTGGTTCCTGGTGAAGAAGGTGATATTAGAGAAGCCAAATCTTTAGACGCACTTTCCGATAATATTCACTAAAAGATGATGATAAAGCACTTCTTTTTTAAGAGTATGTACTTTGACCATTGACAACGGTCTTTTATCTTAGATATAATTTTGCTAGATGTAACATATTGAGGAGGAATTATTTTTTTATGGTTCTTGCCGTGGGTAGCATTGTTGAGGGGGTTGTGACCGGCATCACCAAGTTTGGAGCTTTTGTAGAGCTTCCTGGTGGAGTGACGGGGTTGGTTCATATTTCTGAGGTAGCTGATGCATATGTCAAAGATGTCAAGGACTATCTTAAGGAATCTGACCGAATAAAAGTAAAAGTAGTCAATATTGATGAAAAAGGGAAGATAGGTTTGTCCATTAAACAGGCCCAACCTAAACCCGCGGCACAGCCACGCAATGCCAAAAATGAGTTTTCTTTTGAGGATAAACTGGCTAGGTATATGAAAGACAGCAACGAAAAATTGACAGCTTTGAAGCGGCACCGTGAAGGGAAAAAAGGTGGGCGGTGATGGGAAGAGCAGTCCCGAAAGGGAGTGCTTTTTTTTCATGCTACCAGAGATATAATTATATAGAGGTCGATACTAAGTGCAACTAAGGCTTTCACCTATTTATGGGAAGCTTTGATAAAGGACGGTAAATCAAATGAATAATAAAGCGGCAGTGGATATTGGGACAAATAGTATTCGGATGCTGATTGGAGTTCCCACTGAGGGGAAAGTGCAGGTTGTAAACCAGACGGTTGAAGAGACCAGGTTGGGTGCGGGTATTGCCGGCAAAAGGCTTCTGCCGGAATCAATGGAACGGACGATTCAGGTGCTTAAAGAGTATAGACAAACGGCAGATAAGTACAGCGTTACCGAT
Organism: Desulfitobacteriaceae bacterium; assembly: GCA_028709045.1. Lineage (GTDB taxonomy): Bacteria > Bacillota > Dehalobacteriia > Dehalobacteriales > Dehalobacteriaceae > JAQVXR01. Next base: position 23,739 of record JAQVXR010000009.1, on the reverse strand, counting down.
GCCTGTGTTATTGCCACCAGTGCGGTTCGAGATGCAGTTAACAGAAATGAGTTTTGCCAAAAGGTAAAATGTTCCACAGGGTGGGGTGTCCGGGTTCTTACCGGTGAAGAAGAAGCAGCATTTGCTTTTCGTGGCGCCGTTACTTTACTGCCTTTTATTTTGGGGATGCCGGTAGTGATCGATATTGGCGGGGGAAGTACAGAAATTATTTTTTCTACAGAGCAAGGTGTTATCGGTTCAAGTGTAAACATAGGAGCAGTACGGCTGAAGGAAAACCCACTGAAAAAACAGGATCTGGAAGAGTTGCTTCTACCACCTGTACAAAAACTAATTAGCACAAAAGAAAAAATCTCTATTATTGGGGTAGGAGGGACGGCAACAACTGCTGCGGCTATATATTATGGCGTGGTAAAATATGCCCGGGAAAATGTGCAGGGCAAGATACTGTCGTTAAACAATTTAGAAAAAATGAAGAGAGAGCTGGACAATATGTCCCCGGATGAGAGAAAGAAAGTTGCGGGTCTTCCGCCAAAAAGAGCAGATATTATTTCTCCCGGCCTGCAGATACTTATCACTGTATTACGACTTTTGCGAGCCGACCGGGTTGTTATCAGTGATGCGGGAATTCTCGATGGGGTAATTCTCAGTATGTAACATAGAGCTTAAAAGAGGTCCAGAGTGCCCATAGAGTTCTCATCCTAGAGTTTTTTTCACCTTCCATTCATTTGGCGCATAGAAATAATAATAATTATTTCATGTGGGGTGACAGCCGGTGGAATACCACCGCAGTGGAGAAAATTGCTCCACAATATTTACCGTGATAATGGCCGGAGGCGCTGGGACCAGGTTTTGGCCTAAAAGCAGATTAAAAAACCCTAAGCAGTTTCTAAAACTTTTGGGAAAAGCCAGCTTGCTTAGTGATACTGTCCGGCGTGCTTTAATGCTAGTAGAACCCCAAAGATGCTATGTTCTGACCCATAAACAGTATAGCGGACAGGTCCAAGAAAGTATTCCTGAGGTGCCTGCGTCCAACATTATTTTAGAACCGGCTAATCGTGATACTGCCGCATGTGTGGGACTGGCGGCAATTACCCTCTCCAAGGTCGATCCGGAGGGAATAATGGTTGTGATGCCATCTGACCACTACATAGGCCACGAAAAGACATTCATTAAGACTTTAGAAAGAGCTGTTAATTTTGCCCAGCAGAATGACTACTTGATGACTCTGGGGATAAAACCTTTTGCTCCGAGAACGGGATACGGCTATATCGCCTGTGGTGAATTTTTGGCTGAAGAAGATTTTGCCCCTGTTTACCATGTTGATGCGTTTACGGAAAAACCGGATCAGGCAACTGCCATTAATTTTATCAGGCAGGGCAATTATCTTTGGAACAGCGGTATATTTGTCTGGAAGATTTCTTCAATTTTAAAAGCTATTTCCCTGCACTTGCCGGAATTGTACAAAGGGCTGAAAAGGTTGGAACCTGTTTTAGGAAGTTCAGAGGATACAGAGATGTTCGAAAAAGAGTACGAGAAGCTGCCCCGGGTTTCTATTGATTATGGAGTGATGGAAAAGGCTAAAAACATCGGCACGGTTCCCGGGGATTTTATTTGGGATGACGTAGGCAGTTGGTCTGCCTTGGAGAAGTATCTGCCCAAAGATGAGCGAAATAACACTCTCAACGGAGGAAAGCATATTTCAGTTGATTCCCGAAACTGTATCATCGACAGTGAAGCTAAATTAATCGCCACAATTGGAGTGGAAGACCTAATTATTATTCAGTCTGAGGATGTCATGCTTGTTTGTCGTAAAGACCGGGATCAAGAAGTGAAAAAACTGGTGGATAACATCAAGAAAAACGGCTGGGACGATTATTTGTAAAGGTAGCAAGCATATTTCTTTTGCCTCGAACTATTAAATCGGATAAAAGGAGTGGGGCATGAAAATTTCATTTGGAACCGATGGCTGGCGGGGTATTATCAGCAGGGAAGTAACCTTTGATAATGTTGAAACTATCGCTCAAGCATATGCCGATTATCTAATTGATCAAGAAACCGGGAAGAAGGGTGTTGTAGTTGGATATGATACCCGGTTTCTTTCCCGGGAGTATGCTCATACTGCAGCCCATGTCCTGGCAGCAAATGATATTCCCGTTTATTTGACTGCTAAAGCAACGGCTACACCAGCGGTATCATATAGTGTAAAAAAGCTGGAATCAGCCGGGGGACTGGTGATTACGGCAAGCCATAACCCTGCTTTATATAATGGGATAAAAATCAAGGGCTGGTACGGAGGGTCGGCGACACCTGAGATGACACAAGAGATTGCTGCTTTCCTCGATAAGAGTCCTGTTAAACGCAGGTCGGACTCATCCTTAATAAGTATTTTCGATGCAGACAAGGACTATATGGAGCAGCTTAAAAAGATTGTTGATTGGCATACCATCCAAAACTCCGGACTGCGCATTATTGTTGATCCCATGTACGGAGCAGGTGCAGGCTACCTAAGGTCTTTTTTGGAAAATTTAAGGATTGACATCAGAGAAATCCATGGTTTCTTTAATCCCGGTTTTGGCAATGTCCCCCCTGAACCGGTGGAAGGAAATTTAGCCGAATTGAAAGATGAGGTCGTAAAGGGAAAATACTGTGCCGGATTTGCTACCGATGGGGATGCCGACCGGTTAGGAGTAGTGGATGCAGGAGGAGATTTTATTAATGCCCAAGAAATTTTTGCCCTCCTGTTATGGCATCGGTTGCGCCAGGGAAAGGGTTATAACGCGGTGGGTAAGACCTTTTCCACTACCAGGATGATTGAAAAACTGGCAGCCCAATACCGGATTGACGTCTGGGAAACGCCTATTGGCTTTAAGTATCTGATACCTTTATTCATTCAGGATAAAATTTTTATGGGCGGGGAAGAAAGCGGCGGAATAGGCTGGAGTGCGCATCTGCCGGAACGGGACGGTGTTTTAAACAGTCTTCTTTTAATGGAAGCTATGGCTTACAGGGAAAAAACTTTGGGGGAAATGATTCAAGAGATCAGGGAAGAAATAGGCCCTCATTACTATCGGCGTAAAGACTTGATACTTGGGGACAGTAAATCTGATCAGATTATCAAAGAGATTAAAAAATCGTTAGTCAGCGAACTGGCAGAGGGAAATGACTGCCGCATTGAAGAACTGGATGGGTTGAAGATGATTTACAATCCTTCCCGTTGGCTACTTCTCAGGGCATCGGGGACGGAACCCGTTATCAGGATTTACGCCGAGGCGGAATCGAAAGAATTGGTGCACAAGATGATTAAAGAGGCAGAGGAAATAGTGATTGCACAGGCAGATAACAAGTAGGTACAGCCAATTTGCTCTCATTACTTTGAGGTAATGGCATTTTCTCCTCCCTCTGGAGACGACGGAGTATCTGAGGGGAATTTCTTAAGCTGATCCAGCCAATTGTCGATCATACAGTCAAGTGTATCAATGATATCGTCAATGATGTCGCCCAGATCATCCGCCCGGTTAATGGCATCAACCGCATCTTTTTTATGGGCAAGTGTGATCCGGTTAAACTCTTCTGCGGCATCTACCAGCAGGCGGTAGCTTTCACATAGGGGTTTAAGAATACATACTAAGTCTTCAACTTTTTTGTCTGCCCATTTGGAGGAATCAGCCATTAATTTCACTCCTCTTTACATGTCTTATACAAGGATAGTTTAAAAGTATGTGCCTTTTTGGTTCCGGTCACTGACTCGCAGGAGTTAGTGACCGGAACTTTTTTGGAACAATGTACGGGCAATCAAAATACAATGGTTATGCAAACCTTTGATAAATTTCATCCTGATTCTTCAATGGTACCGGAGGTGAGGGAATGGGGATAACTGGGTACTGCCTGCATTAGCAAGTTATGATATTTGTCCTGAAAATATTACAAATCGGGGATCCGTTTGGAAAGTTTCTGCAGGGAGCAGAAGTTTTGCGTTAAAAAAAGTGGAAACAAATTCCCGCCGCTTATTATTTAATCTCTCTGTCATGGAATTTCTTTGGGATCAAGGGTTTTATCATATGTCCAGATTAATCAGAAATTCTCGTGGTGGGATGTATGTAGAATGTACTGACGGATTAGTGTTCTTGACAGAATGGATTGAAGGGAGGCATGTTAACTTCCTTGATCCATTTGAACTAAGAAAGAGTGTACGCATGCTGGCCGAAATGCATTTTTTAGGAGAAGGGTTCTCTCCTCCAAAGAATTGTTATCCCAGAAATAATATTGGAAAATGGGAGGAAAAGTGGCGGCAGAGAATTAGGGATTTGGAAATGATGGCAGCTTTATCCCTAAACGGTGAGACCTCCTTTGATCGGGACTTCCAAAAGATCTATCCCTTAATTGTTAAAGATGCTTGGGATGCAGTAGAGGAACTTTCATTGATCGATTACCCATCCTACTGTTTAAAATTGCAAAAGAAAAGACCGCTTTGTCATAGAGATTTTGTATACCATAATATTATTTATCAAGAGCCTAATGTTTACCTGATTGATTTTGACTACTGTGTTCAGGATTCACGCATCACGGACCTAAGCCGTTTTGTCAGGACCTGCGGAAAACAATATAACTGGAATCAGGGTTTGGCAGAAGAAATTGTTTATTGGTATCACCGATATTATCCTTTATCTTTAACGGAACAAAAGCTATTGCTGACAGTATTGAAATTTCCCCATGACATATGGCGTGCCGGACACCGGTGGTATTTTTCCTCCAAAAGGACAAAAGGAGTGGTGGAATTTCTAAAGCAAGAATTAAGCTGTCGCGATCAAAAGACCCAGGTGTTAAAGAGGATTAGAGAAAGATTTAACCCCTGAGGAGTTGAAAATATGGGCTACCTTTATCGATTGCCAGAACAGTTTCGTGAGTTGTTAAAGTGTTTTCCCATCAACCCAAAGAAGGTTGAACCGTATAAAATGGTTTACCGAGTTGAAGCAGATGAAGGTTTTTTTGCTTTAAAAGAAATCAAATACTCTGAGGATGAATTTCGCTACATATATGCTGCCATGGAACATCTGGCGGCGCAAGGTTTTGATCGCATCAACCGGATGATAATTACCCAAAACGCTTATCCCTTTGTTGAATATAACGGGAAGCGGTATTTTCTGTCCCGCTGGATTATGGGAAGAGAAGCCGATTATAATCACAAAAAGGATTTAAAAATTGCTGCCCGTACGCTAGCTCAATTACACCAAAGTTCAAAAGGTTTTATCCCTCCCTATTTTGAGGGGAGGATAAAATGGGGCAGTTGGCCGGCTAATATGCTGAATAAAATGGAAGAGCTGTTAAAGTTTAAAGAACAGGTGAACAAAAAGAATATAAAAACCCTATTTGACCAAGTGTTCCTTTCTCATGTTGATTATTACGTGGAAGAAGCTAAGCGGGCGCTGGAAACTTTGATAAAGGAAGATTATGAAAGGGTTAACAGGAAAGAAGCTGAAAACCATTATTTTTGTCATCATGATTATGCTAACCATAATGTAATCATTGACAGATCGTACCAAGGCCATGTCATTGATTTTGATTACTGTATCAGCGACATTCGGTGTCACGATGTAGCCAGCTTGATGTTAAGAGTGATGAAAAGAAGTAAATGGAATTATAAGAAGGCGTTGTATGCTTTAAAATATTATGACCGCGTGAGGAGAGTTTCATCTTGTGAGGCAGGGGTTATCAGCGCACTCCTTAGGTTTCCTCAGGATTTCTGGCAAGTAGCTTTTGCATATTATGTGGAAAAGAATCAACCCCGAGAGCGTCTTGAACGTAAAATAAAGCAATGGGTGATGGAAAAAGAGTCAAGGAAAAACAGCCTTAAACGGCTGAAGAAACTGATGTAACGGGGTGAAAGATATAATGAAGGTGGGCATTGATAGTCGGGCGGCTATCTGGTACCGGGGAACCGGAATGGGAACCTATACCTACCAGCTAATTAGAAATATTTACTTGATAGATAAAAAAAATGAGTATCATTTTTTTCTTCCCCATGAGAGCTTTCAAGGGACAGACCCGCTGACAAGCGGTGTATTTCAAAGCATTTCCCAATCTAAAGATGCATTCTGGGAAACGGTAATTGCCGCTGAAACAATTAATCCAGAAGGAATGAATGTGTTTCATGTTCCCCAAAACGGGATCGGTCTGCCGCCGGAAAAGACATGTCCCACCGTGGTTACTGTCCATGACTTAATTCCCTATGTTTTGGAAGAAACGGTGGGCCCGGGATATTTGAAAATTTTTCAGCGGGAGATGCCGCGCATTTTAGATGAAACAGACCACATTATCACGGTATCCGAGCATTCCAAAAAGGACTTGCAAGAAATTATGCATGTTCCTGAAGAGAGAATCACCGTGATTTACGAGGCGCCGGAATCCACTTATAAACCGATTAAAAGAGATGTGGCTAAAGCTCGAATCAAAAACAAATACGGTATTGGAGAGAACTTTATACTTTATATCGGAGGTTTTAGTCCAAGAAAGAATTTGCGCGGATTGATCAATGCTTATCATAAGATTTATAAAGATATCAAGATGAATTGCAAGCTGGTGATTTTGGGTAAGCATTCCCGGGATTATCATGGCTTGGTTGATCTGGTGGAAAGGCTCGATCTTCAAGAACGGGTGCTGTTTCCCGGGTTTATTCCCGTACAGGACCTCCCCTTTTTTTATAATGCTGCGGAGCTATTTGTCTACCCGTCTTTTTATGAAGGGTTTGGCCTCCCGCCTATTGAAGCTTTGGCTTGCGGCACCCCAACTATTACTTCTAACGTTTCCTCCCTTCCGGAAGTAGTGGATGGTGCGGCTATTTTAATTAATCCCCGAGACATTCTTGCTTTAGCAACAGCTATGCACCGGGTGCTTACCGAACCGGAATTAGCTCAAGAACTTAAAAAGAAGGGCCCGAAAAGAGCGAGTGAATTCTCTTGGACGAAAACTGCCGGGCAAACAATAAAAGTGTACCAGGATGTATTGAGATAAGTCGGGGATGATTTCCCGGCTTTTTGGCCTTTATTTTTGGACGGGTCCGAGAGATCTGGTTTGTGTACTGAGTAACAGTATTATTTGGGGAATACGGTTATATCTTTGTACCATTCAGCATATGTTTATTGAGAGTTTACCGGGGAGGGAAGAGGATGAAAAGTGATTTTGTTGCACCGATAATAAAAACACTGTTTGTTCCGGATGGCAACCCTGATATTCAAGAGGTTGGAAATATATCTGTCGACCCCAAGATCAGAAATGCGGATGCAAATGATACCGAGATCACAATTAGCGGTGACATGCAGATTGAGCTTTCTTACCGACCGCTGATTACAGCTGAAGACAGTCCAATGTGGCGGAAGATAGATTTGGACGAGTTAGATGAGGCCAAGGAAAATAGCGGTGTCTCAGATGAAGAAAGCCTCAGGAATTTGGAGGAGTCCTTCCGTAATGAGGAGGATGTTTCTTGTGAAGAGTACCAAAGGATAAATTTAGAAATTCCGTTCACATTGGCAGTTGGCAAAGAAGTGATGGACAAAGATGATGTATTAAGAGTAGAACCGATTGTCCAGAATGTTAACTGGATGCAGGTTAGCCCCAGAGCAATAGAATTTGAGGCTGTTTTAAAATTAGAAAGTGAAAAAGCTCCGGCAGAGGACTTGCCATTAGCTTCTGAAGAAATGAGAGGAGATATTTTAGCGGAATCCATAGAAGATCAGTCGGTTCCGGATGCTGTTACGAGCTGCCGGTGCCAAACGGAAACAATGTGTCAGGAGACAGAAGTAAAGAGGGACAGTTGGCAGCCTCCTGAAATCAAACACAGTTATCGAGAAGAACAGCGGGCATTTTTCCCTAGCTCGGGTTTTTATCAAATGAAATTTTACCGGGTGCAGTGGGGAGAGGACTTAGATGCTATAGCCGAAAGATTAGAGGTTTCTAAGGAGATAATTAAATCTGTCAACGGGATTAGTGAGGAAGAGATAAAGACAGGAATGCTCTTATCAATTCCGAAATAAATAATTTTAAAAGCGCGGCTGATGGCTGCGCTTTTTCAGCATTTTTTTTCGTGGTAATCATATTAATTAATAAACGATTTGAGTACCAATAGGGGATGAAATAAAAGATTTTTGCTTTAGCAATCCCTGTTTTCAAAATGATGAGGTTTTAGAAAAGTATTGCCATAAAAACCGGAAAAGGAGGGGGGATATTGGGTGTCAGGCGGAGGCTCTGGGATAATCTGGAACTGCTAAATATCTCTAAAGGCGTCATTGAGCAATGGGATTTGAATGTGCTGGGGGTTTATCCCAAGGGAAAAGTAGTTTTACTTGAAACGCAATCCGGACCAAAATGTCTAAAAGTATTGCAGAAAAAAGATGCGGATATGCACAAATTTTTTCTGCTCCTGGAGCACCTATCTAGCCGGGGTTTTAAAAGCGTACCCCGATTGATCCGGACGAGGTTTGGAAATCCTTATGTCAAAATTGAGACGGATAAATTTTACGGTATTTCTGATTGGTTTGACGGATGTCCTCCTGATTGGGAGAATCAGATAGACGTTTTTCTGGTGGCGGAGAAACTAGCCGAATTACATCTTGCTTCAAAAGCCTTTAATGTGACCGGAGAAGAGAGGAATGCATTTATAAATTGGCAGCAGAGATTTCAGTGTATGGCTCAAAAAATGATGGAGATTAATTCGGAAATAAACATGGATAAGCATGTTAAAAGATTATTCCGTGATATGACAGGACGGGCGCTCATTTCTTGCCGTTTATTAAAGGATTCAGGGTACCGGGTAATTCAAGAAAAAGCTGGGCGGGAAAAAGGATTTTGTCACGGTGCCTTTAATGAACACCACATTATTATGGGGAATCGGGGAAAAGTGTTTGTTGCCGGTTTTGACGAATGGTCCCGAGACATACGTCTAGCCGACTTGGCTAAACTCATCTTGTTGGTTGCAGGTAAAAACCAATGGAAACCAACCATAATTAAAAATATCATAGAGAGTTACGATCGGGGTTACCATCTTTACCCAGCAGAATGGGAAATTGTGAGTGCTTACTTGAGATTCCCTTTTAATTATTGGGAAGCGCTAAAAGAACTGGTTAGGCAGGAAGCAACCACGGATGAGACAATTAGTATTTTAGAAATATGCCGGGAAAAAGAAGAACTAAAGGAACAGTGTTTAATGTACCTTGGTTTTTAGGGTATTGTTGGAGGGATGGGAATGAGCAAAAAGAAGGTCAGGAAGGAAAAGGAAAAGTTGACGCTGGAATCTTGGGATCTTGTAGAGATAATTAAGGAATGGGATCTTCCGGTACGTAAAATTAAAGATACAAAGTACGGATATAAAATAAAAACTAATCATGGTTACAAAATGTTAAAAAAATCTTTATTTGAAGACAGGGTAATTTTTATGCACCAGGCCCTCGAACATATAGCGCATAACGGTTATCGGCATAGTATTCCCAGGTTGATTCCTACAAAATACGGCGATATTTTTGTTAGGCATAATTTTCATGTTTATTACCTGACAGATTGGGTTGACGGGAAAAGCTTTAAAATAAAAAACCCCGATCATATTTATGCTGCGGCTGAGTCTTTAGGGGAAATTCATTTTTCCGCGAAAAACTTTGCACCGAAGATTAAGAAAGCTTCCAGGGAAAGATGGAATGAACTTTCCGAAAAGATGGCTGCTGAAAAAAACTATATTGAGCAGAACCTTGACCGACTTCCAAGGGAATTCAGCCAAGCTTGGGCTGATATCAAAGATTCTGCCCAAGAAGCGTTGGACCTTTTGGGAAACAAAGAATATGATTCGTTGAAGAAATGGTCTATGAGGGAAGGCACCTTGTGCCACAGGGAGTATATCCCCGCAAACCTGATTATGGAAAATTATCCTGAAGCCATTCGTTGGGAACACTGCGCCTTAGGAATTCAGGTAGCCGATCTGGCTAATTTTATGGATAAGGTAATGCCCCACTACAATTGGGATTATTCCATTGGGGAAGGTATTTTGGAGTCTTATAATTCGATCCGAAAATTAACGGGGGATGAACTTTTTGTTCTCGGAGCACTTCTTATTTATCCGAAAGATTTTCTTAAACTAATTAAGAAATTTGAGAAAGGACGGGTTGACCAAAATAAGCTTTACCGTAAGATCCAGAAGATGTTAGATAAGGAAAAAGAGAAGGAAGCATTTCTTGATGCGTTTTTTGATATACACAATTTAAAACGGGTAAAATCTTCTCAAGATCAGGGAGATATTGTCTCAAGAATGTGGTACTGTTTACCTGGCCACAATGTTTCATCGGATTTCCCCAAGGGAGCTGTCTCCTGTTTGCTTCCTCTCAGTTATAATGTGGATGCCCGGGGAAACCTGAAGGGAGAAGTAGATAAAGAAATTCGCAGGTTAGCCAATGAAAGAGGGATCCCCCTTTACCCTGTTATATTTAGTGCCGGTTTCTCCGAAAACCAAGGGCAAGTTATGCAGGCACTGGCGGAGGAGGATACAAGAGAAAAGCTAGCGAATAATATTGCTGCTATACTTAAAGAAAATAACTATCCTGGGGTAAACATCAATATTGATTTATTACACCCGGAAAATACCGGATATTTTAATTGCTTTGTGGAAATTTTGTCGGAGAAGTTGAGGCCGGAAGGCAGGTCACTGCTGGTTAACGTTAGCGCCCCGAAAGGGGAAGATGTATTTGACTATCTTTTTTTGGGACGTTACGCAGATTATGTTTTAGTGGAACTGCTTGATGAAAACCTGCGTTTTCCCGGGCCAGTTGTTTCCCGAGGTTTTGTTAATGAGGCATTGGAATATATTGCATCTTATATTCCAATAGGTAAAATAGTTGGGGTGTTACCTGTTTATGGCTACCGGTGGTGGGCAGGGAAAAATATCAGACAGCCGTTAAGTTTTGATGAGGTTAACAGACTGGCGGATAGTGCTGAAACCAAATTGGAGAGAGATCCTGTTTCCGGGTGCCTGTTTGGTAAGTTGAATGATGAATGTGAAGTTTGGGCTGAAGATGCTGTTTCAATCAAGGAAAAGGAGTCAATGATACGAGAGAAGGGTGCTGCCGGTTGTGCGTTTTGGAGATTAGGACTGGCAGATCCCGCTTCTTTTATAGAAGAAGATTTCCCTGAGCAAATGGAATTTGCGGAATCTTTTAGTGATGAAGAAGATAGTACGGAAGAGGAATAGTATTTAAACCGGTCAAAAATGGCCGGTTTTTTTCACCGATTTTTCCCCTCGCACATAAGTTGTAAAACGAAAGAAAATAAAAGCGAGGGGTCTGTTTGAGAAACCCGGTTTCCTGCTCAGTATTAAACTTTGTTAATAAATATTTTTCAGATGGAGAGCTGGCCGATATTACAGTATATTATATACCCATTATCAGGGATGCTGGTTTTGACGGCATAGAAGCATTTTTAAGGACTCCTCGCCAACAAGATATTAGGCGGATTAAAAGGACGATCATCCGATATGGTATGCCTGTTACTTCAGTCCATTTTCCGGAGGGGTTGTTTGATGAACCTAAAAGTTACTGCCTAAAGCGGGTTAAGGAGTTGGTAGATGCTTCCCTGGCAATAGATTGTGACCTGGGGATTATATATCCGCCCTGGTTGGACACCAAAGGGGCAGCAGAAGAAAAACTTAAAGCTCTTTTGTATGATCTTCTGCCCTGGACTGAGGCACGGGACTTTCGTTTAAGTATTGAGACTGCGCATATTGATGGTTGCAGTGATTATTTTAAAAAAGTTATTAAGGAGTTTGGGCAAGAGTTGATTTATTTATCTCTAGACATGAGTTTTTTAGCAGCAGCAGGCTTTACCGTAGGCAAGTTCTGTGAAGAAACGGATATTTTACCGGATAATATTTATGTAAATGATTATACCTCTAGGCAAGAAGATGACAACGGCTATCATAAATCACCGGCATTGGGAAAGGGAAACATTGATTTTGTGGAAGCAGGTTTCAGCCTTAAGCATCTGGGATACGAAGGAATTTTCACCCTGAAAACACCTTTAAGTCACTTAACAGATCCTATTTTAGAATTAGTGCGATGTCAAAATTTAATTTTTAATACGCTGGTCTAATTTTATTTTGTGTAATGATCCCCGGATAAAAATATCCGGGGCTTTTATTTTGGAAAAAATCAATTTGGATAAGCATATCTACATAACTATAATAATGAAGTTTACTAAGGCGGGATGAAAGGAGTTTTTGGGTATGAAATTGGACCCGCTGGTGCTGCAAGAATATCCTTTTCAAATTAGAGATGCAGTCCAGATTCAGGACAGGGTTTTCAAGATTGACACAGATGTCGGGCCGATGTGTTTAAAGCATTCTGATAGGAATGAAGAGAAAGTGCTATTTATTTATTCGGTGTTGAAACATTTGCTGGAGAGCGGGTTTAGAAAAATTTCACCGCCTGTTCCAACGAAAAGGGGGGATCCTTTCGTTAAAATGGATGGGGAAATATATTTTATCACCAAATGGATATCCGGAGTACCTTGTGATTTTCATCGAAACAACCATTTAAAAGCGGCAGTACAAACTCTGGGAGAATTACATTTGGTCGCAAAAGGAGCGAACGTACTGCCTAGGGGAAAAGCCAGGGCAATGTATCAAAGATGGCCAAAAATATTTCAGGAAAGGACAGAAGACTTAAAGCAGTTTAAAAATCTGGTTCAGGAAAAAGTAAAAAAAACTGATTTTGAAAAGAAATACTTGCATTATTCAGACAGAATAATTGACCAGGCGGAAAGAGCATGTGCCCATTTGTCCGCCTCCCGGTATAAGGATTTGGCTGAGGATGCTCAAAAACAAGGAACTTTTACGCATCGTGATGTAGCTGATCGGAATTTTATTATTGCCCGGGATCGCCAAGCTTATATGATTGACTTTGATTACTGCAGGTATGACTTGCGTCTGACAGACGTTGTTCGCTTAGTGGAAAGAACCTTAAAGGATGTTTCCTGGAAACCGGAAAGGGCTGATTTCATAATCAATGAGTATAACAAGATGGCACCGCTTGGGGCTAATGAGTACATGGTAATGAAGGCCTTTTTCCAGTTCCCCCAAAAAGCCTGGAGAGTTAGCAACCGGTATTTTAAAAAGAAAAAACGCTGGCAAGAAGAAGGGTATATCAAGAAACTAAAGCAGGCGGTAAAAAACACCGATCCAAAAGAAAATTTTATTAATCACTTTACTTTGGAGTACTGCCGGCAGTAGGAGGGGGTTTCGTGAAAATCTCGGATGCGCAAAAGATTATTGGTTTATGGGGAGAAGAACTTGTCCGTTTGGAAAAGAGAAGAGACGCCTATTTAGTAATTACCCAGACGGGAAAACGCTGCTTAAAGGCTGTGCATGCTAAAAAAGAAAAGGTTCTTTTTATGATAGAGGCCATGCATTATTTAAAAGCCAATGGCTTCGACCGTATGGCTATGTGTCTGCCCGCTTTAGATAAAAGTATGGTAAGAGAATATCAGGGGACACATTATATTGTCCAGGAGTGGTTGGACGGGATAGAACCGGATTACCGTAACGTTGAACAAATGGTTAAGGCAGTCGAGACCCTGGCTTTATGCCACCGGGCAGGAATTGGTTTTACTCCCGGCAAAAGGAGCAAGGTAAAAAATAATTTAGGTAAATGGCCTCGGAAATTAGAAGAAAACTATCAGGATATCCTTAGATATATTGACCTGGCCAAAAGTAATACTTCCCCAACAGTTTTTGAAAAAAGACTTATCTCAATTTCACCCTGGTTGGAGGAACGTGCTAGAAAGAGCATTTGGAAACTAAAAAATTCCTATTATCCTCAATTCGTGCAAGAGGCAAGGGAAAGGGGATGCCTGGTGCACGGAGATCCGGCGACGAGAAACTTTATTATAGAAGACGGTCAGGTAATACTGATAGATTTTGACTCTGCTGCCATAGAGATAAATGTAGTAGATCTTTGGAAGCTGTCTCGTCGTTTTTTGCGACGTAACCGCTGGCAATTAAATAAAATAGAAAGTTTGTTGTCCGCCTACAATAAATATTATGTGTTGGATAAAAATCAGTTAAAGGTGCTGGCGGCATTTATAGAGTTCCCGGAAAGAGCCTGGCGCATAACAAGGGAGTATTATGACAAACAAAATTCAGATTGGTGGAATGAAGGATCATTAACAAAAAAAATAGAGGAACTGTGCAACCAGTGGAGGGAAAAAGATATTTTTATTAATGATTTTGAAAATAATTTAATCTAAATAATAGCGGGGCAGTGGATTATATTTAAATTTATGAACAGGGGGGAGAGATTTGAAGATAGCGGTGATTGCCGATACCCATGTTCCTCATAAATTTGACAATCTTTCTATTCGGTTAAAAGAGGGACTAAAAGGAGCTGATTTAATTCTTCACTGCGGAGATATTGTAGAACCGCGCGTGCTGGAGGAGATCTCCCAGTTTGCACCTGTTGAAGCGGTTGCCGGAAATCATGATATTGATTATTTTGGCAGTGCCTTAGAGCGGAAAAAGGTTATTGAGATGGCCGGTTACCGGATAGGGATGATCCATGGTGATGAACTGGATGAACTGCATGTGAACAAAACTGAGCAGGCAGATTTGATTTTTCAGATTGTCGTGCAGCCTTTTCTTTTTGGAGAGCCTGTTGACTGTATTGTTTTTGGACATAGCCATAAGCCCTTTGTAGATTCCTTCCGGGCAGAGTTTCGTCCCCCGGGACGGCCGGGAAAAAAAATCAAGCATAACGTCCTGGTGTTTAACCCGGGTATGCCATTAAGAAACAGGCATCTTGCTTCAATGGGATACATTCATTTAGAGGATCAGGCACTGAGAGTGGAAATAAAGGTCTTCACTTGTGGGCGGGGAGAAAATTAGGAGGTGGAAAAATGCCGGTCGGCATTGATGCTAGAGGCGCTATCTGGTATCGGGGGACAGGGATAGGCACTTATACGTACCAACTGCTCTACCATTTGAAAAAGCGTTCGGAGTGCAATATTTACAGGCCGTTTTGGCCGGGGGAGGAGTATGTAGGACTGGATATCTGCTGCCGGGACGTGTTCGAAAAAATTGAAACCAGTGAAAATTACTGGGAAGAATATTATCTGCCTCAGCAATTGGCCTATGAAAAAATAAATATTTATCACGTTCCGCAAAACGGAATTGGTTTACCCCGAAAGAAAATATGCAAGCAGATAGTTACTGTCCATGATTTGATACCATATATTTACCCGGAGACGGTGGGGAAAGGTTACTTAAAAACTTTTATGACAGAGATGCCGCGTATCATGGAGGAAACGGACAGGATCATTACGGTTTCCAAATGTTCTAAAAAGGATATTGAAAATATTTTTGGCTACCCCGGAAAAAATATAGATGTTATTTATGAGGCTCCTGAACCTATATACAGGCCTGGAGACAAAGAGCAATGCAGGGAGTTTCTCGCCAGTAAATACGGAATTTCAGAGGAGTTTGTTGTTTATGTAGGGGGGTTTAGTCCCCGAAAAAATGTTAAAGGACTATTGACGGCCTATGCAGAGGTTATTAAAGATTTGGAGAAAAGATTCCTTCTGGTGCTTCCGGGGAAAAGAAGCAGGGAGTATGACCAAATCGATGCGATGATTAACGTGTTAAACCTCCAGGACCGGGTATGTTTTCCAGGATTTGTTCCTGTTCAAGATCTGCCTTATTTTTATCAAGGCGCCGGTCTCTTTGTTTACCCGTCTTTTTATGAGGGATTTGGGCTTCCTCCTCTGGAAGCAATGGCTTGTGCAACCCCGACAATTGTTGCCAATACCTCTTCACTGACTGAAGTAGTCGGGAAGTCGGCAGTGCTTTTTAATCCTTATGATACGCTGGACCTTGCCGAAAAAATGTTTAAAATACTGTCGGATGATGAATGGGCTCAGTCCTTAAGCAAAAAGGCATTGAACCGGGCAAAAAGGTACTCCTGGTCAAAAGTAGCAGAGGAAACAGCTTCAGTTTACCAGAATATGCTGGCCGCTCTTTAAAATAATTAATTAAGTTTGATAAAAAGTCATCAGAAGACGATGGCTTTTTTTGCCTAAACCAAATGACTGACACCTTGAACAAAAATGACTTTTAGGTGTTTTTTTTTGTTACGGCAATATGCCCTGAGGGAACAATGACAGCTGTTTCTACCTGGTCGAGTGCGGTAATGCCGAATTGGGATAAGATTTCAGCCAACTGGCGTGGGTTGATTCCTACCTGTTCCAATTTATCACCAATTAATTGTCCGTTTTCAATAAGAGTAACAGAAGTGCTTTGTCCTAGGTAACGGGGGGTGATCGGCTCGGCGTCTTTTGTCCGGATAACGCTGAAGCGGCCACTGGGTTCTAAATTAGCAAGTTCCACATCCTGAACGGTGGTCAAACCTTGGATACGCAGTTCTTCCATTAAATCTTGCATGCTGAATCGAGCTTTGCGCATATTATTTTTCAGTATTTTTCCTTCTTTAATAACAGTGATTGGTTGACCTTCTATTATTCTAAGAAAGGTTTGGTTTTTTAATGAAAGGTAGGAGAGAATGATTTGGAGTATTGTTAAAGTTCCGATGGCAATAAGGGCGTTAACCACCTTAAGATTTTCATCCGCTAAAGGGGCTCCAAGGATCTCGGCAATTCCCAAGACAATTACAAAATCGATGGGTTCTACATCTCCTCCCAAAGAGCGAAAGCCCATCAGCCGGAAACAGAGAATTGCAAATAAAAGCAGACCGATTGTACGGAGAAATATGACCATAATGCCCACCTCGCTTTTAGTATGACCAAACTTCATATTTAAAATTATTTAGCGGGAGAGACCACGAAGAATACTTTCGGAAAAATATGGGGAAATTAGGATAGTACATTTTCTAAAGGAGACGCAGCAATGAATTTTTTCTTACCCTTATTATTTGCCTTAATAGCCGGAATTGCCATGGCCTTTCAGGGAACCTTAAACTCTATTTTAGCAAAAATCGTCGGACTCCTGGAAGCAACTTTTATCGTCCATATCATTGGAGTGGTAGTGGTATGCATAGCTCTCTTTGGATTGCGGCTGGGAGAAGGGAATTTGTCAAAAATGTCTCAGGCTCCCTGGTACAGTTATTTGGGCGGGATAATAAGTGTTTTGATTATCTATTTTGTTGTGGCCAGTATTCCAAAGGTTGGGGTGGCGAATGCTACCACAGCGATTATTGTTGGGCAGTTAACGACTGCCATGATAATTGATTGCATCGGTTTGTTCGGCATGGAAAAATTGTCTTTTACTTGGATTAAAGCGGCAGGGATGATTCTTTTGGTGGCGGGAGCCAGGTTAATGTTAATTCGCTAATAATTTCATGTTGACTTTTGGGGATGTTTATTGCATAATTTTAGAGTAAACGTGCGTGGCGGTGTAGCTCAGTGGTCAGAGCACTCGGTTCATACCCGGGGTGTCACTGGTTCAAATCCAGTCACCGCTACCATACTTGGCCCGTTGGAGAAGCGGCTTAACTCACCAGCCTTTCACGCTGGCAGTTTCAGGGGTTCGAATCCCCTACGGGTCACCAAAGGATATTTGAGACATAAACTACTAAATTGTTTATGTCTCTTTTTATTTTGGTCAGTAATCTAGGAGATTTGCCCTATTATTTGAATACAAGCTGATTCTGGCGTAACTATGAAGAAAAAATAAAAAGCCAAACAAAAATTAGAGCTTATTCCAAATCACCTGCCAAAGATAAAAAGAATGGGGAAAGGAATCAGTCAGCACAGGGTGCAGGGAATTAGCGCTGTAGAACCACCCCTTGGAGAAGCAAATTTATTATTGACAATGTTAATTTAAGGATTTTAGCTCTCAAGGGTGATGAAATTATCTAGTCCAGCCGCCGCCTTTCTGTCGCTTTCCTTTTGCTTTTGTCGCAAACTTATAATAGGCTTTTGTGGAATCTGACATGTTTCTGAAAGCCCCTGAGCTATAATGAAACAAAATATTAGGGGGTGTAGTGGTGTCAGGAAATCCGCAGGATTATGTTTTTCAACGGCGAGGAACTGATAATAAAGCAGAGCCGCAAAAAAGAAAGAAAAAAATAAAACTGCCGTGTATTTCCTTAGCCGGGATACCCATTCTTTCCCGCGAGACATTATTCTTCGCGATGATTGGATTTCTATTAAGTCGGGCAGAAGTTTTGGGAAGCCTGCTTCCTTTTGGCCCAGCTTATTTTGCCGCGCTGGTGTGCTTGAATAGAAAACAGGTAGTGGTTCAGGCCTTCCCAGTGATTGCCGGACTTCTCACAATTGTTTCCGGCCAGCAGTTTTTGTGCAATGCCGGGGTAATAGCTATTCTTATGATAGTTTTCTTCTTTTATTCCATTGATCCGGACAGGCAGTGGGTTGTTGTCCCCGCACTTGTGTTAACTGCAACGGTAGTGGCGAAGGGAATAACGCTGATATTTGGACATGCTTCCGATTACTTGATTATGGTAACCATATTCGAGAGCCTATTTGCAGCTGGCCTTTCCCTGGTTTTCTTGGTCGCTCTTGGGGTTATCAAAAATTCTTCAGATTCTTTTAAATTAGATCGGTTGACACCTGATGAGACAGTGTGTGTTTTTGTCGGGTTACTAGGAGTGATCATGGGATTAGGATTATGTGGCATAGGAAATGTTGAATTTCGGAGTATCATAAGTCGGTTTTTAATTATGGGCGCTGCGTTTTTGGGCGGCGGCGGGGCCGGGGCAGGTGTAGGCGCCCTTGTGGGAATTGTCCCAAGCCTCTCAGAGATGGTGTCACCTTCAATTATTGGTATGTACGCTTTTTCCGGCTTGCTTGCCGGAGCTTTTAACGGGTTTGGTCGGATGGGAGTGGTGATGGGTTTTTTCCTGGGGAACTTGCTTCTTGCCTTATATCTTCTCAATACACCTTTAATTATAGCTTCATTGACAGCATCCGCCGGAGCAGCAGTTCTTTTGTTTGTTGTTCCCGAACGTTGGTTGGTGAAGGCAGGAAAAATTTTTAGTTTTAATTTGGAGAAGCCTTCCCGAAGCAAGCGGGACGATTTTGTCGGGCGTGTGGCAACGCAGCGGTTGGATCACATGGGGAAAGTATTTGACGAATTGGCATGTACGCTGGATCAGATTTCAGGTGAAGTACAGGCTGCGGAAGAGCAGAACATTCATTCAATATTAAACCATATTTCAGGACGGATCTGTCTGGATTGTACCCTCCAAAAAATGTGCTGGGAAAAAGATTTTTATCAAACCTATCGTTCTATCATGTCTTTGTTTGCAATTATTGAAACAAATGGGACCGCTTCTTTAAAGGATATGCCTCAGTCACTGCGCAAAAGATGTTCTCACTCCAAAGAAATGCTTGCTACTGTCAACTGTCTTTATGAGTTGTACAAAAAGAATACTTATTGGCAGCGTCAGATGGTCAGTACCCGGTCTTTAGTTGCCAACCAGCTTAACGGGTCTGCCCAAATTATGAACAAGCTGGCGGATGAGATAAAAAACTATAGCCGGTCCAGAGAGCTTTTGGAGTTCGATCTGGTGAAACAGTTAAGTAAGAGGGGTTTTCCGGTTAACCGGGCCAATATTACTGGGATGACGGAAAAGTGTATTGACCTGACGCTGGAATTACAATCATGTCCGGGAGTGGATGATTGCCAACGTATTCTCGCCCCTGTCGTGTCCAGGCTGACCGGAATGCCTTTTAGAGTATACCAGTCTAATTGTTCTGTCGAGACAGGTTTTAAGACATGCTGGTTTAGGATGCTTGCTTATGGGGCGAAAAAATTAACCATTGGCCGGGCGCAGATTGCCAAAGAAGAAGGAAATATTTGCGGGGACTGTAGTGAAACGATTCTTCTTCAGGATGGGAAACAGATTCTTATGCTGAGTGACGGCATGGGAACCGGGAGTAAAGCAGCGATGGAATCCAGCACTACTCTTGCTTTGTTGGAGCAGTTACTGGAAACAGGTTTTAATCAGCAAGTGGCGATCAATACCATTAATTCCGTATTAATGTTACGTTCCCAAGAAGAAAGTTTTGCTACTCTGGATCTTTGTATTATTGACCTTTATAATGGGCAAGTGGATTTTGTTAAAATCGGGGCTTCCCCCAGTTATATAAAAAAAGCTGATGGGGTTTCTGTAGTAAGGGCATCCTGTTTACCTATGGGAATTTTACATAATGTGGAGGTAGAAACGATACCGGAACAGGTGGATGCCGGAGATATCATTGTCATGGCGACAGACGGACTGCTGGAATATGGCTGTGGACAGGAAGGTAATGAGGATTGGGTAGTTGTTGCTTTAAAAGAAAGCACTGAAAACAATCCACAGAAGCTAGCCGAGTATTTGCTAAGAAGTGCAGTGCACTTGTCTGGTGGACAACCCCGAGATGATATAACTGTCATGGTAGCATTGGTTGAAGATCAAAAGGTTTATAAAAATTAATTTTGGGTAAAAATAAAAGAGGAAATTAAAGGAATGATGAAGAAAAGCACGGTATGAATACCGTGCTTTTATTATAAATAATAGTTTCTCCAGAGGAAAAGATTTAAAAATTTATTTTACCGATGGATAGTAAAAAATGAGAAATTTTAAAGAACAGGTCCTTAAAACAATTACAAAGTATAAATTGATTTCACCAGGGAAGAAAATGGTTGCGGCTGTTTCCGGAGGGCCTGATTCGGTAGCGATGTTACATGTAATCCTAGAACTGACAAAAGGCTGGGGAGTCGCCGTTCATGTTGCCCACTTGAATCATATGTTCCGGGGGGCGCAGTCAGATGAAGAAGCAGATTTTGTCCAACAACTGGCAGGCTCTTGGGGGTTGCCCTGTGCCTTAGAAAAACATGATGTGCCAGCCTATATTCGTCAAACCGGGTATTCACCTGAAGAAGCGGCACGAAATGTACGCTATCGATTTTTACGAAGTTTAGCTCAGGATATTGGAGCAAATGGCATTTTAACAGCTCATCATGCAGATGATCAGGCGGAAACGGTTCTTCTTCACCTTATCAGGGGCAGCGGCTTGGAAGGTGTGGCTGCAATTTCTCCTAAAGAAGAAGATTTGTGCCGGCCTCTGTTAGAAGTAACAAAAGAAGATATTTTAACTTACTGCCGGATCAATAAATTAGAATATAGAATAGATCAAAGTAATCAAGAAACCGATTATATGCGCAATAAAATCAGACTTCGCCTTGTTCCTGAATTGAAGGAGTATAATCCTAGGGTGGTTCAGGCTCTTGCCAGGACGGCCGATATTTGCAGAGTGGAAAATGAATTCCTGGATGGTCTGACAGGTGAGTATTTGAAAGATTTAGGGTTTGGAGAGAAAAAAGGCATTGATTTTCGAAAACTGAGTCTTTTACATCCGGCACTTCAACGCCGCGTGGTGCGTAGGGCCTTTGAGGCAATGATCGGAAAACAGGAAGGGCTAGATTATCATCATACCGAAAGGGTATTAAATCTTTCAACAGGAAAAGAGTTATGCCTTCCCGGTGGGATATATGTCCGACGGAATTATGACAGACTGATATTCGGCTTATTGCCTTCGGACAGTAGAATGACAGAGGTGGAACCGACAGAATTAAAGCTTCCGGGACAAGTAAAAATACCTGAGATTGGAGTTGTAGTTCAGGCTGAAATTGGGAAATGGCCTGACGAGAGATTTATCAGGAAAAAATATATAGCTGCATTTAATACAGATATTTTGAAAGAGCCGTTATTAATACGGACCCGCCGGAGAGGAGATAGATTTCAACCGCGGGGGGGTAAAGGGACTAAAAAACTGAAGGACTTTTTCATTGATGAAAAAATACCTCGCGGAGAGCGGGACAGAGTACCTTTATTGGTTTCAGGGGAGCAGATAGTCTGGGTGATTGGTCATCGGCTTTCCCAGCAGTTTTTATTAAAAGATAATGACAAAAAAGCAGTTGTTATTCAGGTAAAAAACATGGACCGAGCATAATGGGTAGTGTTTGAAAATAGAATTTAACTATGGTACAATTGATAAATATCAGATATACCACCAATTATTGGTTAAAGTTTGTGATTGCTTTCGAGAGGGAGTGTAACGGTTGAACCGAATATTTAAAAACCTTGCTATTTACGTACTCATTGTACTTATTGCAGTTTCACTTTATGAGTGGACTGCTGCTCCGACGGAAGATCAGATAAAGGAACTTAACTACAGTGAGTTTGTTCAGCAGGTAGAAAGCGGACAAGTAAAAAATGCGACAATTTCCGCATCCGATACTCGGTATCTTGTAGATGGGGAGCTTAAAAGCGGGGAAAAGTATACTGCAAAAATACCCCCGAGTTCAGATTTAGTTTCTTTCCTTGAAGAAAAGAATGTGACGGTAGACTTTGATGAACAACCAGGTCCTCCTTGGTGGGCAGGACTTCTTTCCACATTGCTTCCGGTGCTTTTGATAGTGGGGCTGTTCTTTTTTATGATGCAACAGACCCAAGGTGGGGGAAGCAGAGTTATGCAGTTCGGTAAGAGCAAGGCAAAACTGCACACTGATGAAAAGAAAAAAGTTACTTTTGCCGATGTGGCCGGTGTGGAGGAAGTAAAAGAAGAACTGGAGGAAGTTGTAGAATTTTTAAAGCAGCCCCGAAAATTTAGCCAGTTAGGGGCAAAAATTCCCAAGGGGGTACTGCTCTTTGGACCGCCCGGAACGGGGAAAACTCTTTTAGCAAGAGCGGTGGCCGGTGAAGCGGGAGTCCCTTTTTTCAGTATCAGTGGTTCTGATTTTGTGGAAATGTTTGTTGGAGTAGGTGCCTCACGGGTAAGAGACCTTTTTGAACAAGCAAAAAAGAACGCTCCCTGTATTGTTTTTATTGATGAAATTGACGCTGTAGGTCGGCAGCGAGGTGCCGGACTCGGCGGTGGTCATGACGAAAGGGAACAGACTTTAAACCAGTTACTTGTGGAGATGGATGGGTTTGCCACTAATGAAGGTATCATTGTAGTTGCAGCAACTAACCGTCCTGATATTTTGGATCCGGCTCTGCTTCGGCCGGGACGGTTTGACCGTCAAATAACAGTTAATGTTCCGGATATTCTTGGGCGTAAGGAAATTCTTAAAGTACACATTAAGGGTAAACCTCTTAGTAATGATGTTGATGTGGAGGTGCTGGCACGTCGTACTCCAGGATTTACCGGTGCGGATTTGGCTAATTTAGTGAATGAAGCGGCTCTTCTGGCAGCACGTCGCAACAAAAGGGAAATTAACATGGAAGAAATGGAAGATGCAGTGGAACGTGTTATTGCCGGCCCGGAGAAAAAATCCCGTGTTATCAGTGATTACGAGCGAAAGTTGGTGGCTTATCACGAAGGCGGGCATGCTGTGATTGCATATCTTTTGCCAAATACAGATCCTTTGCATAAGGTTTCTATTATACCCCGGGGAAGGGCAGGCGGCTATACTTTGCTTCTGCCCAAAGAAGACAGGAACTATGTTACCCGGTCCCAAATGCTGGATCAAATTGTTATGCTTTTAGGCGGCCGAATGGCAGAATCTCTGGTTTTAAAAGAAATTAGTACCGGGGCACAAAATGATTTGGAACGGGCGACAGAACTTGTCAGAAGAATGATCACTCAGTATGGTATGTCTGAGGAGTTAGGTCCGCTTACCTTTGGACGAAGACAAGAACAGGTATTTTTAGGACGAGATATTTCCCAGGATCGGAATTATTCAGAGGCTATTGCATATTC
>JAQVXR010000008.1 GCA_028709045.1 Desulfitobacteriaceae bacterium | reverse complement strand
CTGGGCGGTTGAGGTTTTAAATCCTATTGGTCAAATAGATACAAACGGCACAATTCGTTACTCAGATTTCAAAGATCCCTATTCTTTAGGTATCGAACTCCCAAATGAATGGAAACAGGGCTTTTATGTAAGGATCATTGGACATAGACATTTTAAAACACAGCATACACAGTTTAAGCTGAACCACAAATGTATTAGAGATTATAGTAAATGGTTTACTGTATTTGGAACAATAAGAACACTATTTGATAACGACTTAAAGAATAGAAATATAAAACTTTATTTAAATGGATTAAATATGACGAGTTTCAAAAATGAATTTTCGGGAAAAAAAGCCATAGATCCAATACCAATATTTGAAACTATTGACAATAATGAGTATGAAGTTATATCTTTTGGACATTATTTTCCTGAGCAGCGATACACAGATACTAAAATGAAAGCTTATGCCAAAAAGATTAGTAGTAATAAAGCTTACTATGAATTTTATAGCCGTAATTTCAAAGAAGTGGTTGCTTGTTCAAACAATATCAATTTTAACTTTGTTATTAGCATTGAAGGATATGAAACAAAAAGGCGATATGATATCCTATTAACAAGAAGAGGAAGGAAGAGATCGGATATTACTCATACTGATAGCGAAAGATATGGCTTATGGGCATGTAAAAGTGGCATACCTGTCCAAAAAATAGATGACTGGATAGAAGGCGGCAAAGGTACTTATTCATTTATTCAAGCTTTTATTGACTGTGATGACCTTGAATTAACAGCAAATCGAGGGTCCATTAATAATTCAAATATCGAGATAATTGAAATCTTAAAACGAAAGGTTAATGATATTTTTTCTAGTAAAAAAATATTAGATGCAATTAAAGAAAGAACTGAAATAGAAAAAATGGAAAATACTCTTTCGTCAATTGATGAAGATGAAAGAAACTTAAAAGAAAGATTTAGGAGTGTAAAGAAGAGAAAGAGCATTATTTTACCTACCGGAGTAATTTTAATGGAACCTACCAAACGTAAAGTTGGATATTCCGAGTCTGAGACTTTGGTACTGTTAGTAAACATAATTGCTCAATACCCAAATTTGTTTCCGTTTAAACTTTTAGATTATGACACTACTAAAGGGATTGATTTTGTAATTGAATATCAAGGGGCACCTAAATATATTGAGTTAAAAGGAACGTTACATAAGAAGATTAATCATCCATTCAGACATATATATAAGTTTGTCTGCTATGATATTGAAGTTTCGGAGAACGATATTGTAACTGATATAGAAGATTTCGAAACACTAGTGAAAATTAATAACAACGATAAATTTGCTTCGTTTGATAATAATTTCAAAAATAAGGTTTACACAAGTTATAAACTGGCTCCAAGTAGCGCAACTATAAACGACATGGAAATTATAAGCCTAAGATCTATTTTAACAGAGGTAATTGGTGCTAAAATTCAATAATTTAAATCCTTTTTATATCTCTGAAGGGAGGGTCCGGAAGAACTCTCCCTAACATCGAAAAATTTAGTTTACATAATTACTATTATCGGAAGTTTTATTTATGAAAGTATAAGGCCCAATCGGCTCGCTTTCCTCTTCCCTGCGCAGCTAGATTGGACCTTTTAGACTTCGGCTTTTTTATTATAGCCTTTTCTTAGTACAGCTAAGTTAATTTCAGACCCTTAATTTAATCCATAGTCGGTATCTTGATGATCTGGCCAGGCATGATATTTGCCGTTGCCAGGTCGTTTAATTTGCGTATCTTATGGACCACTTTACGGGTATCAGTTTGCGGACAATAACTTTCTGCAATATCCCATAATGTATCGCCGCTTTGGATCACTACCTCGACTAAATTCGTATTGTTACCCCCAATTTCATTTTCCGCTTTGACATTATTGGCAAAACCCCATGTGATACTAAATCCCAGCAAAAATACTGTTATTATCATCAGCAGTCTAATCTTGATTTTATACCTTCTTTTCATAAAGCACCTCCGAACGCTTGTTCTTAATTGCATTATACTAGAACAAATGTACGGAGTCAATAATTTTTCGAACAGTTGTTTGATATTTTTTTATACATATGTTATAATTTGCTAAGAAAGTATTAGTTAGGAGGTATTTTTCGTGTACGAAGACCTATCACCTCGTCAAAAACAAATTCTCAGCTATATAAAACAGAAAATAAATGAAAAGGGGTATCCCCCATCGGTTCGAGAAATAGGGCAGGCGGTTGGCCTTAGTTCCAGTTCCACGGTACATGCCCATCTTTCAACCTTAGAGCAAAAAGGTTATCTGCGCCGGGATCCTACCAAGCCCCGGGCAATCGAAGTAACCGACGGCTCCTGGTCCTCCAGATTTAGTAAGGAAATGGTAGATGTGCCGATTGTCGGGAAAGTTACCGCCGGTCAGCCTATTTTAGCGGTAGAAAACATCGAGGACACCTTTCCTCTACCCCATGATTTTACCCGGTCAAAAAACGATCTTTTCATTCTAACTGTTTCCGGAGAAAGTATGATTGAGGCCGGCATTCTGGATGGGGACTATATTCTAGTGGAGAAAATAGGAACGGCAAACAACGGGGACATTGTCGTAGCCCTCTTGGAAGATGAAGCAACCGTCAAACGTTTTTTCCGGGAAAAGGGCTTTATACGCCTGCAACCGGAAAACAAGTCGATGGAGCCTATTATTGTTAAAGATGTCCAGATACTGGGTAAAGTGATCGGTGTCTTTCGCAGGATCCATTAAAAATGCACTAAAACTTATTTAAATACTCCGCTAATTCCCAGGGATGAACCTCCATACAGTAATTATTCAACTCAATTCTCTTTGCCTCTACGAATCGCCGGCATATGTGTTCTCCCAAGGCACCGGAAATCAGTTTGTCAGCAGCCAATTTATCCAATGCGTCTTTAAGGTCAAAAGGCAGGCGTTTAATTCCCAGTCGCTCAAGTTCTTTTGAGTCAAGGTCATATACATTCATATTAATAGGTTCCGGCGGAGCGATTTTATTTTTTATTCCATCCAGCCCCGACTTAATAATTGCTGCCAATGCCAGGTAAGGGTTGCAGGTTGGGTCGGGGCTTCTTAGTTCAATTCTCGTCTCCCTTCCCCTATTTGCAGGAATACGAATCAGGGGACTCCTGTTTTTTTCTGACCAAGCTACGTGAATAGGTGCCTCATAACCGGATAAAAGCCTTTTATAGCTGTTCACCGTGGGATTAGTCACCGCCGTATAGGCAGGTGCATGCTCTAATACTCCCCCGATAAAAAACCTGGCTACCTGGCTCAACTGTCGTGGTTCTTTACTATCATAGAAAATATTATTTCCGTCCTTGAATAATGATATGTTAATGTGCATACCTGATCCGGCCATCCCGGTTATAGGCTTGGGCATAAAAGTAGCATGAAGGCCATGTCGCTGGGCAATAGTTCTGACAACAAATTTAAAGGTGACAATTTTATCGGCAGTATTCAGGGCATCATCATAGGCAAAATCAATTTCGTGTTGACCGGGAGCCAATTCATGGTGAGATCCTTCTACTTCGCACCCCATATCTTGTAGGGTGAGAACCATATCCCGCCGAGCAGTTTCACCAAAATCAACAGGTGTCAGGTCAAAATATCCGGCATTGTCCTGGGTATTGGTGGTGGGGTTCCCATTATCATCTAATGTGAACAGGAAAAATTCCGCTTCCGGACCTACGTTGACGGTATATCCCATCTCAGCAGCTTCCGCCAGCACTCTTTTAAGGTTAACGCGAGGGCAGCCGGAATAAGGTGTGTGATCTGCGTTATAAACATCACAAATCATTCGAGCAACTGCTCCTTCTTTTGGCCTCCAGGGTAAAATAATAAAGGTAGATAGGTCCGGCTTTAGGTACATATCTGATTCTTCTATCCGCACAAATCCCTCTATAGATGAACCGTCAAAAATCAGTTCCCCGTTTAAGGCCTTTTCCAGTTGTCCCACCGTGATAGAGACATTCTTTAGTACCCCAAATATATCAGTGAATTGTAGCCTGACAAAACTCACGTTTTGTTCTATTGCCTGTTCCAGTATATCTTCTTTGGTATATTTATCCATGCCCCTCATTCCCCTCTCTTTTTGCCTTCTCAGGTAAAAAGTCCCATCACAATGTTATCATAATCAGGTAGTTAATTTCAATAGAATCTCTCTATAGCAATCCGGCAGCCAACATATTTTTAACTGTTTCTGTCACTGCCAGTAAAACATGATGCCGACTGATGCCTCCCTGGAAATAGACGATATAAGGCTCGCGCATCGGTGCATCGGCGCTGAGTTCAATAGATGAACCCTGTACAAATGCTCCGGCTGCCATAATCACCTGATGATCGTAGCCGGGCATGTCCCAGGGCTCCGGCCGCACATGGGAATCTACCGGGGAATAACGTTGAATTCCGCGGCAGAACTCTAAGACCCTTTCTCTTTCTTTAAACTTGATAGCTTGGACGATATCAGACCGATATGCTTCCGGTTCCGGTAATACTTCATATTTCATTCCTGCAAACAATGCTGCCGTAAAGACTGCTCCCCAAAGAGCTTCACCAACTACATGAGGGGCAAGAAATAGCCCTTGCAAAAACAGCCGGTTATTTTCCAGGCTCGGCCCGATTTCCTTGCCAAGTCCCGGTGCAGTAAGTCTAAATGCCGCCCGTTCCACCAATTCTCGGCGCCCGGCAATATATCCGCCCCCCGGTGCAATGCCTCCACCGGGATTCTTGATCAACGATCCGGCAATAAGATCTGCCCCAACCTGGAGGGGTTCTTTTTCCTCCACAAATTCACCATAACAATTATCGACAAAGATTATTGCTTGCCCATTTTTCCTTTTCACTGCCCGGGCAATTTCTCCGATCTTATTAATCGTTACCGACGGGCGCCAGGCGTATCCCTTGGAACGCTGAATACTCACTATTTTGGTTTCCGGTCGGACGGCTTCAGCAACTTTCTCTACATCAATTTCGTGATCCACAGGGATTTCCCGGTATAACACTCCCATCTCTCTCAATGTGCCCGGTTCTTTCTTTTCTGTGCCAATTATCGTCTGTAATGTGTCATATGGCTTTCCCACTGCCAGCAGTTCGTCCTGTGGAAGGAGATTACCAAAAAGAGCAAGTGTAATGGCATGGGTTCCCGAAATTATTTGCTGGCGCACCAAAGCATCTTCAGCACCAAAGACCTCGGCATATATTTTTTCTAAAACAGTCCGCCCTAAGTCATTGTATCCGTACCCAGAGGTAGTGCCAAGGTGCAGCTCCCCTACCCTATTATTTTGAAAGGCAGAAAGCACTTTATGTAAATTAAACCTAACGGTTTCATCAATTTTTTTTTGGCACCGGGCAGCAGTTTCTTCCGCCTGCCGTACCAAACTGTCTAAATTCATCATGCAACCCTCCGTTGCCAATATTCAGCACTTCTCGATGGAAAGTCCACCAACCAAAGTATAACGACTAAACCTGCTTTTGGCAACGGAAAGAAATATTGATCTATTGGCTACGCCTGGCTGCATCCAAAAGATCAATAGGCTGAATCAACATTAAATCCTCCCGGGTAATATGTTGTTTGGTAACTAATCTCACAGCCTGGGTACGCAGTGAACTTTCTACCAGGTTTCGCACTAAACGGGCATTGCCGCTAAATTCATGGCCTAAAAGAACCTTCCTTTTAATTATTCTTTCTAAAGTACCCCTTGCCTCATCACTCAACCGGTACTGGCGGGCTTTATACATTAAGTAAGCAATACTATATAATTCTTCCGGCCGGTAATCAGGAAACTCAATATGAAGGGGAAATCTGGAACGAAGCCCGGGATTAGAGCAAAGAAACCAATCCATCTCATCCTTATATCCAGCCAAGATAATAATTAAGTTATCTTTATTATCCTCCATTGCTTTGACCATTACATCAATAGCTTCCTTGCCAAAATCTTTTTCCCCGCCTCGAGCCAGGGAATATGCTTCGTCGATAAAAAGCACGCCTCCTAATGCTTTTTTTATTTGTTCCCTGGTTTTCTGAGCAGTATGACCGATGTACTCTCCCACCAAATCTGCTCGTTCCACTTCAACCAGGTGTCCTTTTTGCAGCACCCCTACCTCTTTGAAAAGTTTGGCGACAATTCGCGCTACCGTCGTTTTCCCGGTACCAGGGTTGCCTTTAAAAACAGCATGAAGCACCGTTGGCTCTGCGGCAAGCTTTTCCTGAGTCCGGCGTTTTTGAATATCC
The DNA here is from genome assembly GCA_028709045.1 of Desulfitobacteriaceae bacterium. Taxonomy (GTDB): domain Bacteria; phylum Bacillota; class Dehalobacteriia; order Dehalobacteriales; family Dehalobacteriaceae; genus JAQVXR01. Next base: position 25,978 of record JAQVXR010000008.1, on the reverse strand, counting down.
ACAAAAGCCTGCACTTCCAGAATCATTTTTTTGACACTTTGCAAACCGATCAGTTCATTAAGCTCTTTATGAATTTCTTTAATGCGTGCTTTAGCGTCCTGTTCTTCGCGCTGTGTACCGACGGTTTCTTCCGAGCTTTCCCGGCGAAAATTTGCTTCCATTTTAGCTCCAACAGATTTAAAGGGAAACCGGATCATTCCCTGGCACCTCCCAAAAGAAGGAATACTATTATCATTATATTGTGATTCCTTTTTCTTGTGCACAAATTGTCAAAACAGGGAGATGCTATTAGATTAAATTAAAAAAAGACATAACAATTAGCCATGTCTTTTTTTACCTATGGATTTTGTTCTCTTGGTCTAACGAGAACCTATTCCGTTTTTTCCATCATCAGATTAACCGGTCTTCCGGGCATGATGGTTGATATTGCGTGTTTATAAACCATCTGCTGCTTTCCCTCAACATCCATTACCACGGTAAAATTATCAAATCCCTTAACCACTCCTCTAATCTGAAACCCGTTGACCAGAAATATAGTTACCGGGGTGTTTTCTTTTCGCACCTGGTTTAAAAAAAAGTCCTGTAAATTAAAAGAAGGTTTTGTCATTGGTTTCCCTCCATATTTTGGTTTATGTATTATTCTACAGCGATTACCAGACTCCTGCCAATATAATCGGCAATTTCTCGGGCACATTGGTCTTCATTTTCATATTGTTCCATGTTAAACCATTTAATTCTCTCATCCCTTTTAAACCATGTAAACTGCCTTTTAGCAAAACGCCTGGTATCTCTTTTAATAAGATTTATTGCCTCGTTCTTTGTCAATATCCCGTTTAAATAAGCAGCCACCTGCCGGTAACCTAAACCCTGCATAGAATTAAGGCGGGGATAGTAGCCTTTTTCTAATAGATTTTTTACCTCATCAATCAAACCGGAATCTATCATTTTATCAACCCGCTGATTGATACGTTGGTAGAGTAAATCCCGTTCCATAAATAGGCCTACCAGAACAACCTGATATACCGGGTTACTCTCACCTGAACCTTCCTGTAATTCGGATACCGTCCTTTTGGTCTGGTGATAGATTTCCAGCGCTCGGATAATCCGCTTGGTGTCATGAGGATGAATTCTCTCTGCCGCTTCTTGATCGATATCGGCCAGTTCCTTGTGCAAAAAGTGTGAGCCGTATTTCTCTGCTTCTTCCCATTTTTCTTGACGATATTTTTCGTCAATATCCATTTCGGTAAAATTATATAGATCAAGAACGGCATTAATATAAAGGCCTGTGCCCCCTACAATAAGAGGAAGCTTTCCTTCTTTATTTAACGCGCTGATGGTTTTGCGCACCATTTCTTGAAAGTCGGCTGCACTATAAGCTTCATCCGGATCGACAATATCAATCATGTGATGTGGTATTTTTTTACCTGACGGAGCATACATCTCCTCTTCCAGAATTTTTGCCGTACCGATGTCCATACCTCGGTAGACCTGCATAGAATCTCCGGAGATAATCTCCGCACCTAGAATATCAGCTGTCCGAATAGACACTGCAGTTTTTCCCACCGCTGTTGGGCCGACGATTACAGCCACTTTTTCTTTCTCGATCATCCCACCTTCCTCCAATTGATTTTAAGTTTAAATTTAGCTCCGCATAAATCTTTTTTCAATTTCTTTCCGGGTTATTTTTATTAAAACCGGTCTTCCATGAGGACAGCTATATGGGTTATTGCTCAGTTCCAGCTGGGTCAAAAGATAGCCGATATCTGCCTCCGTTAGGTGCCGGTTTGCTTTTACGGCACTTTTGCAGGCCATGGTAAAAAGCTCTTCTTCCACCAACCGGTCCATTTGCAATTGCTCAGAATCATCATTTCCTAGTTTTTCCACAATTGCTAATAATAATTCCTCGGAATTTCCCCCACTGTTCCACCGAGGAACTCCGCGCAAAAGAAAAGTATTCTCTCCGAAATGCTCTAAAATAAATCCGAGATCTTTAATTGTCACAATATTATTGATCAACCAGAGCGCCTGCTGAGGGGTTAGTTCAATTACCCCGGGAACAGCCAAATATTCTGTCTCGGATGGCTGAGCACAAAAAGCCTTTTTAATTTTATCAAAACGAATTCGCTCATGGGCGGCATGCTGGTCGATAATATAGATCCCCTCCGGGCTGGATGCCAAAATATAAGTGCCTTCCAACTGGCCGAGGACTTTCATATTAGAGAAAACCTGTTGTTTTTCCGCTTCCTGTTTTCTCACCTGTTCAGATTCTCTTGATGGTAATACTTCCATTTTCTGTGGATAAACAGGTTCCTCGCTGACTAATTGAAACTTCTCTTGATAAATTTCTTGGTCAGGGTAATCTTTTCCCCTCTGTATCGGTTGGGTTTTTGGCGCCGTAAATGGCAGGGTAACTCCCGGAATCACATCAGCCGGCCGTCGAAAAATATCATCCAACGCTTGTATAAAAGAACTTTTTAAAGCGGGAAGATTTCGAAACTTTATTTCCAGCTTGGCCGGATGGACATTGACATCAAATGTTTCCGGATCAAGGGTAAAATGGATCACAGCGACAGGATATCTTTTGGCAGGAATCCGAGTATAAAAAGCCTCTTCTAAAATGGCAGCTAATTCCGGACTGCGCACAAACCTGCCGTTGACAAAAAAATTATAGTAGTGACGGGTAGACCTGGTAAGCTCCGGACTGGATACAAAGCCGATTATTTTCTCCTCACCATGATAGCTTATTTTTTTCATTTTACGGGTGATGTCTCCCCCGTAGACGGCAAAAATTGCCTGGGCCAAATCACCGTTTCCCGGTGACTTTAATATATTTTTCTCCTCGTGTTCCAGTTCAAAGGCAATATCCGGATGGGATAAAATCATCCGGCCAATCATATCTGAGGCATGGCCTAATTCCGTGGCAGCCGACTTTAAAAATTTCTTCCTGGCCGGAGTGTTGTAAAAGAGACTCTCTGCTCTCACAATCGTTCCGGAAGGGCATCCGGTTTCTACCGGTTCATTTATCGTCCCATTTTCTATTACCACCTGCCAACCGACGGCGCTTTCCCCCAGCCTAGACGTTACCGAGAGCTTAGATACAGCAGCAATAGATGGTAGAGCTTCCCCACGAAATCCTAGAGTATGCAGGCTGTTTAAATCTTCTGCGTTTTCAATTTTGCTCGTGGCATGACGTTTAGGTGCCATCAGCATGTCGGAAACTGTCATGCCACACCCGTTATCTCCAACTTGAATCAGCTTGAGACCGCCTTCTCGAATAGATATTTTTATTCTTGTTGCCCCGGCATCAATGGAGTTTTCCACTAATTCTTTAACAACAGAAACGGGACGCTCCACCACTTCCCCGGCAGCTATTTGATTTGCCGTTTGGGGATCTAAAACTTTAATCTCTCTCATTTTTTACTCCTATGTCAATTACCCGGACACCGTTTTTATCTACCAGGTGAAATTTCCGCCCCGCCTGATCCTGCCAGCAGTATTGGGTAAATTTACCCTCATCCACTGCCCGGTTAAAGTCCTCAGCCGCCAGTTTCCGGCAGCGGGGGCAAGCATGAAAGGGAGTGCGAATGGCAAATACATGGTGAAGGAAATCACCTTGCAAAGCGTGGGAAACCACTTTGACATAACCGGAGCAGTCAGTACAGCGATAAATACTTTCCTCCTGTTGTTCCCGGAAACCATCTGTATCATAATAAATATTTTTACTGCGCGTGTAAACTTTTTCTCGCCCAAATATATGTATTAAGTCTGCTTTTTTGCGTCCCTTCCAAATTTGAAGTAGTTGGGAGATTATATCTTTCGTATAATTAAAAAGCTCCGGATCTTTTCTAAATACGGGTAAATTCGGCTCCCGGACAAAAGAATAATCAAGTCCTGCCATGGCCAATGTAATGGCCGTGTTGACATAGGGAAGAGCTGTTTCCACAGCATAACCTCCCTCAAGCACAGCAAGATTGGGGGACAATTTTTCATTAAGCAGGGCATAACCGCCGGCAGTCATATTTAGGCTTGCCAAAGGGTCGGTATAATGATTATCCTGACCGGCTGAATTTATCACAATGTCCGGTTGAAAATCTTCCAGTATTGGCAAAATCAGATTATCTAAAACCATCAGTACTTCCCGGTCCGTTGTCCCAGGCAGTAAAGGAATATTAATGGTCTTAGCGTAAGCGTTAGGCCCGCCTAAATCATGAAGAAAACCTGTACCTGGGAAAAGAGTGCGCCCGTCTTGATGAAAAGAGATGCAAAGGACATCCGGATCATGCCAAAAAATATCTTGTGTCCCGTCCCCATGATGCACATCAGTATCAACAATGGCAACTTTTTTCACTCCATACTTACACCGGAGGTAATCAACAAGGATTGCTTCATTATTAATATTGCAAAAACCCCGGTTACCATGGCTCACCCACATGGCATGATGTCCCGGAGGCCGGACCATAACAAAGCCGTTTCTTACTTCCCCCTGAAAGAAGGCATCCGCTACCCGGAGCATACTGCCCACTGCAATCAGGTGAGCATCGGTAATTTGAGCAGATACGTCGGGAACGCAAATATGTGTTCGGTAAATGTGCTCCAACCCGGTAGTTTGGGCGCGATATTCTTTAATCTGGGGAAGGTCCATAATACCTTCTTCAAAAAGCTGGTCCCGGGTATATAAAAGTCTTTCCTGGCGTTCCGGGTGAGTTGGTGAAATGCTCCAGTCAAATGCCGGGAAAAAAACTAATCCTGTAGGTTTTTGCATATCGGTTTCCCTCTCAATCATACAGGTTTCTTTGGCAATTTATAAAATATTTTTTAATTTACCCGGGTAAAAAGGCCCGGTTTTATCTGCACTTCTGTATCAATAATATATCCGGAACGGTAATATCCGCGGATCATACTAAATATTTCACTGTTAACAATTTCCACATCAGGTTGGTCAATTTGAATTCCGAGACTATGGGCACGTTGCACTAAAAAAGTTTTAGCAAGTTTTATAGCCTCTTCTTCTTTTCCGGAACCCCGGTACTCTTTCTGTAAACCGTCATCCAATGAGAGCAAATTTTGGCCGGTATCAATATGTAGCTTTAAGCTCATTGACGGTTTGGCCACAGCACAGCCAATGGCGTTAGCAACTCCGGCAAAAGGAGGCAAATAAGGTTTCATCCCTAATGCTTTGGCGACTCGTTGTGTCAGACCGGGGGCAGCACCGCCGATACCCGTCAAAGTGTTGGGGAATAGAGGCTCCTTTTGCAGCACTTCCCACACCCGGTATGCAGGCTCATCCTGCCATTCTGTAATCATTTTTTTAATTTCTCCGGCAATTTTATTAACAGCCTGAGCAATTACTTCTTCGCCAAAGAGTGGTACCTGGCTCTCCCTTAAGGAGAAAGTTTTAATGAATGCTTCCAAAGATGCTCCTTGATTTTTGCCCGGTACTCCATCCAAAATATTTAAAGCATCTGTCAAAGTAGGGTATGTTCCACCAAAGCACACTGCTTCCCCTCTTCTTTCTTCTAAAAGGAATGGCTGAGTTCCCCTCATTTCCACCGGGGCATCGCCCCCGGCTGCCACTGATTTTAACGCCAACCCCTTGATTTGGGTCAGATAGTTGGCTATTTTCATTCCATTGGTCGCCAGCAAAGGCATCCCTGATAGAATCAGGGATAGATCAGTTGTGGAGCCACCTACGTCCATCACTACAGCAGATTCATTCCCTGCCAATAAAGCAGTAGCGCCTACCGTACTGGCTGCAGGGCCTGAATAAACTGTGGCTGTAGGAGAACTTTCGACCCCATTGATGGGAATCACACCACCGTCTGCCTTCATAATGTATACCGGGCAGGATATACCGTATTTAGTTAAAACATTTTCCACCCCGAAAATAAATTCCCGGTAAGCTTTTTGGGTGGCAGCAGTGAGCCAGGTGGTAACCAGGCGGCGAGGATAGTTCAAATAGCCAGATACTCTGTGTCCTAAGGTAATTTCCATATCAGGACAAATTTCTTTGATCCAATCAGCCGCTTGTTCTTCGTGCTCTCCGTTTCGCCCGGAGAATTTACCTACCAAAGCCAAGTGGCGATATCCTTTTTTATAAAAAAATTGTGCCTTCTCTTTCACTTCTTCTTCGTCCAGGGGAGCAATTTCAAAGCCTCGATAATTCATTGCCCCGGATAAAATAGCAGTTTCCGTAGGATAATCTAAAATTCCCGGATTGATACCCGGACCGGGAATCAACATCAATCCAACATTTTCATACCTTTGCTGGGCAACAATATTTGTCAGCATCGTGGTACTGATAACCAGCCTTTCCCAGCGGGAAACCGGTTCTATTTTTTCAAGCCGTTCCATCGCCTCGCCCAGACACCGGAGCATATTTATAGTGGTCGGGGTTTTGAACCAATGTGCTACTTTTGCCCCGTCCATGGCAACCGCGTCCGTATATGTTCCGCCAACATCGATTCCAAAAATCACTTTCCTTCACCCGCCAGTTTTTTTAATTTCCGCTGCCATTGGTTTAGTTTAATCAAAGCATCCAGGGGAGTAAGGTTGTTTAAATCAAGCATCTCTAGTTCTGCAGCCAGGGGGTGCTTGGGTGGATTAGGAGAAAAGACAGCCAACTGAACAGGCGTTTCCCGATCTTTCGGTGGCTCAATCCTTTTGGGCATTTTTTCTTCTCCTTCCAATCCGGTCAAAATTTCTTTGGCTCGTACAAGTACTTCCTCCGGCAGACCGGCCAGTCTGGCTACCTGAATACCATAGCTTTTGTCAGTTCCTCCGGGGATTATTTTTCTTAAGAAAATTATTCCCCCTTCTTTTTCCCGCACTGCAACTGTATAATTTTTTACCTGGGAAAACTTATCTGCTAAGGCAGTAAGTTCGTGATAATGGGTGGCAAACAATGTTTTTGCCCCAACCTCAGGTTTTAAGAGGTATTCCGCAACAGCCCAGGCGATGCTCATCCCATCATATGTGCTGGTACCCCGACCGATCTCATCTAATATCACCAGGCTTTTCCTGGTGGCGTTGCGTAAAATATTAGCGGTTTCACACATTTCCACCATGAATGTGCTTTGCCCTCCGGCTAGGTCATCTGCTGCACCTACTCTGGTGAAAATTCTATCAACAATACCAATTACTGCACTGGTCGCCGGAACAAAACAGCCAATTTGCGCCATCAAAACAGTAAGCGCAACCTGACGCATGTATGTCGACTTCCCTGCCATATTGGGGCCTGTTAACAAGCAAACCTGATGCTCCTTATTATCAAGATATGTATCATTGGGGACGTAGTCGCCACTTCCGGCAATCTGCTCCACAACCGGATGCCGTCCGTCCACAATATGAATCACATCCCCGGCATTCACCTCAGGCTTACAATAACCATTTTCCAAGGCTACTTGAGCAAAAGAAAGCAATACATCAAGCCGAGCAATAATAGCGGCCACCCGGCGAATACGTGCCGTAGAAAGGGTGATTTGGTTGCGCGCATAGCAAAAAAGTTCATACTCCCGAGACGTAAGTTTTTCACTGGCCCCGAGAATCTTATTTTCCCATTCTTTTAATTCTTCCGTGATATATCGTTCCGCGTTTGCCAAAGTTTGTTTGCGAATATAGTTATCAGGAACAGCGTTTAAATTAGCGTTTGTTACTTCAATATAATAGCCGAAGACTTTATTAAAGCCTACTTTCAATGATTTAATGCCGGTAGCAGCCTTTTCCTTAGACTCAAGGCCGGCGATCCATTTCTTGCCGCCGGAGGTAATTGAGCGAAGCTCGTCCACCTCCTCATCATAGCCTTCCTTAATGATGCCTCCTTCTCTGAGAGAAACAGGCGGATCATCATTAATCGCCTGATCGATCAATATGTAGATATCATCTAAAACATCAAAGTTAGCAAACATTCTTTGAAAGAGGGGACTCATTAATTTTTTCCCCAGCTGGAACACTTCCGGCACTACAGAAACAGAAGTTTTTAGAGCAATCAGATCTCGGGGATTGGCACTGCCGTAGGCAATTCTTCCAATCAGCCTTTCCATATCATAAACCTTTTTTAGTAAGGTACGCAGGTCTTCCCGAATAAAAACGTTATTAGTAAGTTCCTCCACCCCGTCCAACCTGAAGGATATTTCCGAAATATCCAAAAGAGGTTTTTCCAGCCATTCTCTTAACAGGCGTCCTCCTAAAGCAGTCACCGTCTGATCACAAACCCACATGAGGGAACCTTTTCTTTGGCCCCCTCTGATGGTTGCAGTCAATTCCAAATTGCGCCTGGTGGTGCTGTCAATCATCATAAAGGAAGCCGGAGAGTATATTTTTAATTGATCAAGATACTGAAGATCCTTTTTTTGCGTTTCTATCAAAAATTGTAAAATCGCCCCTACAGCACAGGTGGCAAGAGGCAGTTCCCTTAGTCCCAACGCATCAAGGGAAGTAATCTTAAAATGCTTTTCGATAAGATTTGTTGCTTTTTTTAGCTGAAAATACTCATCCGGCACTTTGCTGCTGATCGTCCCTTCCGCCGTTACTTCCAGTTTGCTTCTGAGGGTCTCTTCATGGTAAATAGCTGCCGGTAAAATACACTCGGCCGGATTAATTCGTCCTGTTTCATCAAAAAGTTTTGCATCTAGATCCGATCCCGATATTTCTGTTGCATAAAATTCTCCTGTGGAAATATCAGTGTAAGCCAAACCATAAACTTTTTCTCCCCGGCATATGGCAAGCAGATAATTTTGTTTCTTTTCGTTAAGCAAATTGCTTTCCAGCACCGTACCGGGAGTTACAATACGGATGACCTCCCGCTTCACGATTCCTTTAGCTGATTTCGGGTCTTCCACCTGCTCACAGATGGCCACTTTGTGACCCTTTGAAATCAGTTTTGCCAGGTATCCATCTACAGCGTGATATGGAATGCCGCACATGGGAATTTTCTTGCCGTTTCCTCCATCTCGGGAAGTCAAGGTAATTTCCAAATCCCGGGATGCAATAACAGCATCATCCAAAAACATTTCGTAAAAATCGCCCAAACGGAAAAAAAGAATGGCGTCCTTATGGTTAGACTTAATTCTTTGATACTGTTTCATCATCGGTGTCAGATCTGCCATGTCTTTTCCTCCTTACTCCTTAAAAAAATTATACCATGAAAATCCAGGGAATTAAAGGCATCACGTTTTAGCCTGGTTTCCTTAGGTTATTCGTATAAAAGCAAAAAGCCCCTGATTTTATCAGGAGCTTTGGTATGCTTTTTTAACACCCGGCGCAATGGGAGCAATCATTCTCTTCGCAGGACCCGCCGGAAAGGGCTTCTGAGATCATTTTGTTTACTTCCTGAAGTATTTTACCCATTTTTTCTTGGGCTCCTAAATAGTCCATAACTTTATTGTTTCTTTCCATTTCTTCCTGGAGCCCGCGCAGCATTTCCATCAACTCCGGGGAAGGCTCCTTACCCTCCGTCTGCAATTGGTATAACTCCATCTGCCGAGCGCTGATCTTGTCCATTAATTGACTGGCTTCACTGTCCGCTTTCACCAGCTTTTCCTTTTCCCGCATGTCATTTAACTCCGGTGATACTGTTAAGGCATCCGCCAATTCCTTCGCCTTTTCTAAGACACTCATGTTTTGACCTCCGTTATTTAATAATTTGACCCTCGAGATGCCATGTTTTGGCACTCATAATATTGACATTAACCAGTTTCCCGATCATACTTTCATTTCCGGGAAAAATAACGATTTTATTAGTTCTGGTCCGACCGGAGAACATAATATCTTTCGTTTTACTGGTTCCTTCAACCAATACTTCTTCCCTGGTGCCTACAAGTTTTTCGTTGATTTCCCTGCTGATAGAATTCTCCAAATCCATTAAAATCTGGAGCCGCCTTTTTTTCTCCTCTGCCGGAACTTGTTCCGACATTTTTGCCGCCGGAGTACCGGACCTGCGTGAATAGAGAAATGTATAGGCCGCATCAAAGCGTACTCTTTTTATCACATCCAAAGTATCGGCAAAATCATCATCCGTTTCCCCGGGAAAACCCACAATGATATCTGTTGTGATACTGGCCTTGGGCACCTTTTCCCTAATGCTTTCCACCAGCTCAAAATACATTTCCCGTGAATAACCTCGATTCATTTGTTTTAAAATCCGGTTGCTTCCTGCTTGAATAGGCAGATGAAAATGCTCACATACCTTTTGTGATTTGCTGATGGTATCCACTAGTTTTTGAGTGAAATCACGGGGGTGGGATGTCATGTAGCGAATCCTCTCAATGTCGGGATTCCTATCCACACGTTCTAATAAATCGGCAAAATCAAAAGCCTCGGTAAAATCAAGGCCATAAGAATTTACGTTTTGGCCAAGGAGAAGCACTTCCTTAAAGCCCTCAGCCCCCAAACATTTTATTTCCTTTTCAATCGCTTCCGGTTTTCTGCTTCTTTCCCGTCCCCGAACAAAAGGTACGATACAGTATGAGCAAAAATTATTGCACCCATACATGATAGTAACCTGAGCCTTAATATTCCCCTGTCTTTTAACCGGTAATTCTTCCTGGATATCCCCTTCAGTTTCCGCCACTTCTATTAGCGACTCATTTCCACCTTGTCTTTCGCTAATCAATTGCGGCAGCCGGTGGATATTGTGTGTGCCTAAAACCAAATCAACGAATGGTGCTCTTTTGATAAGTTTCTCAGCAGCACCGGGTTGCTGAAGCATGCACCCGGAAACTGTAATGATGAGGCCTGGGTTTTGTTCCTTTAATTTTTTCAGGTTACCGATATATCCTATAATCCGGTTTTCCGCACTTTCCCGGACGCAACAGGTGTTAATGATAATCGCATCAGCATCCTCAGGACGTTCCACCTGTTCATATCCGATTTGTTCCATCATTCCTGCCAGTATTTCAGAATCATGTTCATTCATCTGACAGCCAAAAGTTTTTACTAAATATTTCAATGGGATCCTCCCGCTAAAAGCAAATCATGGTAATTATATCACAATGGACATGACTTTACTACTTTCCAATGTCCGGATTAACGGTAACCGAATGCATTCAACATTTTTGATACGCTTAATAAAAACAGGCCGCGCCTAGACTAAAGCAAGATTACCCAGCGGCCTGTTTTTTGAGAATCTTTACTCACTTTTGTTAGGCGGAAGAACTTTATGACTATCCGTTTTCATGCCGTGAATAAACTTTTCCCGTTCAGCCGAAATTCCTTCCGGGTTTTCTGCTATTCCCATAAGAAAACTCCGCGCTGCTACTTTCGACTGCTGGTTTAGAGCATATCCCTTTTTTAACCTGAGTTTCTGTACCATGGACAAACACCCCCTCTTATTTGTTTATTATGCCCCGGCGGACAAATAAAACCACACTTAAAAAAAGGAGAAATCCTGCCCTGGTAAAGAAAAAGAGAGTTCAGATCAACTCTCTTTCCCATGTCTATTTATTGACTATATGATTCTCTCGTTCAATTTCTTTCCATTTTCGGTAAGCAATATTTAACAATGATTTATCCTGACTGTAAGTTACTCTGCTTAGTGCCTCAATAATGTTAAAAAATCCTCCGTCGGAAAAATTCTGCTCTTTTGGTAGATGGTACTTGTCGGTCTGAGCTTCCATAAGAAACCATGTAATCTGGTTGCACACAGGTTCATGCCTCGTCAAAGAATAAAACTCATAGCTTGTTTCACCTACCGGAGCTATGATGGCAGCATCCAACCCGGTTTCTTCCTTTACCCTCTTAATGGCCACATCATGAGCATAAGCTCCATTTCTGATAACACCCTTTGGAAATACCCATTCGTTTTTTTCATTTTTGAGTAAAAATACTTTGTCATAATAGAATACAATCCCGCCTGCACATTGTCTGAATAGCATGGGCATACCTCCAGTATCATTTTATAAATCACTATTTCGCCAGGGCTTTTCATATTCCTTCCCCATATTGAAATATTATAAAACCGACTAAATAGTTAACTGCTTACCTGGTCCGTATTCCCACCCGGTTTTTTTTGTGTTCCCCCTGAAGTATTATCATCACCGTCAGATCCATTCTGTTCTGTTGGGTCACCATCTTCAGAGGGAGCATCAGGTGATTTATCTTCCGCCTCGTCATCGTTTGGCGGAGGCTCCGGAGTATTATTATCCGGTGGAGTCTCAGTCGGTCCATCTTCCGGTTCCCCGTCATTTGGCGGATTATCCGAAATGTCCTCTTCCTGTAATCCTTCTTCACCCGGAAGATCACTGTTATCAGGAGCCGATCCTCCTTCCGGAATAATGCTGTCATTATCATCCGGCTGTTCCGCTTTAGCATCCTCCAGCGGTTTTTTCGGTGGTTTCGGTTTTTCCGTTTTCACTACCTGGATGCTCTCATCAATAATATTTTCATTCTGCCCAGCAAAAACACTGAGAACCACTTCCGGAGTTTTATCCATATCAACAACCCAGTAACTTCCTCCATTAATAGTGGCAAAGTTGCCAGGCAAGGTCTGAACAGTAATATTATCTAGATCATAGTTGTTACCGTCTCTAGCCAAACCAAGCAGCTGAGGCAATGTTAAATCCGTTTCCACCGTCTTCTGTATTTGTGGAATCAAAGCAGGGAGTTTCACAACATTTTTCGCCTGCATCATTTCCTTTGCTAAGGCAACAAGAAACTTCTGTTGTCTTTGTGTGCGGGAAATATCACCTAATTTATCATAACGAAAGCGAACATACTGAAGAGCTTTTTCTCCATCCAAACGCTGGATGCCTTTTTCCAAATTAATAACACCATCGTAGACACGGCATTTCATATTTTGCTCTACATCAATTTCAACGCCGCCTAAAATATCTATGATACCGATAAACCCATCAAAATTAGTGAGCACATAATAGTCAATAGGTACTTTTAAAAGTTCAGAGATCGTCTCTTTTACTAATTCCACCCCGCCTATTTGGTTAGCGGCATTAATTCTATTATCTCCATAACCTGGAATATTAACCCTTGTATCGCGAGGAATCGACAAAATACTTAACTTTTTTTGCTCAGTGTCGACACTCGCTAAAATAATCGTATCAGTTCTCGATTCGTTCCCCATATCCGAATCAGTTCCTAAGAGAAGAATATTGATCCGGCCTGCTCCTCTAATCCAATCATCTTCATTGTCCTCTGGAATATCCTGAGGGGCAAGATTTCCTCCGAAAAACATATAACCTCCTACACAGGCTAAAATGATTAAAAGAACCGCCCCAATTTTCCAATACAAGTGTTTCACCGGTTTAAGACACCTTCTTTCCCTCCTGAAAAGTATCCTTACTATTAATTTAACTTATTAAACAGGAAGGTGCAATCATTAAATATAACCATATTCATAATTCTATGAAAAAAAGCAGCCATAATGGCTGCTTTTATTAAATTCTCCCGTGAGAAGCTTGAATTCTTTCCAGTTCTTCTAACAAATAATCGTTTAATACCCGGATGTAAGTACCTTTCATTCCTAAAGAACGGACTTCAACCACCCCGGCACTTTCCAGCTTTCTCAAAGCATTAACAATAACTGAACGGGTAATGCCAACTTTATCGGCAATTTTACTTGCTACCAAAAGTCCTTGGCTATCCCCTAATTCCTTAAAGATGTGATCTACTGCTTCCAATTCCGAGTAGGAGAGAGTATCAAAAGCAATGCTCACGGCAGCTTTCTGCCTGGCAATCTCTTCGATTTTTTCTGCTTTGGAGCGGAGAATTTCCATACCAATCACAGTTGCCCCGTATTCTGCTAGGATCAAATCTCCACTGTCAAATTCACCCGGCTTGGATAGCATCAACGTACCTAACCGTTCCCCCCCGCCAATAACCGGAACAAATGTGGTGAATTTATTTTCTAAAAGGCACTTGCGGTCAGGGAGAAATGCACAAAGACCCATCCTGTCTATATTAGCCCTTGTTTCACCAGTCTTTAAAAGATTTTCATTATAATCAGCCGGGAAACGCATTTCTTCCGTTACAATCTCATCCATCGTAGGACAATGGTAGTTATCTAAAAATGCGTACCCTAATACTTTGCCTTTGCGACCTATTAGATACACATTAGACTCAACATTGTCTCTCAGAATTTGTGCCATTCCCTCAAAACTAATGGGATTTCCGGCAGATTTTTGAATCAACTTGTTAATGTCCCTCGTTTTTTCCAACAGCGTTTTCAAAATAATCCTCCTCAATTACTTGTCCAATTTTTAATCTATCTAAAACTAAAATTAAATAATATAACTTAACAGTACCCATCAACCCCTATCGTAGCAAAAAAGTACATTATTTCACAATATATCTTCGATACCAACTATCAAATTCCCTTCTATTATTACAATATTTTTAAAATTTTTTTTATCTATTTTTAGATATACTCAATCCTGATTAATTTCAGTCAGTTTGCCATTAAATTTGGAATCATCTGGAATTTTATCCGATAGCTAACAGTTCCTGGATAACGATTTCTAACCGTCAAATGGAATAAAAACTCCATCTGAATATAATAAACCGTTTATTATATTCTGTAATTCGGTGCTTCTTTTGTCACATGAACATCATGGGGATGACTCTCTACCATGCCGGCAGTTGTGATCCGGATAAACCTGCCTTCTTTTTTCATGTGAGCAATGCTGGGCGTACCACAATAACCCATTCCGGCGCGCAGTCCGCCTATCAACTGAAAAACCGTTTCAGCTAAGGATCCTTTATATGGAACCCGACCCTCAATCCCCTCGGGGACCAGTTTGGCTTCATCTTCCTGGAAGTAACGGTCCTTGCTTCCTTCTTTCATCGCAGCAATTGAACCCATTCCCCGGTATACTTTAAAACTCCTTCCCTGATAAATCTCAATGTCTCCCGGGCTCTCTTCCGTTCCGGCAAAGAGACTGCCAATCATCACCACATCTGCCCCGGCGCCAATGGCTTTAACAACATCACCGGAGTATTTAACACCCCCATCACCAATGATGGGAATATTATATTTTCCCGCCACTTGAGCGCAGTCATAAATTGCTGTGACCTGGGGTACACCGATTCCGGCAATAACCCTGGTGGTACAAATCGAACCAGGCCCCACACCAACTTTTACCGCATCAGCACCTGCCTCTATTAATTCTTTTGTGGCATCTCCGGTTGCCACATTGCCGGCAATAATATCTTTTTCAGGGAAATATTTTTTTATTTTGGCCACCATTTGCACAACTCCCAAGGAATGTCCGTGAGCTGTGTCTACCACAATCGCATCGGCACCGGCTTTAAAAAGAGCTGTTGCCCGTTCCATCGTATCGGCGGTTACGCCAATTGCAGCCGCCACGCGCAATCGGCCCTTTTCATCTTTGGCAGAATTAGGATACTGTCTTGTTTTCTCAATATCTTTAATCGTGATAAGGCCTCTTAAATAACCTTCGCCGTCAACAATTGGCAGCTTTTCTACCTTATGTTTTTGAAGGATCTCCTGGGCTTCTGCTAAAGTAGTGCCAACGGGTGCGGTAATTAAACCGTCTTTGGTCATTACCTCGTATATTTTTTTGTTAAAGTCCTTTTCAAAGCGCAAATCCCTGTTTGTAAGAATGCCCACCAGTTTACCCTCCACCGTAATGGGTACACCGGAAATATGGTATCTCTCCATAATAGCCAATGCTTCATTGATGCTGTGTTCCGGAGACAGGAAAATCGGATCTGTAATAATGCCATGTTCGGAGCGTTTTACCCGGTCCACTTCCTGCGCCTGATTTTCTATTGACATGTTCTTATGGATGACACCAATTCCCCCTTCTCGGGCTATAGCAATTGCCATCCGGGCAGTGGTAACTGTATCCATTCCTGCACTCATTAGAGGTATATTTAATTTTATTCTATTGGTGAGAGATGTAGACACGTCTACCTCTTTAGGCAACACAGAAGATGCGCTGGGAATTAATAATACATCATCAAAAGTCAGACCTTCTTTTACAAATTTGTCCTTCATCCTATTCCACTCCCTTATCTCAAGCAGGTAAAATATTTTACCTATTATAGCACAACTATTTTGGGGTTTCCATGTAATAATTAATTAATATAAAATTTTTATCTTTCCATTCTTAATCCAGGAATAAACCCGCACCTTTAAGCTCTCACGCCAAAACCTCCTTGTCCAGGGAACCAACAAAGTAAAACCGCCAATATCAGTTAAAATGCCCGGGGTAAGAAGCAGTGCCGAACCTATTAATATTAAGCAACCGTCCAAAACTTCATTACCCGGAACCTGTCCTTGGGCAATACTTGATCTAAGTCGGCGAAGCGTCTCCAATCCTTGCTGTTTGACAAGAAAGATACCAACAATCCCCGCAAATACAATAAATAAAAAAGTATTAAAAAAACCTGCTCTTTGGCCAAGAAGAATAATTAGATACAATTCCAAAACAGGAACAAATATAAATAAAGGTAAGAGGCGCAGAATCAAAGAAGATCACTCCAATTTGAACAAGGCTTCTTTACTAGTTTAACCAAATATTGATAAAAGAATGTTTTCAGTCAAAGGATACATAATTTTTATTACCATGAACAACAGGATAAATACCGTTTCCGAAAGCTCCGCCAAAGCACCGTATGTGTCTCCGGTTAATCCGCCTAAAATTTTTACCAGGGAACGACATACAAGCCAACAGACCAACATGGTTAACACTAAAGGAATCAGCGTCAACCAATAACAGTAAAGTATAACTGGGATAAAAACAAAAAAGGTAGCCAACGGGAAATCCCACCGGCACCGGTTTTCAATGAAAATTTGACCCAAACCTTGCTTACGGGCACCGGGAAAATACAAAATGGCAAAAACCATCGTCCATCTGGAGATAATAAATGCCATGGGAATAACCCAGAAAGCTTCTAAACTTTCCAAAACCATTTGATAAGAAACAAACTTTATCAAAAAAATGCTGATAGCAGCCGTCACCCCATGGGCTCCCACCCGGCTGTCCTTCATAATCTCCAGCATTTTATCCCGTTTTCTGGCAGAAAATATCCCGTCAGCCGTATCCATAAAACCATCTAAGTGCAGACCTCCGGTGAGGATTACTCCGGTAAGAATGGCGGCTACCGCACCAAGCTGCCGGTCAATCCCGCCAAAAACATATGCCACCCCAGCCACCAAAAGACCAATAATTAGTCCAACCAGAGGGAAATAGCGGGAAGTCCTCCCCAGATCCTTTTCATCGTATGTAAAATTTATCTTTATAGGAATTCTGGTGAGAAATGTTAGGGCAATTATCATACTTCTACACATAAGTGTCACTTCCTTAATGCCAAAAAAGTTGTTACTATTATAAAACTAAAAACCTCAGCCTTCGAGCTGAGGATATATCAATATAATTTCTCCCCTTTTTGAAGGTAACCTGTCAGGACAGTTTGGATTGCATTTGTTCTTCCAGTTCCATTATCCTCCGGTTTTTTATCAATAATGTCTGGGCATAAAAGGCATTATGTCGCTGGAGTTTTCGATTTTCCTTCTCCAACTTGGTCATCGCACAATTTTTTTCCTTTTCCAGTTTCTCTACCAGATTCATCAATACACGGCGGCTTACTCTTAAATGTTCTACCCTTTGTTCCAGTTCCTCAATTCTAATTTTCATTATCTGGTAATCACTCGCCATTCTTATCCCTCCCGCAAGCGCTCTCCTCGTAAATATTATATTCGGAAAGAATGGCCTTTAGTAATGAAAAGCACCTGTGGATTAACCCTCTTAGCCGCAAATACCGGCAGAGATAATTCTCTTGGCAGCCTCATCTAAGCGCTCTTTCTCACAAACAAGGGCAATGCGCACATATCCTTCACCTAATCTGCCAAAAGCAATCCCAGGGGTAACTACCACACCGGTCTTTTCCAGCAGTTCGATGGTAAATGCTTTGGAATCTTTGTACTGCGAGGGCAGGGGAGCCCAGACAAACATGGTGGCTTTTGGTTTTGGAATTTTCCACCCGCCATTTGCCAAATTGTCCAGCATAGCATCTCGCCGCATCTGATAAATTTGGGCTGTTTCACGCACATAATCTTGACTCCCTGTCAAAGCTGCAATACCAGCAATTTGTACAGGTTGAAAAATACCATAGTCAATATTTGACTTAAGACGTCTTAGGGCATCGATAACTTTGCTGTTCCCCGTGATAAAAGCAATTCGACATCCGGCCATATTATAGGTTTTTGATAGGGAGTGAAATTCCACTCCCACTTCTTTCCCCCCCCGCGTTTCCAAAAAGCTGGGCGGCTTGTAACCGTCAAAGGAAAGCTCGGAATAGGCAACATCATGACAGATAATAATATCATATTTCTTAGCAAAGCTAACCGCACGAGAAAAAAAATCCATGTCGGCTACGGCGGTAACCGGATTACTGGGATAATTTAATACCATTATTTTTGCTTTGCGGGCAACGTCCTGTGGTATTGCCTCGAAATCCGGGAGAAACCGATTTTCCTTGAGAAGCGGCATATAAAATATTTCCCCGCCTGCAATTAATACGCCGGCTGAATAAACCGGATATCCCGGATCAGGGATCAGAGCTAAATCCCCAGGATTTAAAAATGCCAAGAAAATATGGCTCAACCCATCTTGCGAGCCCATTAAACTAAGCACTTCTTTTTCCGGATCTAAAGATACATTAAAACGATTATAATACCATTCGGTTACAGCCTTTTTAAAGCCGGGCATACCTTCTGAAAGGGCATACCCATATTTCGCTCCATCGCAAACCGCATCAGACAGGGCATTAACGATATGAGGAGCTGGCCCTCGATCAGGGCTTCCTACACTGAGATTAATAATATCCATCCCTTTCGCGGCTTGAGCTTGGACTATTTGATCTATTTCGGAAAAAATTCCCGTCGGTAAACTGGTTAACCTCTCAGATACTTTCATCTATACCTTCCCCCATGTTGCTAATTGACGCAGATTGTTTACCACCGTGGCAGAAACAATTTTTCCGCCCAGGGAAAACCTGCTCATATCTTTATTACTTCCATGAAAATCTGACCCGCCCGTTGCCACTAAGCCTAATTTGTCCGCCAAAGAACAATATCTTTTCTCATCAACCACCCCATGATCGGGATGATATACTTCCAACCCTTTTAATCCTTGTTTTTTTAGATTGTAAATTAAATGGTCGGTTTTAGTAAGCCCGGGATGAGCCAGTACAGGAACACCCCCAGCCCGGGAAATAAAAGCAACTGCTTCTTTTGGAGTCAGTTTCTCACGTCTGACATAGGCAGGACAGCCTCTTCCGATTAACCGTTGAAAAGCTTCCTGCACCGAAGAAATATGACCTTTTTTTAGGAGTAAATATGCCAGGTGAGGTCTGCCGACCGAACCACTGCCTGATAAAGACAACACCTCATCTTTTTCAACATCATAACCCAATTTCTGTAGTTTATCAACCATCTTTCCTATCCGGGCAACCCTAGCATCCTGGAGATAATGGAGTTTGTCGGTTACCCAGGAAAGATGATAGTCAAAATAGTATCCCAGAATATGTATTTCTGTATTTTGATACTGAGTACTCAGTTCAATGCCTGGAATGACAGGGAGTTGATACTTTTCCCCTATTTCAATCCCCTCATCCAAGCCTTCTATCGTATCGTGGTCAGTGATAGCGATACCCTCAAGCCCCAACTTTATCGCAAGTTGAATAACTTCTTCACCGTTTAGAACACCATCAGAAGCCGTTGTATGAACATGCAAATCATAGCCTGGCACGCTATCACCTTCCCTTTTAGATAGTTGATAGATCAATCCGAGATTACATGTTGAAACAAACGCAAAAAATTTTTTCCCATTATTTTTTCAACATCTGTCATACTGTATCCCCATTTCAAAAGGGACTCCGCAATTTGAGGAATTCGGCAAACATCCTCCAATCCCACAGGAAGATGATCGGTGCCGTCAAAATCAGAACCCAGGCCAACATAATCCGGGCCTACCAAAGAAGAAACATAATCAATATGTTTCAACACATCTTCTATGCCGGCTTGATCCCCGCTGAGAAAATCCGGCACAAAAGTTATCCCCATCACTCCATTTTTCTGTGCCAACGCTTTAATCTGATTATCTGAAAGATTACGCTTATGGTTTTGAAGTTTTCGACAATTGGCATGAGAAACCATCAAAGGCGCTTGAGCATTTTCCAAAGCTGTCCAAAATCCTCTTTCCGAAATATGGGATAAGTCTACAACCATGCCCAGCTGGTTCATTTCTTTTACTACTTCTAAGCCGAAATTTGTCAAGCCCCCTCCTGAGCAGCAATCTAAAGCTCCGTCAGCAATTTCATTCCGATTATTCCATGTCAGGCAGATGCTGCGCACCCCTAAACGATATAACAGCCTGAGAATATTAATATCTCCAGCTAGAATATCTCCACCTTCTACAGCCAAAAGAGCAGCGGCTTTAGTTCCATCCCCAATGGCAGATAAATCTTTCTTAGTCAAGACAAGATTAATATATTTCTTATTCTTTTCTATTTCTTGATGAAACTTTTCTATTAACTGAAGGCCTTGATACAACACATGGAAAGGACGATAGCGAGGACTGACAAAAACGGCAAAAATCTGTAAATCAACATTACCTAATAATCGTTTAATATCCAAATGTGCTCTTTCTCCTAGATCAAATAACCCTTCCTCACCGGCTGCCTTCAAGATTGTGTCACAATGAGCATCAATAACTATTATCTCTTTCCCCTCCTACCAGCAATAATTCATTATTGCCTAGATAAAAATTTTCCAATAGTAAACACAACAACGCTTACTATTGGAAAATTTTTACTAAGAATAAACCCTATAAAATTAATAATTCCCCTATTATGTAATAACAAGCAGCAGAAAACTCAGCGGGGTTCAACAATCAATTTGATGGCTGTCCTTTGCTCACCATCGATTATAATGTCTGTAAATGCCGGAATACAAATAAGATCCACACCGCTTGGAGCAACGAATCCGCGGGCAATCGCTACTGCTTTTACAGCCTGGTTTAAAGCTCCCGCCCCGATAGCCTGCATTTCCGCTCCACCACGTTCCCTCAGGACTCCAGCTAATGCCCCGGCTACAGAATTTGGGCTGGATTTAGCTGAAACTTTCAACACTTCCATGAATTATACCTCCTTAACTTGATCGATTATTATTGCATCCCCTTACATTTTTAATATATTCGCGGAGGTATAAAAAAATCCTTTTGCAAAATGGCTTTTTTATAAAAATTCACATATCTTTCAAAAACACTCCATTATAGACTGAATCCTCTGAATACCAAAAGTTTTTCCATTATCGGCAACATCCAAAACAACTCCATTTAATTGAATATCACCGGAAGCAACTTCAAATCGGACCGGCAATTGGGTTGTAAACTTTTTAATGATCAGGTCTTTATCAACTCCCAAAACAGAATCCCTCGGGCCTGTCATACCCACATCTGTAATATAAGCCGTTCCCCTCTTTAACAAACGATCATCTCCGGTTTGGACGTGAGTATGGGTTCCGATAACGGCACTGACCCTGCCGTCTAAATACCAACCCATGGCAATTTTTTCCGAGGAAGCCTCTGCATGAAAATCAACTATGATGACAGAAGTAACCGATTTAATCTGTTGAAGTATTGCGTCGGCTGCCTGGAAAGGACAGTCCAAGGGGGGAAGGTATATTCGACCAGCCAAATTTACTACGGCAATTTTCGTTTCTTTGCCGATGGAGTAAATGTTCCATCCGACACCTGGACTTCCTTTCGGGTAATTTGCAGGACGCAGAAGGCGTTTTTCAGTGTCAATAATGTCAAAAATCTCTTTTTTATCCCATACATGGTTTCCCATAGTAATGACATCAATGCCGTAATTACTTAGTTCCTGAAATACTTTTCTGTTTATACCATTTCCACCTGCGGCATTTTCCCCGTTGGCAATGGTAAAATCTATATTATACTCCTCCTGCAGGACGGCAAGTTGACGTTCGATAATAGCCCGGCCCGGCTTTCCCACAATATCTCCGATAAATAAAATACGCAAAGAAATCCTCACCATCTTCTTTAAGTTTATTTATTAAAAACCAGGACTTTACCTTCCTCACGATAAGCAATCAGTTTCTTATCAGGCATTCCATTCTTCATGTTTTCCAGCATATTTCCAATAAGTTCGTCCTGTGCGACAATATCTTCTTCCCAAATATCGTCATTAACTTCTGCAATCAAAGTTTGGTTAAAATGGATACCGAAAAGTTCAATAATAAAAGATAGTTCTTTCCGGTTCAGGGAATCAACGTCTCGCTTCATATCAATAATAGTATAATTATCGCTGGTCTGCCATTCTATAGCCAGCTTTTTTGCTTTAATCTTTTCCAACTGGTGATATACTTTGACAGAATCCGTTAACTGTTTCGTAAAACTATTGATTTCCAATTCATTAAAAGTACCGGCAACAATAAAAGTAAGTTTTAACTCGTGGGATTGGGGATCAAAATTAATGGTCCCAATTTCCGGGTAACGAACAAGAATAGAAATTAACAACCCCACACTATCGGACACATCATCCCCATTTTTATACTTAAGCGACAACTCAGAGCACCACCTTTTTATTCGAGCAAAAACTTTATTCTTGTTCTGCATCACCTTTAAAAATTCCTGCTTTAACGAGAACTAATTATCCCGTTATATTATGGTACGAAAGCATTCTTTTATCCGGTTTACCAGTATCGAGAAATTTTTCGGTTTTTAACATGTTTAAAAATTAAAGGAGAATCTTTTAAGACCTACGAGTTGCTCCCACTCGAGAACTTAATGACCCTCCTTCATTTTTCGATACTTTTCAATCAATTTAGATAGCTAGCAGTCCAATATTTCCTTCTTAATCGATATAAGAAATCTTCAGTTCATAATTTAAAACCATAACCCAACTCATCATTTGGGCGTTTCACACTAAAAAGATTTATTTAGCATAATCAACAGCCCGGGTTTCTCTAATCACGACAACTTTAATTTGGCCCGGATATTCCAGTTCTCCTTCAATTCTTTTCACGATATCACGTGCCAATCTTACGGAAGTAACATCATCGATTCTATCAGGTTTGACCATAATCCGAATTTCCCGTCCTGCCTGAATTGCGAAAGCCTTTTCTACTCCGTCAAAAGCATCGGCGATCTCCTCCAGTTTTTCCAGGCGCTTAATATAAGACTCTAAAGTTTCTCGCCTTGCTCCCGGTCTTGCTGCCGAAATGGCATCTGCAGCTTGCACAAGAGCAGCTTCAATTGTTCTCGTTTCAATATCTCCGTGATGAGCAGCGATAGCATGTACCACTTCGGCAGACTCACGGTATTTTTTTGCTAAATCTGCCCCTAGGGTAACATGAGGACCTTCTACTTCATGATCAACCGCCTTACCAATGTCATGAAGTAGTCCTGCCCTTTTCGCCAGCGGAACATCAACACCTAGCTCAGATGCCATTACCCCTGCCAGATGAGACACTTCAATAGAATGATTTAAGACATTTTGCCCATAGCTTGTTCTGAAACGCAATCTTCCTAAAAATCTCACCAGCTCGGGATGGAGGCCATGGACACCTGTATCAAATGTTGCTTGTTCACCCTCTTCGCGAATGCGCTGGTCAACCTCTTTTCGTGCTTTTTCAACCATTTCTTCAATTCGCGCCGGGTGAATCCTGCCATCCAGTATTAACTTCTCCAATGCTACCCTGGCAACTTCTCGTCGAACAGGATCAAACCCGGATAGGATTACCGCTTCCGGAGTATCATCAATAATTAAATCTATCCCCGTCAGAGTTTCCAAAGTTCTGATGTTGCGACCTTCCCTGCCGATAATTCGCCCTTTCATCTCATCGTTAGGTAAAGTAACAACGGACACTGTGGTTTCCGCTACATGATCGGCAGCAACCCTTTGAATGGCCTGTGTAACTACTTCTTTTGCCCTTTTGTCTGCTTCTTCCTTTGCTCTGGTTTCAATTTCTTTAATTAGAATAGCAGTCTCATGTTTAATTTCTTCTTCAACATTAGTTAGTAAAATTTGTTTGGCTTCTTCTGAGGTTATTCCGGATAAACGTTCCAGTTCGGCCACCTTTTTTTCCTGCAACTCAGATATTTTTTGCAGACGGGATTCAATTTCCTGGTCCTTTTTACTAAAGGACTCTTCTTTTCTTTCCATGGCATCGTTTTTCCGGTCAAGGGTTTCTTCTTTCTGGAGAAGCCTCCGTTCAAGGCGAGTCAATTCGTTTCGCCTGTCTTTATTCTCTCTTTCTGCCTCAAAACGTATTTTGTGAATTTCTTCTTTTGCTTCAATTAAAGCTTCCCGTTTTTTAGCTTCTGCATCTTTCCGGGCTTCTTCAATAATCTTTTGAGCTGCTTCCTCTGCAGACTTTATCTTGGCCTCAGCCAATGATTTTCTTAAAAAGTACCCAATTCCGAAACCAATTATTAAGCCAACTAAAATATCAATAACATAATATAACACCTTTTCACCTCCTAGCATAACAAAATTAGTTTTAAATAAATTTTTTAGATAATTGCAAGGACTAAGTTATCAGGAACGGCAAGCGATATTTTCAGCCTGATAATAAAAAAAACCGAGCGGAAACCCGGTTCTTTTAGAATATGGATGTATACATGCAGGAGCTGGGACCAAACTACAGCATTTGACCTCCACAGCTAACCAAATTATATTTAAACAGAAAGGGTATATGGCTACTCCGTTAATCGGTTAAGACACATTACTAATGCTTCCGTACAAATATATAAAACCCGCAAATGGCATCATATTCTAATCCTTGTTTCAGCAAGGATATTTTATTCTTTTTTGCCATTAATGTCAAGTAATTTGCTCTTTTGCTTCCTCTGAAAGCTGATGGACCAGCCAACGATCAAACCCTTTTCGATAAAGCTTTAACGTTAATCTTTTCCGGTTTTCCCCCGGATCTTTATTATCTTGCAGATTAGCTTTTGCCGTTTGCTGCGCAATTAATGCGCGCAGATATGCTTCTTCTACCTCCGGAGGGTAAAAACGATCAAAATATTTTTCCAGACTCTCCGAGGAAATTCCTTTAGATAAAAGTTCTCTTTTCACCAGCCATCTTCCTCGGGGCGATACCTCCCGCCGGAAATAACACCAACTTTCCATAAATTTAACATCATTAATATAACCAAGGTCTTCCAAATAACATATTGTACTATTTATTTCCTCTTCAGAAAAGCCCCTGGAATCCAAAGCCTTCCGTAACTCTTCCCGGGATCGAGGCCGGTACTTTAAAAGCCTTAAGGCAGAGACGACGGCTTTCCCCTTTTTTTCTTTATTCATCTTCAGACTGGGTGCCGGAAGAACCTAAACTTAACATATTAACAGTTTGGGATGCTTCCCGAATCCGTTTTTCAATTTCTTCGGCCAAATCCGGGTGATTCTTTAAAAACTCTTTAGAATTTTCCCTGCCCTGTCCGATTCTTTCATCCCCGTATGAATACCATGCACCGCTTTTATTAACAATACTCATTTCCGTCCCAATATCAAGAATGTTACCTTCTTTAGATATCCCTTCTCCATACATAATATCAAAATCTGCCTGTTTAAAGGGAGGCGCTACTTTATTCTTGACAATTTTAACCCTTGTTCTGTTACCAATCATCGTTGAACCTTGTTTTAATGTTTCCGTACGCCGGACTTCCATGCGAACTGAAGAATAAAATTTCAGTGCACGGCCTCCTGGAGTTGTTTCCGGATTACCAAACATCACTCCGACCTTTTCTCTGATCTGGTTGATGAAAATAGCTGTAGTGTG
Source organism: Desulfitobacteriaceae bacterium (assembly GCA_028709045.1). Taxonomy (GTDB): domain Bacteria; phylum Bacillota; class Dehalobacteriia; order Dehalobacteriales; family Dehalobacteriaceae; genus JAQVXR01. The sequence goes on along the minus strand of JAQVXR010000008.1, from coordinate 195 downwards.
GGATTTGCCGATACAGCCTGTTAGTTTACGCAGAGCCTGGGACATGAGACGGGCTTGCAACCCAACATGAGCATCTCCCATTTCCCCTTCTAACTCTGCCCGGGGAACCAGTGCCGCTACCGAGTCAATTACAACCACATCAATTGCCCCGCTGCGCACCAGCGCTTCGGCAATTTCCAAAGCCTGCTCTCCTGT
>JAQVXR010000122.1 GCA_028709045.1 Desulfitobacteriaceae bacterium | reverse complement strand
TATTTCTTTGACTTTTGACATGTCTAGCCTCCTCATTCTTGGCCCTCCTTAAAGTGTGATGCTTTAAGGATACCAGTTAATTAGTCAGCCAGGCAAGGTGTCCGGATGTTTCCGATACGCTGTCCGGGTAATTCCGATATGCTGTCCGGATGTTTCCGAAATCAGTGTCCGGATGTCGCCGAAATACGCAACTAAATCTTAGAAAACATTTTAACAGTATAATATTGTAATGAAATCCTGGTTAATGGTACTAAATATATAGTAACGAACAGTTTAAAGTTAATATCACGAGGTGGTGGGAGAGAGTTGTTAAAACCCCGTTCAAGGTGTGCCCTAAGATTGCTTCTGGGCAGGATATATTACACTATAAAACGCTATCTGGCTTGGTGGTCCGGCAAGACGAGATTTGCCCGGAGTAGGCAGTCGGTTCTGTTGCCCAAGGTAGTAATTCAGCATCATACACCGTTAATCAGAAAACTGAAAGATGTGGATATGTGGCTGCAGCATAATAAGGTAAATAATCTGCGTATTGCAGTAAACAAGATAAACGGTATTGTAATCAAACCGGGAGAGACCGTCTCTTATTGGCGTTTAATCGGCAAACCTACCCGCAGGAAGGGCTATCTGGAAGGAATGGTGCTTTTCTACGGTGGTTATTACCCTGGTATAGGGGGAGGACTCTGCCAGCTTTCCAATTTAATTTACTGGATGACCCTCCATACTCCTTTAACTGTGACAGAACGTTGGCGGCACAGTTATGATGTGTTTCCGGATATTAATAGGACTCAGCCCTTTGGCAGCGGGGCCACTTGCAGCTATAACTATCTGGACTTACAGATATATAATGGTACGGGAGAAGACTATCAGCTTCATGTTTATTTAACTAAGGAACACTTGGCAGGTCAATGGCGGGCAAAGAAGTTTCACGAGAAAAAATATGAAGTTTATGAAAAGAGCCATTGGATCACTCAGGAGGATTGGGGCGGTTATGTGCGGCACAATATCTTACACCGTAAGGTCTATAACCTTAACCATGAACTCCTTGATGATGAATATATCACTGAAAACCATGCCATTATGATGTATCAGCCTTTTTTGAGTGAAGGGATCTAAGATAAACAGAGTTTAGGAGGAATTTTGTATGCACGAAGATTTGGAGAAAAGCCTGTTTTTAGCCAGGCGAGAAAAAGAGCTTGCCCAAAGGCTGGAAGGAAAACTTGAGTTTACAATACAACTTCTTAAGAAAGCCCATGAGAAAAGTATAGAGCTGGCGGAAATTTTGGGAAAAGAAAAGAAGGACGTTGATAAGTTGGAGCGGTTAAGTCTTACGGGTCTTTTTGCTGCAGTTCTTGGTACTAAAGAAAAGAAATTAGAAAAAGAACGTCAGGAGTATCTCGGGGCAAAACTAAAATATGATGCTTCTCAAAAACTCATTCATGAACTAAAAAAAGAGATTAGTATGCTAGAGGAGCAAATGTCACTATTACAAAATATTGAAGAAAAATACCAGCAGTTACTTAAAAAGAAAGAGGAAGTATTAAAAACAAAGCAAGGGACAGCCTCGCGGGAACTCTTTATCATAGCGGAAGAAGAGGGTAAATTGGCAAGCCGGGGAAAAGAATTGCAGGAGGCTGAAGAAGCTGCTCAAAAGGTTATGCAATCTTTGGGAGATTTGCTGGGGACACTTAATAGTGCCGCTAACTGGGGGGTATGGGACATGTTAGGCGGCGGTCTTATTTCAACGGCTATCAAGCATTCTAAGATTGATGATGCCAGGGAGCAGATTATTGTTGTGCAGCAAAATCTAAACTGGCTGGAAAGAGAATTAACTGATATAAAAATCTATACTGATTTAGGCATAGACATTGGGGCATTGGCCTCATTTGCCGACTATTTCTTTGATGGTCTCATAGCCGATTGGGTTGTTCAATCACGGATAAATGAGGCCGAAAAAAGGACACAAGAACTCCAAGGACAAGTCGAGGTGATCTGGCATTCTGTAAAAAGCCAGCTCAACGAGATAACGAAAAAGGCGAGTAAATTAATACAAGATAAACGCTTATTAATTGAGCAAAGTACTATTTATAATTCGTAGCCAGCCAGTGATACCAAGAGAGAAAGGAGGATCAATTTATGGGCATTAACATATTTGAGACTATTTGGGCTGTTTTAAACTTAGTGCTTCTTATAGGAATACCCTTGGGGATAATTTACGCAATTATCATCGTTATTCGCAGTATAAAAGGAATTATTAAACGGCTCGATAGTATTGAAGAACAGCTAAAGAAATTAGGGGGAGTTTAAATGCAGTCGAATAGGCCTTTATTTTTATACAGGGGGACACTATATAGTTACTGTGGTTTTACAGATTAATCTGATACTTCCTTTGCAAAATAAAAGAGGACTAATTCCAGCATAATGTGAAAAGATTTAATTATTGTTTTGTGAATAATTCAGATGAGTAATACAATTGTAAGTTAGGAGAAATTAAGATGAGTCAATTAAAGATGATATTAAAGATAAGTATTATTTTTGTTCTTGCAGTATTTTTTTTAACAGGTTGTCAAAGTATGGAAGTAAATTCAAAAAATGATTTAGCACCTGTTAAGAAAGGCGAAAAATGGGGCTATATTAATAAAACGGGAGAACTTGTAATAGAATTGCAATTTGAAAAGGCAAGAAATTTCCAAGAAAATTTGGTAGCTGTTAAGATGGGAGAAAAATATGGCTATATCAATCAAGAGGGAGAGATAGTAATAGAGCTACAATTTGATAGTGCTTCACCTTTTTCGGATGGATTAGCAAATGTTAATAAAAATGGAAAGAGCTATTTTATCAATAAAAAAGGTGAAATTATCAGTGACGCTCAACTTGATGAAGTATTTATTTTTGGTGAGGTGCTATCATCTGTTGAGATAGATGGGAAATGGGGTTATATAAATACTGAAGGAGAGATTGTAATAAAACCTCAATTTGATAAAGTAGGCTATTTTGGTGAATACAAAATACTATAACTCCATTTTCGTAGACTGAAATCGGCAGAATTGAAGCATGCCTGGATGGAATTCCTGCAATATAATTGGAGCTTGGATTATAAAGGGGAAGAGTCAGTCCAGCAGTCCTTACTTTCTCTAGCGAATGAACTTCGTTGCGCTGTTATTATTCATGATATTTTAGGGTATTTCTATAAAGAAATCGCTGTTGTTTTAGATACGCAAGAATCAGGAGTTGCCCGTTTTATTTCTATCGGTAGACAGGAAATCACAAAATTATTATTGGTATCCGGTTATGCCACGACGGTAGGGATTAATTATCGCCCATAGGATCCGCCTGAAAACCGTCCAGCTCTTTACGATTTAACAGGGAGGCAGGAAGTTGAGGTGGAGAGGGCTGAATATAGGACAACTCAGTTTCCCTGCCAAGTAGTGGCCACCTTGAAATTTGCTCCGGTTAAGCGAGAAACGGAACAACTGGAGCTGCTCTTGCCACCGGTATATCTTTATAAAAAGGCAGCAAAATCACCAAAAATTCATCTCAACTTCGGAGAGAAAAAGGAGCTTAACCTGGAAAGAAGTGTTTTGTTCCCCCAAGGTAAACTTATTATCGAAAAGATCTGGCTAGAAAAGAATCAGCTTTGCCTCAGTTATCGCTTAGAAGCTTTCGTAAAACCAGAGACCATTGTGCCTCATTTTGAACTCATGGATCACCAAGAAATGAAACAGGGAAGTATGCGCTTTGACCAAGAGAAACCTCAAGTAATAGTGTTTCCTGTGCGCAATGAAGGAGCGAAAGAATTTGATTTAAGCCTTGATAGTATGGGGCAGCTGTTGCCTAGGGAGAAATTCACTTTGGATATGCAGGATAAGTAACTGTTGCTTGTGAAGTAAATTTAATAAGGGAGTCATTATGAAAAGAATTATTGATTTATGCCTTATCGCTGTGCTCTGCCTTATACTTACGTCGTGTGGAAAAGAAAGTAAACCGGCTGAAGTCGAAACGGGATCAACAGGGGCAGATAAACAAATAATGACTGAGGAATCAGTTCAGAATAACAGCACAGGTAATTATGGTGTCTATGATATGTCTGGTGATTTTACAAATATGGTAAAGAATAATCCACTAGACAAGGACTATAATTTCGAACTCAAGAAATTGAATGAGTCTAAAGATTTTTCTAATATGCTTATGTTACAAATTTGTAGCAAATGAAATGTCCCTAGCCACCGCTTAAAATAATAAATACGCTTTTTGCATAGGGGGGTAAAGGACTTGAAAAAACTTTTAATTGGTATAATAGCCTGTCTTCTGCCAGTAGTCTTATTAGGTTGCACTCAGGTCACCAAGATGAATGATGGGACATCCACGCCCAAGCTTAATGAGGTGCAGGTCAGTACAAATAACGAATCAAAGACCAGTAGCCAAGCAAAGTCAAATATCCAATTAAATCAGGAGATTCCCAACATCACTAGTAGTCAAGCGGAGGAAATCGCCCAAGATACTGTTTCAAAGGCGATAAGGTCTGTGCAAGGGAAGTGGCCAGAAGCAAAATTAGATACTGTATTATGCCGAACAGCAATGATACACGAAAATAACGCCTTCTTCGCATATAACCGGGGTTACGACACGGATCTTCAGGTGGAGGCTTTTGCCATAGGTAATAAGGATGATTATTCAAAAATGCAAATCATCTATGTAGATGCATTTGGTAAAGTACTAAAGAATAATTTTTTTGAGGCCAAGATAACTGTAGATAAAGCAGAAAGGATAGCTTTCCAAGCTGCTAAAAAGGCTAAAGAGGTTGTGCAGTATTGGAAAGATGCTAATGCCGAGCATATGAAAACTGGTTTGGTGTTATGTACACCTAATTATGTTTTTTCTTTGGAACAATCTGATAAGGAATTGAAGGTCGAAAAGGTCATGTATGAAGTTAGGTTTGAAAATACTAATGAGGTAAGCAGTTTTTTATTTATTTATGTTAATGCTACAACCGGAGATATTGTTGGCTATAAGTATACGTCTGATTAGAAAGCCTGATATAAAGAAGAGAATAGAACCTAACCCAAGTTCTATCCTCTCATATTTCTTCAGCTAGTTAACTGGAACCTAATACATTCTGAGGAAGCCCAGCTCTCATTTAGTAACGAATAAAAGGGAAATGAGGCTGACCAATATATTAAGATGCCACCAGCGCCATCCCCTGGTACGGATGAATGGAATCTGTTGCAATCCTTCGTAGTTGTGAGAAAGTACACTATAAGATGGATAATGAATTGGTCTATAGAAAAATTGTTATTAGCCACGCATTAGGAGGAAATTATGGGTGATGAAAGTAGTAAGAAGAATATAATCAACATACTAATCAACATACTTGACCTTTTTTTAGGAGTAATACTAGTAATAGTTTTCACTTTTATTTCATTTGGAATTCTGTTTGGTTATGCAAATAGAATTGGTGCATTTCTTTCCTTAGAATATTTTGATTTTGATAAGATACTTTTATTTTGCGGAATAGGTATATTAATAATCCTATCAATAATCCTATGGATTTTCTTAAGAAAGGATTTATTGAAAAAAATATCTAGTTTTAAATTATCAATAAACCTTTTTCTCATTTTAGCATTGATGTGTTCTATATTGCTTTTAACAGGCTTCTTAAGTGATCAATGGGCAAAAAAGTTCACGGTAGAAAAATGGGAGACCTATACATATATAAGAGAATACTCTATGTCTGATCTTCACAGCGAGTATAAGATTAAAGGAATGAGTAAAGAACAAATATTTGATCTTTTAGGAAGTAACAGCTTGAAAAATAAGGACGGATATGAAGTCTGCCAGTATGTTATTGGACAATCCCTTACTTCAACCCACTACTTTAGAATATATATAAAAGACAACTTAGTAGAAAAATTCGATAGGCATTTCACATAATGTAAGTAAATAGCCTTCAAATAACTTTACATGGGAACCAAATAATGGTCCCCTTCGTCTATGGTATAACTATGGGAAAGCAGTAGAATTATCGGGGCTTAGCAGCACATATTTGTGCTACTCAATTTAATAAATAAAGAAACAAATAATGAAAGAAAGGGATTGTAGAAATGCTAAAAAAACATGGTGAGTTGGTATTAATATTGTTACTTGTCTTGATGGTGTCTATTCCTGCTTTTGGAGCAGATCAAAATCAACAGAGGGTTTCCTTGGATAATGTTTTTATGGAAAGTGCCCTGTTACCTTTTGACTTTAATGGTTATGTTTTTGTAAATGGCGATTTAGTTACTTATAATGACGGCGTAGGCTTCAAGAATTATAATATTAATGGTCGGGTGTTGGCGTCAATTCGTTTGGTGGCAAATATCTTACAAGATAAAGATACTTATTGGGATGTGGCCTGGGATGGGAAAAAGCCGGAATTAGTCACTTTGTCAAGTTATGCAACTGGTGACAAGGTGGTTATTACTGTCGGCAGTAAGATAATGCAGGTGAATGGCAAAAATGTAAGCTTAGATGTACCGGCCAAAGTTATCGAAAATAGAACTGTATTGCCCCTTCGGGCTATCGGAGAGGCGGTCAATCGGGAAATCGGCTGGCTAAATGATGTTGTAATTATTAGTAAAGTGCCTATCGATCTATCAAGCAGTAAAACAAAAGATGTGGTTGAAAAGGCGAAAAATTTATTAAGCACTTGTCCTCAAGATGTTGATAATAAGTTGATGCCAATTGCTACATATAATGGCGGTTTCTATACTTTAAAGACATATTTTGATGCTCAGGATAAATATGTTACGGAGTTATACTTTAATAAAGATGATAAACCCAATAAAGTGGATTTGCCGGGAAACCCCAGAATAGATATATCTAATGTCGATAACGGCATAAATGAAGTTACACCAAAGGGCAAGGTGGGCAATAGCATTTATTATCCAACAACGATTGGTTCTGAAACAAAGCTTTACCGGCTGGATTTTGATACTAACAAATCGGTTGAGATTTGCTCCTTGTCAGATGATAATGTTGGCTGGTCTTTAAATAATGAAGGTTGGTTTGTAGGCGTTAGCAGTTTCGGCCAGGATATTTATGTGGTGCTTCACTTTAATGATATGACTATGGGTGGAGAGGCAATTTATCGTTTGGTAAATAATAGCCTTGTAAAGATCGGTGACATTAAATGGCTTTCTTCGATGATACAGGTGGGTACAAAGCTATATTATACCGATCTGGAATTTATGAGGATGACGGAAAACAATTTATATAATATTGATTTAGCAAAGGATGCACCAATCACAAATATTGCCCTGGGAGGTTACACCTATGATATTATTAGGAAAATATCAGAAACATCTATTTCCCATGGCGTTTCTGTTGATATGGAAGGCTTGCCAGTAAAGGGTAACTTTATTTATGCCATGCTTTACGAGGAAAAGGCGGAAAAAGATAATAGAAATGTGGTCAAAATCGATACGACAGATAATAAGCAAACTATTCTGCCGATAGAGATCAGCAAGTTCTGGCTGGTTACTGATGGTATTGTTTATCAGGAATATACCAGTGGCAAACTGATGAAGTCAGATTTTGATGGCAACAATGCCAGGGTTTTAGTAGATAAAAGCATTGATAAGATCAAGTTTTACAGCAGCCAGGTGTATTATACAGTTATCGGCGAGGCCGGGCTTTTTCATCTTAATGCAGTAACGGAAATAGGGGAAAAACTAAGTGATATCGTAGTAAATGATATTTTGATTAATAAGTCAGGCAGTTATTTTATCAATGGCTCTTATGAAGCCGGTATATTTAAAATCAGTGGTGGTAAGGCTACAAAAATTGTTGATGGTTTTATTTATAATTGCGTTAATACTGATGCAGGAATTTTATATAATAAGCGCGGTGCTACGGAGGTGTATTTAGCTAAGTAAGAGAAGTGAAAAAACAGAAATTAGGGGACAGGAAAAAATTATGTCGTGATCAATGGCAATAATTTTATAAAAGGAGTTGCTTAA
>JAQVXR010000121.1 GCA_028709045.1 Desulfitobacteriaceae bacterium | reverse complement strand
GATTGACTCGATTGATTCAGAAATGAGCACAAGGAAAAAATCAGACTATTTACGGAAAAGTAAAGCTTATATTCTTTTATTCGCCTTGCTTCCTTTTTTTATGATGAAAATATTTCATCATCATACTGATTTTGTGATTATTCAGAACGATAGTACAATCAATAATCAGACAACGATAGTTACAGGAAGTGAAAAATGTGCTATTTGTGATGTGCTTCTTACTTTTTTCACCATAGAAAAAGAACTTTTTTTAAGCATCACCCCATCAATTTTCACTTTGGAGTTGACTAAATCGCTAGATAAGATATACGATGATACTCCCACTCCTTTCTTTTTAAGAGCCCCTCCTCTATTTCTCTCTTCTATTCTATAGATCAGCCTTAATCAGCTGTTCACAGATTTTATCTATCATTTTTATCGGTAGATCGGATTTCTAAATCCATAAAACAACGCTAATATTTTAATAAAACCACTCGGTTAGTAGTGGTTTAGAATTCTTAGGTATAAATGAAAATATATTTTATCGGCATACTCCTGTTGATATCAGGAGGTCTATGCTCTCACTCTTTATATGCCCACCGTTCATCAGAAAAAATAAAGGTGAAAATAGTAGAGAAAGACTCCTCCTATCCTATCGTGCAAGCTCTTATTCAAATCCATAATAAGGTATATGTATCCGATGCAAAAGGAGAATGTACTATTGAACTTTCCCCCACAGATCGTGTGATGCATATCCACTCTTTGGGATATAAACCGAAAGAGATCTCTTCTTTTCGAGGTAAAAAAGAGCTTCTTGTTTTCCTTGAATTAGAGCAAAATCTTCTTGAGGAAGTTGTGGTAAGCAGTAGTAAGCAAACCGCTGCAAGAAGTTCTGTAACACAAGAATTAACGGGTATCGAACTCAGTAAAAATCTAGGGAAATCTCTAGCAGAATCTTTAGAAAAGATGAAAGGAGTTAGCTTCATTCAGAATGGTGCAACCGTGGCTAAACCTGTAATACAAGGGATGTATGGCAACCGTATTCTGATTATCAATAGTGGGGTTAGGCAAGAGGGACAAGCTTGGGGAGATGATCATGCTCCCGAAATAGATCTAAATAATGCCTCTTCTGTAACTATTATAAAAGGGGTGGATGCTATTCGTTATGGTTCTCAAGCTTTAGGGGGAATTATACGCTTAGAACCCAAAGAGCTACCTTATAATAGAACGAAGATTGGAGGAAATTTATCGACTAGTTATGGAAGTAATGGGAAACGATATGCTCTTACAGGATACCTAGATGGTTCTCTACCTTTTGCTAGATCTATGGCTTGGCGAGTGCAAGGAACCGTACTCAATGGTGGTGACCGTAAAACAGCAAAGTATTTATTAAATAATACGGGAATGCGGGAGTATGACTTTTCTACCGCTCTAGGATATAAAAAAAGGGATTTCTCTTTCGATTTATTCTATAGTCGATACGACTCCAAAATAGGAGTTTTATACACTGCTCAACGGGGAGATATTGATCTACTCAAGGAGAGAATAAAGATGGGGCGTCCTTTAGAAATAGAGCCTTTTACCAGAAAGATTGATTATCCTTATCAGCAGGTAATCCATCAAATCTTTAGAGTAAAGTCTGATTGGGATATCAATACAAAGAATCAATTGCACTTTCAATATTCTTATCAAACGGATCAGAGAGATGAGTTTCATGCTAGACGAAATAATCTATCGCATATCCCCTCTTTGAGTTTAGATTTATCTTCCAGTCAGTTGGACTTGAGTTGGCTTTTTTTTCCTTCTCGATATCTAAAAACAGAGGTAGGGATATATACGGGCTTTGCTGATAATGCCAATAAAGCAGGTACAGGCGTTGTTCCTATCATACCCAATTACACACAACAGAATTGGGGTGCGTTTTTGATTCAAAGGTTTTTGAGGGAGAAGTGGAGTGCCGATGCCGGTATTCGGTTTGACAGACAAAGTAGTAAAGCTGATGGCTTTGATTCGTATGGGGAACGATACGGAGGTAAACGAACGTTTGCTAATGCCACCTATCATCTAGGAGGTGCTTATCAGATAAGTCGTCCTCTTCGATTTGTATCCAATCTGGGGCTAGCTTGGAGGTCTCCCCATGTACACGAATTGTATAGCAATGGACTAGATCATGCCTCGGGAATTTATGTTGTGGGGAATAGCCAACTCCAGCCCGAGCGAAGTACGAAATGGATTAGCTCTTTCATCTATGAAACCAAGCCCCTCACGCTCTCTATAGATGGTTATTTGCAGTGGGTTCATAATTATATTTACGATGAGCCCTCTCAAGATTATATGACTATCGTTTCGGGTACTTATCCTGTTTTTAAGTACAAGCAAGTAGATGGCTTCTTTAGGGGAATAGATGCAGAATTATCATTTACTCCTTTTTCATTCTTAACCTATACTCATAAGGCGAGTATGATTTGGGCTAATGAGAAGCGTACAGGACGATATTTACCCTATATCCCATCTTTTCATTGGCTACAAACTTTGGGGTATGAATTATCGGGTATCCCTCTTTTCCATAAAGTAGGTTTTACTCTGAAGCATAAGTATGTAGCTAAGCAAAAACGTTTTGATCCAGCTACCGACCTGATTTCATTTACTCCCCCTTCTTATCATTTATGGGGATTAGGAATAGAAGGTAGTATAGATTTCAAACGGAAGCATAAAATGACCTTTCTTGTTGAGATAAACAATCTCTTAAACAAAGAATACAAAGAATATACAAATCGATTTAGATACTATGCGCATGATACTGGACGCGATATCCGTATGGTGTGTATATGGAGTTTTTAATTAAAAAAGAGAATAAAATGAAACAGAAATTTATGAAAGTGGTGACTGCCTTTTTGATGGTAGCAAGTATGGGAATGTTTTCATGTAGTAATGACCCAGATATTCCTAGTAATGAAATTATAAACAAAGATCATGAAGACCCAGTAAAAGCGGAATTAATTTTAGTGGAAGGGCATTTGCATGGAACTTATAAGTTTCATCAAAACCCCGAGGTAGAAGGTGTTGTACATCTGAATAAAGTTCAGAAAGTAACGATTGAACAGACCGAGAAAGGATGGCACCCTACTACAGAAAGTGCTAAGCAATTCAATGTCAGAAGTACTCCTCATGATGCCAAAGGACAAAATGTATATGCCCTATGGATAAAGTATTATAATGCTAAGGGTGAAGAGGTCACCGGAGAGTTTGTTGAAAATGGTCAAGATCAAATTCATCAGCATTTCTTTATTCCAAGAGATATTAAAAATACTTTTGATGGAGTAAGTGAAAACGACGACACCAACCCTGCAACCTTGTTTGAATACTTCTATTGCGATACCGACCCTTGGGATAAAAACAGGCACAACGAAGGAGCTAAATTAATTGGGGATAAAAATCCTATCGGATTGAAAGGATACTTTAAGTTTTTAAAACCTCGAAAACAGTTTGTATTAAATATAGAGTTAATGCATGCGGCAAAATCTAAATGGGATGCTAAAGGACAAGCTTCTCCTTTCTATGCTCCTAGTCTAGCCCAAAGACAAAGAGATCATTGGGATTTAAAAATCAAAATTCCGGTAGTCATTTATGCGGATCAAATGGAGTACCTAGAAACTGAAGCGATAGAAGATTTATCCGAGTCCGACAAAAAGTTACTCGAATCAATAGCTAAAGCCTATTCTATTACTCCAGAAGAAGCTCTTGAAGATTTGAAGACTCTTTTTTATGGGGACATAGACCCCGAAGCGGGTTCTATTTGGCTTTAAAATGCACCGTAAAAACAAATTCCTTTATATAAAGAAGAGGATGTGCCCAAAAGCACATCCTCTTCTTTGTCCATAAATTAAAGGACGTTGTTAATAGTTTACTCTTAAATATTGGTTGTTAAATTCTTATACATCCTCCATGCAATAATGTAAATGAAAAGGAGGATGGTGATACCAATAAAAGTTCTATATAATTCCCATTCTTTTCTACAAAGAATATAGGGCAAATGCTAATCTCTGTCGATATCGGTAATTTCATAAAAGGAGCCTCTCACTTTGATTTCAGACAGGAATCCATTTCATACATTCATAGCCCTAGAGATGAAATCATTTTTCCTCCTGCATAACCAATCTCACTACAATAAGAATTTCCCCTTTGGGAAGACAGAATAACACCTGTTGTTTTAAACTCAATCTTTTTGATTTTCTCATCATCATTTCCGCAAGAGACAAGACTAAAAAGCCGATAACACTCATAATTATCTGTGATATATAGTTTTTTATTTTTAGCGATTGAATATTCAAGGTTATATTTATAGTTTGAAGCAATACCTTATTGGTTAAATTAAGACCTCCGTATTAGCATTAAAAGCTTTACTAATATATCTTGTCCTAATATAGAGTTACAACAAAAAGATCTATAGAATGAAAGATTCAAAAAATTAGCATGTTAAACGCACCTAAAAGGATTATACTTTATCCTTAAATTGTAAGTAGTTGGTCAAGTTGAACGAGAAGAGTTCTCCTTAAGTCAGGATCGCTAAAATATGGGATTCAAAGAGATAATACTGTTCGTGTTTGGTTGCAAGAATATAGTAGCGATAGAAAATATCCCACAATATTTAAACATTCAAAGTATACATCAAACAAATAAATTTACAGCTACATACTCAGAAAAACTCATTCAAGCATTCTTTTAGGGAGGATGATCTTCTTTGATTAAATACCAGCAAGAACTACTACTATTATACCCTGTCTTCCTTTGTTATTGGAATTACTTAAAATAGTATATAACTCACCATTGGTCATAGGGATTTCATCTATACAAAGTCGTGAAGAGATATTCATTGGAAATAAAAGCCACTCTATTACATGATCTTTCATTTCCCAATTATTATAAGAGCTTAGATTCTCTTTATAATGTCGTTCTAAATCATCCCCATCAATAGGGCAAATAGCTTCATGAGAGCGGGCCGATACGGGGTATGTCTCCAGTTAATTCATTTTTAAAAGTCAATAGATCCTTCGAGTAATGTGCTGCTTTAGCCACTAAATCATATTTCTTGGTCAAGTATTGATGAGTTGTAGGATCATACCACTTGCAACAATGTACTTTTAGAGTAAACTTCTTAAATCGGACAGGAAAGTCTTGGATAGTTATTGGGGATAGAAAGCCTTTAGATTCTACTTTATGACCTCTAAGTTCAGCCAATAAAGTATCAAACTCACCCATAAAAAGGGTAATAACCTCCTTTACTTTAGTCACTTTGGTGATCTTGATATAAGTAAGAAACTTTTCTAGTAAAATTAGGCGAACCACTTCTAAGAGCATTAGAGAATGCTTACATAGGTTTTATTTTCTACAAAAATGTTTTTGATATTCTTCCACTACTTTTCTGGGTGACTCCGTTGTAGTCCCTACTTTGGTACCTGCAAAAAAATAAGACCCTGAATATCAGAGTCTTACATAGTTAATTGTGGAGCTGGAGGGATTAGAACCCTACTCTATAAACTGTTCAAATATAATCGCTTACCTTCTTTTATAAACTATGGTGTACGATTTGGGAAATATCGAAGTCGATGCAATCTTGTATGTTATGTCTACCTTATGTCTGCATGTAACTCAGGTTCAAAGTTAATACATTTTTTTAATATGCAACTATATTGTAAATCAAACACATACCTAAGGTGTAAGGTGCAAGGTCTATATATAGACACTTGCACCTTGCACCTCGGGGTATAGAATTTTTTGATTTAAACTTGAAGCTAATATATATTTGATTTAAATCTCCAAATAGATCAGGTTTCTCAGTTGAAAAACAACAATAATATACCAAAGCTATTTTAGAATTATAGATAAAAAACAATACTTCAACTTTTCAACATTTTATTGCTTATCTTTGAAATGTAAATTTTTAAATAGAATATTATTGCGTATAACATCCAAATTTAAATGTATATACGAATGTTTAAAAGAGAAGTTGCGTAAATAAGACGTTAGGCACAAGCAAAACAGAACACCTTAATAAAAAACGAACAACATAAAATTAATGGAAGCAGGAAAGAGAACAATTAGAGATATTTTCAATAGAGGAAGAAATTTAGAAATTCCTTTTTTTCAAAGAGCTTATGTTTGGGATACCGAACAATGGCAAAGATTTTTAGAAGATATGCGTATGGTTTCAATAACAAAAAGACCATACTTTTTGGGTTCTGTTATCCTAAAACAACAGGAAACCGCTTCCAATAAGGATTCGATATTAACTGTTATTGACGGACAGCAACGACTTACGACATTGAACATTTTTCTAAAAGTGTTGTGTCTTAAAAATAATGCTGATTCTGACTTCACAGAAACTTTTAAGAAGCAAAGAGATAAGTCAATCATTCTGCTTCACAACCACAATGACCAAGATTCATTTAATAAAGTTGTAAATCTTGAAGCAATTCAAGTTTTTAAAGATGTTTCAGAAAACGACCACATTCTCGCAGCTTACAACTTTTTCAATGAAAATATTATAGAAGACGACTTAACAAACTCTTTGGACTTCTTCAATATTTTAGACAATATCTTATTCGTTGGTATTGACCTTGGTTATGAAGAAGATGAACAACAAATTTTCGATACAATAAACTCACTTGGTGTTCGATTGACAACAGCCGAACTGCTAAAAAACTACTTCTTCAAACGTGATGAAATCGAAAATTACGAGAAGTATTGGAAAAAGATATTTGAGAAAGATGATGAAACAAAAATCTATTGGGATAGAGAAATCACAACAGGTCGTTTAAAGAGAACATTCATTGACCTATTTTTCTACTCTTATCTTCAAATCAAAATTCAAGAACCAGAACTAAAAGTAAAAACGGAAGATAAAATCGAGTTTTCAAAAGTTGAAAGCCTTTTTGAATCATATAAGCGTTTCATAAGAGATTACAATTTGGATAAAACTGCAATCCTTGATGAAATCAGAGAATACGCAATCTTATTTAAAGACAATTTCGACTATGATATTGTAAACAATGAACTTACTAATGAAAGCGGAATTGAAAGAATTAATGCAATAATCTTTGGGCTTGACACTTCAACTTTAATTCCATACACGCTTTACATTCTCAAAAATGTAGATGACCAAAATCAACGGAATGAATTGTTTGCGTTTATAGAAAGCTATGTTATGCGAAGAATGGTTGTTAAGGCAACAACAAAAAATTACAACCAACTATTTACAGATAGACTTATATCAAACAAAATCCTATCAAAGGAACAGTTTATTCAATTCCTTGAAACGAGAAATGATAAAGTCAACTATCTACCAAATGACACGGAATTAAAACAAGGATTTGAAAATTCTGTACTTGTCAATAAACAAACGGCTGGAATTATTTACCTCATTGAATCTAAAATTAGGAACAGACACAAACAAGCAACCCAGCTTTTAGGGATTAATAAATACAGTTTGGAACATTTAATGCCTAAAAAGTGGGAAAATAAATGGAATAGCGTTTCGACCAAAGAAGCCAAAGACTATCGGAACTTTAAATTAAAGACTTTGGGCAACTTGGCTATTATCACACAATCTTTAAATGCTTCTATTCGAGATGCCAATTGGCCAACAAAGAAAAGAGGAAGTGGAAATAAGGAAGGATTAATTCACTATTCGGGCGGAATAGAAACACTTGCACCATATCTTGAACTAAACGAATGGAACGAAGCGGAAATTGAAAAAAGAGCTGAATTTTTGTTGAATAAAGCAAAGGAAATATGGAAAGCGGAAGAAATCGGAATAGAAAATGCCAGTGCCTAACATTGTATAAGCGTAATGCGGGCTAAAGTGCTAAAAACAAACGAATTGTATATTAATAAACATAGTCATAAACCGAAAGTGAAGTGCTTTTAATCCCGCACTACGCTTATACGTTACCGTTGGCGGTAATTTGAAGAAACGATTAACAACGAAAAACATTCAAGAAAATGAAGCTATAAGTAACTGTAAGATAGAATAAGAATTGAAATATCCTTTACTACGCTAAGTAGAAAGGACGATT
>JAQVXR010000120.1 GCA_028709045.1 Desulfitobacteriaceae bacterium | reverse complement strand
GTCGGGTAATATATCCCATAATAACCTCCGGCTAATTTAATATTTAATATTATTATAGCTAACAGTACCTGCGCTATCAAGCGGGAGTAGCAAACGACAGTTCTCGAGTCTAACCCGCTGACCGTTTGCATTGGTAAACGCCCTCACACCAAACAACTTTTCAATATGTTTTCCTAATAAATTATTTCAAGTTAATCATTCATGAAGTGCAGTATAATCAGCTTTCAGATAAATCTTATATTCACTCAACGGAATGCTATATCGACGCAACATCTTTTGAATTATATTGGTAATACTATTGGCACTTAAATTGGTGTTTATGTAAATATACGTTCCTGATATGAGTTCTGCTTTACGCATAGCGGTGGGGTCTTTAGAAAAATAGGCTATTTTCCGTCCTTGCATGGTTTTGTCGGAAAGAAAAAGCGTGAAAACCTCTCTATCCATTCTTACCAGAGCTTCACACGTTTGCACATATACATCTTTCCAATCATTAGCTTCGATTCGGGTACCCCGAAGGCTGAATGCCGCCGGTCGTTTGTGGGTGAAATCTTCCATTATGGAATATGGAACCGTGCTATCCACTGCGTAGTCCGCATAGTTTGGTATCTTCCGGTCAGACAATACACCATTTTCGTTTTCGGCAGCAGCTATTTCTACGATACTATCCAGGTCTAATAGTGCTGAATAACTCTCCAACTTAACCTGCATTTCATCAATTCGCTTTACGCAATCAAACATAATGGCAACTCGGTCTGCGTCCCTGTTTGCAAAAGCCCTGGCCGCCTTCTCGTCAATGCTCTGGACAGCATTATCCAAACATTGACAGAGCAAATCGATACCTTCGCGGATTTCGATTACATGGTCAGGAAACTCCATTTTAAAATAATCTAATACTTTCTTCATCTTTAACCCCCACCTTATCCCCCACTTTAATAGCGTTTTTCACCAGATAATCAAGGCTTGAATTGGCCCGAACCTCATCATGGGAAATTAGAACATATTCCCACGCTTTGCCGCCATTCTGACTATTGAATTCCGTAGCCGCTCTGCAATATTCCGTGGCTGCATGGGCTTTTTTCTTAACAATGTCATCTTCCAGCATCCTGCTATCCTTGATTTCAATCATATAGATTAGATCTGCTGTTTCCACTACAAAGTCAGGTTTGTACTGGCTATTGCTGTCACGATCATAATAAATATTGAACTGTTTAATATTGGGGCACAGCCACTTCAATACATCGCTATCATTTTCCAATACCATTGCAAATGTACGCTCAGTATTGCTGTCAAACTTGTAAAGGGAATGACCGCTTTTCTTGAAGCCTTTAAATATTTTGGATTTGATATCCTGTGGGGGAATATTAGCCTTGTAGTCATAAATATCATCCGATATATATTTCCCGCCAAAACCAACTTCAATTTTGCTGAATGGCCGCATTGCGGTTGCAGCATAGCTGACTTCTTCTTTATAAAAATGCTCGTTCATCTGGGCATAAATATTGTCGGCAATACTTTTTCTCCGTTGTACCAGCACTTTATTTACATCATCATCTGTCTTTAAATAAGACTTAAAATGCGCTTTGAGCTGATCAATAAGGCCATATATTAAGTCGGCACATTGTTCATAATCAACATTTTCATGCACCAGAATATGTTTCAATATTGCGTTTTCCGGGGTATCGGTATCCTTGATATTGGCAATGGCAAGTTCTAAATCAAAGGTTTTTCCGTCCTCCCGCAATTCGGTCCCGACCAGGGTATCATTTGAGGGATGCCAATTCATGCTACATGTATCGAGTGTGAAGGTATGAAATCCCTGTTTTATTTCAACGACGGGCTGAATAATTGCCTGCGGTATGGGTATGACTACATCAGTTAAGGCCTGTACAGCACTTTCAATAGCCTTTTCTACCACTTTGGCAATATCATCTTTAGATAAATCAAGATTGGAAAATTCCTTTTGGGTTAAGGAAGTAATGGATGATTGCAACAGATTCTTTATTGCCGGACTGCTTATCTCTTTTATGTTCTTAACCTGCTTATTCATTTCTATTACCGATTTGTTGGTTATAGTAGCTACATACCTGGCTATTTCATTGCTGGTTCCTTTGGGCACATCAACCGCTTCGGCTACAAACATGGCTAGTTGTTCGGTATAGGAATGATCGTAAACATATTCATCGTACCTGGACAGCATTTCTATAGTTTCTTTTTGATCTTCTTTTTGGCTTTCATTAGGATCAATGAAGTATACCCGACGGACAAGTGAATTCGGATCTTCTGCCAGCTTTATAATAGCTTCATACTTATCATGGCTCACAATGGAGAGCCGGTCCACTTTATCATTGCCAGTGCGTTCTCCATAAGGCAAACGTAGCCCCCGACCAATGGTCTGTTCGGTTAATGTCTCGGAGGCAGAGGTACGCAGAGGAATAATGGTATATAGATTATTAACATCCCATCCTTCTTTGAGCATATTAACATGAACCACAATTTCGATTGAATTCTCCGGGCTTTCCAGGGTTAGTAACTGGGCAATATTTTCATCCTTTTCCGTGCCTCTTTGGCTAGAGTTAATCTCCAGCACCTTATCTTTATAATAGCCTTTGTAAAAGTCCGCCGATGTTAGAAAATCTCTAATCTGTTTTGAGTGCTCGGTATCCCGTGCTACAACCAATACAATCGGTTTTACCAGCGGCTTCTTGTAGGTGCGTGCATAAGTATCCAGGACTTCCTTGGTATCTATGTGAAGTTTAATCCCATCCTTGAGTTTCTCTTTATCGAGATCTTCCGGGCTGTATTCCTCGGGGCGGAAATCTTTGCGGGTAAAAACGGCCGGTACTTTTATGTATTTTTCATCTTTTAAAGCATGGGCCAGGGAATACTCATAAACTACGTTCTGGAACGGAATTGCTCGTGCTCCTTTTTGAATCTGGGGGGTGGCGGTCACTTCTACCCCCAATATGGGCTTTAGCTCATTGATTACCTCAAAGCTCCGGTCAGCATGATAATGATGACTCTCATCCATAAAGATGCACAAATCAGGTAAGTTTTTTAGATACTCAAAGTAGGATTCTCCCAAGACTTCATTGAGGCGTTTAATTCTGGCTGGTTTACCGTCTTTAGTTTTACTTTCCGAGTTGAGCTTGGAAATATTGAATACATTGATGATAACATCATTATATCCAAAAGCTCCTTGACGGAATTCTTCATAATTATCCCCGTCAATGATGCGGGGTGTATTAACAAACGCATCCAATCCCTTAAATACATATTTAGGGTGGCCGGGATTGCCAAAATCGGCCTTCAATTTGTTATATATGGTTAAATTCGGAGCCATTACAAAGAAGTTTCTGATACCTTTGGCATAATACAAGTAAGCAATAAAGGCTCCCATCAGGCGCGTTTTCCCTATCCCGGTGGCCAGGGCAAAACATATGGAGGGGAACTCCCGCTCAAATGATGACAAGCTCGGGCAGAGGGTTTGAACCTTTTGCAGCTCTGCAGTTAAGTCAACATTTTTATTGTGGCTCAGTACATCGCAGATTTTCTCAAAAACCTCCAGGCTTTCGCTTTGCGGGTTACGCAGGCAGAGGGTATTATTGACGTACCGGGCATGTTTATTCATCCGTATCTTCCTCCCCTTCCATACCGGTCACACCTTTGAGGTTAATATTATAGTCCTTAACCCCAAACTCGCATTTATCAAGTACCGCCTGGGGTATTTTCTTGATAATGATGTTTTCGTAGCGATTGTTCAAACCGGTATCATATGCCGGACAACAGATAAGCAAGTTCTCTTGGTACTGCATATCCGCTGCCAGCAAATCCAGGTATTTGGCCGTAATAAATTGTGTAGTAACGAAAATATAGCTGTTTTCATGGCTTTTACCCTGCTTCCAGAATATGGTTTCATTTGGCTCATATCGATACCCATTTAGTTTGGCTACCGCTGCCGCCAGCATTTCAGGATTATAATGTTCTTTATCTATAACCCAGTTACCGTATGTATCCTGCTTAAGTAATGATGGAGCAAGCTCATAGAACTTGAATCCACCGCCGCCTTGCCACCCTACCGCCTTGGAAATACCGCCCTGTTCACCATCAATAACCTTTTCTAATCTTGGCTTACAATGGGTATAGCAGTGGTCGCCCAACTCTATGCCTATCCAGCGGCGATTCATTTTGTGGGCAACAGCAGCGGTGGTGCCGGAGCCTAGAAAAGAGTCTAGGACGAGGTCACCAGGGTTGGAACCGAGGGTAAGTACTCGTTCGATCAGGCGTTCAGGCTTCTGTCCCACAAATTCTAAGCGTTCACTTGACATTGGGTTGATGACATTAATGTCTGTCCATAAATTGCCAATTGGTCTGCCTTTATATTCATCCAAGAATTGTTTTCGCTGTATCCTTTGATTCTTACTTGCAGGAAAATACAATCGTCCTTCCCTCTCAAATCGTTCCATTGTAGTTCGAGAAAATGACCATCCATTGGGTGGGGGGGTGTATCCTTTATAATCATATACAAGTGTTGCACTGTATGTTGGGCTAATAATAGGACTTAACCGATATCGCCTGCCATGTTCATCAACATTTCTAAAGCGTTTCTCAATGTATGCCTTTGTATCTTCATCATCCAATGTGTACACTGGTTTTACTGCGGCAGCACTGCTTTTTGAGTACCACAGAATGTAATCTGTCATGTTGTTAAGTTTGTTTCTTGGATTAACGCTCCCACCTTTTCTTTTCCATATTATATCGTTAATAAAATTCTTTCTTCCGAACACTTCATCTAATAATATTTTAAGATATGCCATTTCAGTGTTATCGATCTGAACAAAGATAAAGCCATCTTCGCTCAATAATTTGTGTAATATTTCAAGTCTCGGTTTCATGAGTCCGAGCCATATAGAATGTTCTAGATTATCGTCGTAATGCTCGAACGCAGAACCCGTGTTATAGGGTGGGTCTATGTAAATGCACTTGATTCTACCTGCATAGTCCTGTTCCAAGGCTTTTAATGCCATCAGGTTATCCCCATGAATTAACATGTTTTCCGTGTTTTCATCGCCGTAGGATTTATCTTTATCCCATAATGAAATACGGGGTTCAAGCTTTGGTTCATCTCCCTTGCCAATCCAGGTTAGCTCCAGTTTTTGCTTATGCGTCATAAACGTATCCTCCTACACTATTTCGAAACGTATTGTAAATATGTGTTCAACTGTTGTATTGCCTCGCATACGGCGGCGCATTTCCTCTTGCAGCCGTTCGTTCTCCAGCTCTATTTTATCTTCTTCATCAAAAAGTTCGCGGCGTTTTCGTTCCCGCATTTTCTTTAGCCTTTGCACCTCAGCCTTTTTTTCAACTAACTCCTCCAGCGAACAATCACTGGCAGATAAACTTACTTCCCTATTTTTATCCTTAATAAGCCTGTCCATATCTTTGAGTTCCTGCTGCAGAGCATTTTTTCTATCCTCGCTCCAGGCATCCAGTTTCTCACATTCCTCAAGAAAATATTTTTTATTTTGCTCTTCAATCTCTTTTAGTTTTGTTTCCTTTGTTTGACCTGATAACACATATAAGTTCTCAGGTATATTTAAATCCTTATTATCAGTACAAATGGCCGGCAATTCCATAATACGGTTAACCATATCTTCGGGCAGTTCGGTATTATCATCACAGTAAGGGGTAATCAGCAAGTGTTCCTCGGTCTCAAAGCTTTCATTAGACAGTTTACTTATCGTTAGCCAGCCGGACTTGCACTCTTTCACATCCAAATAACTAATTTTTCTGCCTGAATTGGTATAGTCAAATAACACTTCGCTAACCGAGAGCGGGCGCGCCTGACATCTTTCAATTAGTTTTTGGCATAATGGATGTTCACGTCGCAGGAACTGCTCTCTTCTTTCTTCGCTATCTTTCCAGTTCAAATTATAAACGCCACTATATTGCTCGCTTCCATCGTAATAAAGACGGGTTCCATCCAGTGGTTTACTGGCTTCGCCGCCTTCAGATAATACAAAATTATACAGCCATTGCCCATACTGCCCAACGCTTTTCATGGTATTTTCATCGCAAGTCTTAAGCCTGCTGGCAACTTCTTCATCAAAGTTTTCCAGCAGGGTTTGTCGGGCATGTGACATGGTAGCGTCAATGCGGTCTTTATATTCCTCTTGGATTTGATCAAAAGCTTCTTTTATTTGCGCTGCCGTTTTACAGTTTTGATAAATATCAGCGATGCGCTTTTCAAAATCAACACCCGATTCTATGCTACCCAGCACTTCATCGGAAGAGCCGAATAATCCATTAAATAGTTTAAATTTTTGATCCAAGAGTTCGTATACCCGTTTATCGGCTTCGTTGTTATTGTTAAGGAAATTTACCACCACGACATCGTTTTTTTGCCCATATCGATGGCAACGTCCGATTCTTTGCTCAATTCTCTGCGGATTCCAGGGTAAATCATAATTCACCAGCAACGAGCAGAATTGCAAGTTAATGCCCTCTGCTGCAGCTTCCGTGCCGATAAGGATACTGGCTCTATCTCTAAATTCTTCGATTATGGCAGCCTTCATGTCCGCTTGTCTTGAGCCAGAAATCCTATCTTCTCCCCTGTGCCGCTCCAACCATCCCTTATAAATCTGCTTGGAACCAGTATCTGAGTTCGAACCATTAAGAAATACTATCTCCCCTGCATAGCCATTATCGGAAAGCAAATTGTAAAGATACTCCTGGGTACGCCTTGATTCTGTAAATATAACCGCTTTGCGTTGTCCACCACGCTTTTCTGTTTCATCAAATCCTTTTTTTAAAGCAAGCAGTAGATTCTGTCCTTTGGCATTAGTCTTAATACTCTTTGCCAAACTGGCGAATTGCTTTAATTGTTCAAGCTCCGTGCTTATGCCCTGGCGCTCTTTAATGATATCTCTTTTTATGTCATCAGGACTTGTCTCAAATTCCTCCAATAATTCTTCAAAGGAATCATAGTCGTCCAAATTTAATTTTTCATCAACACCTTGAAGCAATTGTTCCAAGCGATGAATTAGTGAGTCCAATGTACCCGAAATTGCGAAGGACGAAGAAGCTAATAACTTCCTGAGTATCATTGTCATTAAGCTGCGCTGACTGTTGGGGAGGGCATATAAGGTTGAAGAACGAAGATATTCAGATACATCATTATATAGCTTTTCTTCCTCCGGAGAGGGTGTATATTCCTCTAAGATTGCAGTTCGTTGGGTATATGGTACATATTCAGTAACCTGTTTTCTTAATGTACGTTTGCAAAATTGCTTTATCCGTGCTTTCAGGAATACATTCCTGGCTTCTTCGTTATCAACATTAACATATTTCTCCCGAAAGGTTTTTGGATCGCTAAAAACACGATCATCTATAATACTGACCAACCCATAAAGCTCCATCAAATTATTCTGGAGGGGGGTAGCCGTCAAAAGTAACTTGCGTTTTCCTTCCAAAGCTGTTTTCAGCTTATTCCCAATTACATTACTGGGTTTGTAAACATTTCTTAGCCTATGGGCCTCATCCATAATGGTTAAGTCCCAGGCAATGTTATGGACTTCCATTTGCTTTCCGGCAGCAAAATTATATGAACAAATCACAACTCGATCCTTTTGTTCAAACGGATTACGAATGCCTCGTTTTTTCATTTGGTTGAAGTTCTTACTCTCAAGAATAATCGACTTAATATAGAATTTTTCATCCAGTTCGGCAAGCCACTGGTTCCTAAGAGATGCAGGTACAATGAGTAGAATCTTACGCTTGTGCTCTGCCCAATATTGAGCTATACATATACCCGCTTCTATTGTTTTACCGAGTCCAACTTCATCAGCAAGTAATGCTCCGCTGGTTAACGGTGACTGAAAGGCAAAAATAGCCGCATCTACTTGATGTGGGTTTAAGTCAACCCTGGCTCCGGCTAAGGCCGGGACTATACTCCCGTTATTACTTGGACGTCTTAATGTTAACTGCTCTTGAAAATAGCAAGACTGGTAGGGTGTATATTGATTCATTTGGTCACTTCCTAAAACATTTCCTTCAAAACCAAAACAAAACAATCTATTACTCATTATAGCA